>NZ_JBMVFA010000004.1:30183-519604 GCF_049543595.1 Kitasatospora sp. NPDC094028 | reverse complement strand
CTGGGCCAGTCCGCGCGCACAGGCCGCCGCCACCCGCGCCTTGGCCTCCGCGGTGATCAGCGGGCCCAGGTCGGTGCCGGGGGGGGGCGGGGGGGCCCCCCCCGGGGGCGCGGGGGGGGGGGGCGCCCCCGCCCCCCCCCCCGCCCCCCCCCCCCCCCCCCCCCCCCCCCCCCCGCCCCCCCCGCCCGCCGCCGGGGGGGGGGGCGGCCCCCGCCCCCGGGGGGGCCCCCCGGGGGGGCCGCCCCCCCCCCGCCGGGCTCCGCCGTCGTCAGCCGACGGTCAGCCGGAACGGGCCTGCCAGCACCGTGTAGCCGTCGTTGGCGAGGTAGTACGCGTCGTAGCGGCCCGGGCCGCTCAGCTTGCCCGTGGAGAAGGTGACCGCGCCGCTCTGGTTCGGCGTGTAGGACCAGGCCGAGGAGGACTGGGAACCCGGGGTGACCCCCGCCGGGTAGAGGCCGACCCAGTTCTTCGCCCCGGCCTGGGCGGCGTTCGGCAGGGTGTAGCGCAGGGTGACGTTGCCGCCGTTCGCGACCGCGTTCAGGTCGCCGGTCAGCGTCGGCCCGGTCGCCGTGGCCGGTGCGAAGGCGGCGTTCAGCGGAGTGGCGTACGTGTCGTTGGCGGTCAGCCCCGGCAGGCCGAGGGACGCCTCGATGGTGCGGCCGATGCCGTAGTGGTCGTAGTGCAGCGGGCTGCTGGTCCCGGCCGGGACGGTGCCCTGCGAGCCGAGGACGACGGTGGCGACGTGGTCGTACCCCTCGTTCTGGCTCTCGTCCCAGGTCAGGACGAGCAGCGAGCGCTCCTGCGTCCAGGCCGGGGAGGACAGCACCGGGGCCAGGGTCTGCTTCAGCCAGCCGTCCTGCACCTTGAGGCTGGCGGCGCTGCCGTTGCCGGAGGCCTCGCCGTCGTAGTAGTCGTCGGCGGCGATCCAGGAGAAGTTCGGCGTGGTGGCCGCCGACCGCAGGTCGGTCGTCAGCTGCGAGGTGTCGAACAGGTGCGCCGCGCAGCGGGCCGGATCGCCGCTGATGTCGGTGTAGTTGATGAACGGCGCGTCGTCGGGCATGTAGTAGCTGTCGTAGGTCTTGGTGGTGTTGCAGGGCGTGCCCATGCCCTGTTCGTAGGCCTTCCAGCTCTTGCCGGCCGCCTCGATGGTGTCGCCGAGGTTGCGCTGCGGGGAGTTGATGTTGGGCCAGTAGGTGGCGCCCTTGGTGTAGGTGTCGCCGCCGGCGACGGCCAGGTAGTTCTCGTCGCTCGGGTGGTAGACCGCGTGCGCGTCGGTCAGGGTGGCGCCCTGGGACATCAGGCCGTGGATGTACGGCGTGTCCGCCGGGTCGTTCATGATCTGGGTGTAGTCGGTGTTCTCCATCATGACCGTGAACACGTGGTCGTAGCCCGGCACTTGGGAGGCGGGCGGGGCGACCGGCGCGGGGGCGGCGACCGGGGTGTCGAGGGTCAGCGAGAGGTTGTCGAGGTACCCGGTCTCGTTCGACGTGGACAGGAACTGCACCTCGACCTGGATCGACCGCGTCCCGGCCGGGACGGCCCCGGTGGCGCTGCGGGAGAGGAACTCGGTACTCAGGCCCCGGTCGGTCGCGGAGACGGTCGGCAGCTTGGCGGTCGCGCCGACCGGGGCGCCGTTCGCGTCCTGGAAGTGCAGGCCGACCGCGACGTAGCCGCCGTAGGTGGTCCAACCGCCCAGCCAGCCGGCCAGGTTGTAGTGCACCCCGCCGCCGTCGATCGCCGTGGCCGCCGAGGAGACGTCGACGGTCTGCGCCATCGCGCCGTCGCCGAAGTTGCCCGGGCCGAAGAAGGCCTTGCCGGGTGTCCGGCCGTCGCCGGGCAGACCGAAGGAGGCGACCGAGTGGCACATCACGTTGACGCCGCCGGCCTGGACCGTCCAGCCGGGGACGGTGGTGGCGGCGCTCCAGTCGCCGGTGCAGTAGCCGCCGGCCTCCGCGTCGCCGTTGACGATCAGGTTGCCGCTGCTCCCCGCCGCCTGGGCGGGGGCGGGCGCGGCGACGACCAGTGCGCCGACGAGCGGAAGGGTGGCGAGCAGCCCGCGCAGGGGGCTCCAGCGCAGTCGCATGGGGTATACCTCGTCCCGTTGGTGAGGGTGGGTGTCATGGCCGAGCACCATGAGCGGGGACATAGGTATCCGGTCGGCGCGGTCCTGCGGAAGACCTCCTGCACGAACGCCGGCCGAACTTGACCAGACAACTTTGCGTGCGTCGCTCACGAAGCAAGGGGCCTCGCCGACCCGGCCCGCCCCGGCCGCCCCGGTCGGCCCCGCTCCCCCTCCCCGGCGCCGCGGGCCCGACCGGCAGGACGTTCGGAGGGGAACGACCGGGCCCGCGCAAGGAGTTCGACGGCCCGGAGCCGCATTACCGGGACATATCCGGAATGGTTCCCACCCGATCGGTCAAGTCTTCGCAAACAACATCGGTGCGTGGCGGAACTGCCTGTCGCAGCGCTTCGGGCCTCACCTATCTTCTGGCTCAACATCGGCGCCGCTGTGCGACTTTGAGGTTTAGTCACTTTCACTTTTCACGGGGAGGAACTGCCGTGGGCGTTTGGCATGCCCGAAATCGGACGTCAGGGGCGGGAGGAGGCTCCGGCGGGACACGACCACGCTCGGTGCTGTACGGCGCCGTGCTGGCGCTGACGGTGTCCGCTCTGGTGGCGCCGCCGGCGTCGGCGTGGACGTATCCGGAGCCCGGGGACAAGGTGTGGACTCCGCCGCACACCCCGCTGGGGGCGGCGACCACGCCCGTCCAGGGGCATGACGCGAAGCCGCCGGGGGCCGCGTCGGTTCCGGCGAAGGCGGTGTGGAAGCCGGAGGCGGCGGCGCCGGTGGTGACCGGTACGGCGACGGTCACGCTGGGCGCGGACGGCGCCGAGGCGGAGGCCGCGCGCAAGGCGACCGGCGGTGCCTCGCCCGCCTCGGGCGGGCAGAACGGGACGAAGGCCGGGGACCTGGCCGTCCGGGTCGCGCCCGGCAACGCGCAGACGGAGGCGGCGCATTCGGTCACCGTCCAGGTGACCGACCGGGACAAGGGCCGGGCGGCGGGCGTCGCCGGGCCGCTGGTGGCGCTCACCGACGCCGAGGCGCAGGCCGCGGGCGGCCCGGGCCGCGGGGCCCGGGTGACGCTGGACCTGAAGGCGCTGCAGGCGGGCGGCTGGTCGGACCGGGCGGCGCTGGTCGCCCTGCCGGGCTGCGCGCTGACCACGCCGGACAAGCCGGAGTGCCGCACCCAGACGCCGGTCACCACGACCAGCGACGGCTCCGGCACGATCACCGCGCAGGTGACGCTGCCCGCCAAGCCCACGGCCGGGCAGCCGGATGCGAAGCAGCCGGGTTCGGGACAGGCCGGCGGCACGGTCAAGGCCTCGTTCACCACCACCGCCACCCCGGCGTCGGTCACCGACACCTCCGGCGGCGGCTCCACCGTCCTGGCGGCGGCGCCTTCGCCGTCCGGCCCGCTCGGGAACTACACGGCCACCTCGCTGTCCCTGTCCGCCGCGTGGGCGGGCGGCTCCAACGCAGGCAGTTTCTCCTACAGTTACCCGATCGCGGTGCCGCCGACCCTCGGCGGCGCGGCGCCGACCGTCGATCTGAGCTACAACTCGGCGGACGTGGACGGCAAGACCTCCGCGTCGAACGCGCAGCCCTCCTGGGTCGGTGACGGCTGGAACTACGAGCCCGGCTTCATCGAGCGCTCCTACCGCGGCTGCGACAAGGACGGGATCACCGGCTCCGGGGACGAGTGCTGGGGCGGCCAGACCGCGTCCCTCGCGTTCAGCGGCCACTCGGGCCCGATCGTGCGCGACGACAAGACCGGCGTGTGGCACCTGAGCAACGACGACGGGACGAAGGTCGAGCAGCTGACGGGCGCGCCGAAGGGCGCGGGCGACGTCGACTACAACGGCCGCGAGTACTGGCGCGTCACCACGCCGGACGGCGTCCAGTACTACTTCGGCGCCAACCACCTGCCCGGCGGGGACGGCAGCGATCCGGCCGCGAACTCCGTGCTGACCGTGCCGGTGTACTCGCCCAACAGCGGTGACCCGTGCTACGACGCCGCCAGGGGCACCGGCTCCTGGTGCCAGATGGCCTGGCGCTGGCAGCTCGACTACGTGGTCGACGCGCACGGCAACCTGACCACGTACAAGTACGCGGCCGAGGGCAACAAGTACCAGCGCGGCCGCCTGCCCGGCGGGCCCGCCGGCACCCTCACCGACTACCAGCGCTCCGGCTACGTCCAGGAGATCGGCTACGGCCAGCGGCTGAGCGAGCAGCTGGCGGCCAAGGGCGCGAACGCCCCGGCCGCGAAGGTGGTGTTCACCGTCGCCGAGCGCTGCCTGCCCAGTGGCACGATCACCTGCTCGGAGGACCAGCGCACCACCGCCAACGCGGACTCCTGGCCGGACACCCCGATCGACCAGCTCTGCACCGACAGCAGCTGCGTCAACGGCTCGCCGACGTTCTTCACCACCAAGCGCCTGACCTCGATCAGCACCCAGGTCCAGGTCAACGGCGCCCCGCGCACCGTCGACACCTACAACCTCACCCAGGAGCTGGCCGACCCGGGCGACGGGACGAAGCACCTGCTGCAGCTCGACTCGGTGCAGCGGGTGCCCAGCAACGGGCAGCCGGACCTGACCACGCTTCCCGCCGTGCAGTTCCAGTACAAGATGCGGGCCAACCGGATCGACGGACTCGTCCCGGCCTCGCCGCAGTTCATGCGCCCGCGGATCCAGGGCATCACCACCGAAGCCGGCGGCCGGATCGGCGTCCTCTACACCGACCCCGAGTGCTCCCGGGTCAACAACCGCATGCCGGCCTCCGAGGACACCAACTCGATGGCCTGCATCCCGGTCCACTGGTACCTGCCCGGCCAGTCCGGGAAGGACCCGGTCAGCGACTGGTTCGACAAGCCGCTGGTGAAGGCCGTGGTCGAGCAGGACCTGGTCAGCACCCCGACCGTCTCCCGCGAAACCGACTACAGCTACGGCGGCGGCGCGGCCTGGCACCGCAACGACGCGGAGTTCACCGACCCCAAGGTCCGCACCTGGGACCAGTTCCGCGGCTACCAGACCGTCACCACGACCACCGGCAACGCCAACCCCGGTGAGGCGCCGAAGACCCAGCAGCGGGTGACCTACCTGCGCGGCATGGTCGGCGACTACCTCGCGGACGGGACGACGCTCAGGACCGTGCCCGATCTGGCGAGCCCGCTGGGCGGCAAGGTCACCGACAGCGCGCAGTTGGCGGGCCGGGTCGTCGCGACGGAGACCTTCGACCAGGCCGGCGGCAGCGTCATCGGGATCTCCGGCGCCACCTACAACGGCCAGCAGGTCTCCGCCACCCACGCCCAGAGCGCGGGCGCGCCGAACATCTTCGCCTGGCAGCCGGACTCGCAGACCACCGCGATCGCCAAGTCAAAACTGGCGGACGGAAGTTGGCGCACCACGACGACGGTGACGACGAGCGAGCCGGCCAACGGCAACCGCGTCGTGTCGGTCGACGACCAGGGCGACGGCACCGCCGCCACCCCCGAGACCTGCACCACCATCGGCTACGCCAGTGGCGACAACCCCATGGACCTGGAACTGGCGGCCGAGAAGACCGTCTTCCAGGGCGCCTGCTCCGGCACGGCCACCGCGGCCAACACCCTCACGGCCACCCGGACGCTCTACGACGGCAAGCCGTTCAAGCACGCCGGCACCACCGGCGACCCGACCGGCTCGCAGACCCTCGACCACTTCGACGGCTCCGGCAACCCGGTCTACGCGCACACCAGCAGCGCGACCTTCGACGCCTACGGCCGCCCGCTGACCACCGCGACCACCGACGGCTCGACCTACGACCGCGGCGGCGCCCAGCTCAGCGGCCCCTCGGTCACCCCCGCCGTCGTCTCCACCGCGTTCACCCCGGCCTCCGGCCAGCTGCCGACGTCCTTCGTCACCACCAACCCGCTGGGCTGGACCACGACCGTCAACCAGGACCCGGCCCGCGGCTCACCGCTGACCACCACCGACCCCAACAACCGCGTCACCACCGCCCAGTACGACCCGCTCGGCCGGATCACCGCCGTCTGGGGCCCCGACCGGCCCACCGACAGCCTGCCGAGCAAGCGCTTCACCTACGGCCTGTACGGCGCCAAGGCACCGGCCACCATCAAGACCGAGACGCTCAACGACAACTCGCCGACCTTCTCGGCGAGCATCCAGATCTTCGACGGCCTCGGCCGCCCCCGCCAGACCCAGAGCACCAGCGCCGCCAAGCCCACCGGGCGCCTGATCACCGACACCGTCTACGACACCCACGGCTGGGTCATCAAGACCTCCGCCCCCTACTACGAGCAGACCTCCTTCCCGACCGAGGCGATCTTCGTCCCGACCGCGGACGGCCAGGTGCCCGCCCAGACCTGGAACACCTACGACGGCAACGGGCGCCTGCTGCGCGCCGAGTTCCGCTCCAACGGCAACCTCCAGTGGGCCACCACCACCGCCTACCCCGGCGCCGACCGCGTCGACACCACCCCGCCCTCCGGCGGCACCGCGACCTCGACCGTCACCGACGCCCGCGGCCGCACCACCGCCACCTGGCGGTACCGCACGCCCGCGCCCACCGGCAACCCGGCCGACGCCGACGTCACCGGCTACGCCTACACGCCCGGCGGCCTGACCGCCGCCAAGACCGACAGCAGCGGCAACACCTGGTCCTACGGCTACGACCTGCGCGGCCGCCAGACCTCCACGTCCGACCCGGACACCGGCACCACCAAGCTGTTCTACGACACGCAGGGGCATCTCGACCACACCGTCGACGCCAAGAACCAGACGCTCTCCTACACGTACGACGCGCTGAACCGGAAGACCGGCGCGTACAGCGGCGGCGTCGCGCCCGCCAACCAGCTGGTCTCCTGGACGTTCGACACGCTCGCCAAGGGCCTGCTCACCTCCAGCACCCGCTACGTGGGCGGGGCGGTGAACGGCTCGGCGTACACCAAGGCGATCACCGGCTACGACACCGCCTACCGCCCGCAGGGCAGTTCGCTCACCATCCCGTCCAGCGAAGGCGCGCTGGCCGGCACGTACACCACGAACCTCACGTACAGCGGGGTCCTCGGGGTCGTCACGGGCATGGACATCCCGGCCGCCGGCGGACTGCCCGCCGAGTCGGTCAGCTACGGCCACACCATCACCGGCCTGCTCACCTCGGAGAGCAGCCTGAAGAAGGCGGTGGTCGCGCAGGTCGAGTACGACGCCCTCGCGCGGCCGGTCCGCACCACGGTCGGCCCGTACGGCACCCAGGTCGTCGCCACCCAGCAGTACGACTGGGCGACCGGACGCGTCATCAACAACTTCGTCGACCGGCAGAACGGCACGGTCTCGGCCGACCAGACCAGCTACACCTACACCCCGGCCGGCCAGATCACCTCGGCCACCGACATCCAGGACGCCTCGGCGACCGACACCCAGTGCTACACCTACGACTACCTGAACCGCCTCACCGGCGCCTGGACGGACACCGGCGGCACCCGGACCACCGCGGACTGGACGGACTCCTCCGGCCTCACCCACGGCACCGGCAGCTCCACCACCGTCCCCGGTACCGGCACCTGCAACAACGCCACCGGCCCGGCCACCGTGAGCCCCGGCGGGCGCACCGTCGGCGGCCCGGCGCCGTACTGGAACACCTACAGCTACGACGCCACCGGCAACCGCACCGGCCTCGTCCAGCACGACCCCAGCGGCAACAGCCTCAACAACACCACCGTCGCCCAGACCTTCGGAGCCGCCAAGAGCACCAACACCGGCGCGGGCAACGGCGGGGCGCACGCCCTCCTCAGCTCCACCACCACCGGCCCGGCCGGCACCAAGGCCGTCGGCTACCAGTACGACGCCAAGGGCAACACCACCGCCATCACCGACCCCGGCGGCACCACCACCCTGACCTGGAACGGCGAGGACAAGCTCGACACCCTCACCAAGCCCGGCCAGGGCGGCGTCACCAGCTACCTCTACGACGCGGACGGCAACCAGCTCATCCGCCGCAACCCCGGCAAGACCACCCTGGTCCTGGCCACCGACGAGGTCACCCTCGACAGCGCGGGCAACACGAGCAACGTCCGCTCGCTCGGCGCCCCCGGCGGCCTGACCTACACCCGCTCCACCACCGCCGGCGGCGGCACCACCGTCCAGATCCAGGCCGCCGACCCGCACGGCACCAACGGCCTCCAGATCGGCACCGACGCCGCGATGACCGTCACCCGCCGGGCCACCGACCCCTTCGGCAACCCGCGCGGCACCCAGCCCGCCGCGGGCCAGTGGGCCGGCACCAAGGGCTTCGTCGGCGGCAGCAAGGACGACGCCACCGGGCTCACCAGCCTCGGCGCCCGCCAGTACGACCCGGCCACCGGACGCTTCATCAGCCCCGACCCGCTGCTAGACGCAGCCGACTCCCAGCAGTGGAACGGCTACGCCTACAGCGACAACGACCCCGTCAACCTCTCCGACCCCAGCGGCCTGCACCCCGAGGGCACCTGCGGCGGCTTCGGCCCCTGCCGGACCCCGGAAGGCCAGACCGTCCAGGAGACCTGGACGTCGAACCACGGCGTCTGGACCGACACCATCCGCAAGTCGCGCCCGCACAACTCCTACCGACCGCCCGCGACCAACTCCAGCACCGACCTCCCCTCCTTCAAGTCGCGGCCCAAGCCCGCACAGACGGACGATCCGTGCCCGGCGGGGAAGAAGGTCTGCGACACCTCCAACGAACTCGGCGAGGCCGTCCAGGTCTGCGCGGAGGTCGGCTGCGGGGTCTACAGCGTGACGACCTACCCGCACAACGACGACCGGGCGCACGACATCCTCCGCGCCTGGCTCACCGACACCTTCGACCACAAGGACGTGGTGAACTTCGGCGCCGGCGACCCCCTCCTGATGGACCTCACCAAGCAGCAGGAGGTCAAGGAAGCGATCACCAAGGTCCTCAACAACTACCAGGCGAAGGGGCCCCAGGCGATCGGCGAGGAACTCCGCACCCCGTACGAGGACACCGGGAAGCTCCCCGACGCCGCGTTCCCCCTCAACAAGATCGGGGTCGCGCTCGGGATCGCCGACGACGTCGCCGGGGTGCTGAGCAACGGCAACATCGGCACCAACTACGAGTCCAAGTCGATCCTCGGCTCGTTCAACGTGGACGCCAAGATCACCAGTGTCGGGCCGATGCGGAAGGACGGGTACCGCGTCGTGGACATCCACTTCCGGGTGGACGACCAGTGGGACTGGAACTCGGCGACCAAGCTGGTGCCCCGCGACTGGAACCCGCAGGCCATTCCGGAGGGCAACGGCGACCGGATTCCGGGCCGGGCCATCAAGGCCCACTTCGAATGGGGGTACCGCACCATCCTCTTCCCGTCCGACAAGGTCTGCGGCGGGTAGCCGACCGCACGAGGGGCCCGGAAGGCGTTCGCGCCTTCCGGGCCCCTCCGCGTTCGGCGGCCGGTCAGCTCGCGTAGCGCAGCGGCAGCGCGGTGAGGCCGCGCAGCACGTCCGAGCGGTGCCAGGTCAACTTCCCCGGCGGGACGGCGAGTTCCAGCACGGGGTAGCGGGCCAGCAGTTCGGTCAGGGCGATCCTGATCTCCTGCCGGGCCAGCTGGTGGCCGAGGCAGAAGTGCGGGCCGTGGCCGAAGGCGAGGTGGGCCGCGGTCGGGCGGCGCAGGTCGAAGGTGTGCGGGTCGGCGCGGACGGCCGGGTCCCGGTTGGCGGCGGACGGCAGGAAGCGGACCAGCTCGCCCCGGCGGACGAGGACGCCCTCGATCTCGATGTCGTCGACGGCGACCCGGTTGGGGGTCGACATCACCGAGGCGTGGTAGCGCAGCGCCTCCTCGGTGGCGCTCTCCAGCAGCGCCGGATCGACCCGGAGCGCGGCCAACTCGGCCGGGTGGTTGAGGAGTTCGAGCAGGGCGCTGGCAATGACGTGGCCGGTGGTGACGTGCCCGGCGAACAGCAGGACGGAGCAGAACCCGACGAGTTCCGCCGGTCGCCGAGCAGCCGCCGGGCGGCCTCGGCGCCGAGAACGGTCCACGCCTCGGTGCCGTCGGCCTGCCGGGTGCGGACGACCGGGTGGCGGCGGGCCAGTTCGCCGAGTTCGCGTTCGGCGTCGGGCAGCGCGGAGATCTGCACGAGGTCCAGGACGGGGATCACGCCGGCTCCTCCTGCCCGTCCGGGGCGGTGGCGCCGACCCGGGGGAGGTCGCGCAGCCACACGTGCCGGTTCGCGAGCCGCCAGCGTCCGCCGGCCTTCTCCAGCCGGTCGACGTACGAGCCGCTGCGGCCGAGTTCGTGGCGGCCGTCGTCGAGGGCGAAGGTGAGGGCGAGCAGCGAGCGCGCCTCGGCGGTGGTGCCGTCCAGGCGGGTGACCACGGTGTTGGCGGTGAGGTGGCGCTGGTGGGCGCCGCGCGTCCCGGTGTGGTGCCGGTACAGCCCGGCCATCGCGTGGACGATCCGCTCCCGGCCGGCGACCGCGGGCGGGAAGCCCTCGGGGACCGGGGTGAAGGCGTAGGTGGCGTCCTCGGTGAAGAGTTCGCCGAGCGCGTCGAAGTCGCCGGAGTCGTAGTAGAGGCCGTAGGCGGCGACGAGGTCCTGGATGGCGGCCCGGTCGGCGAGGAAGGCCGCGTCGAGGTGGCCGGTCGAGCCGGGCACGGGGAGCACCGGGGCGGTCGTGGTGCCGGGTCGGGTCATGGCGGAGGTCCCTTCGTACGGTCAGGGGGCGGGGCGGGGTCAGGGGGCGGACGGGGACAGCCCGGCGATCCAGTCGCGCACCACGGCGCCGGTCCGGTCCGCGTGCTCGCCGATCATGGTGCAGTGGTCGCCCTCGACCTCCACGGCGGTGTGCGCGTGCGGCCAGGCGGAGCGCCAGTCCTCGCCGGTCATCGGCTCCTCGGGCGAGCCGGGGACGCAGCGCGACGGCCGGACGAACAGCGTCGGCACGGTGGTCGGCCCGGGCTCCCAGCCGCGGAACATCCGCCGGTAGCTGCCGATCGCGGTGAGGCCGACGTAGCCGAGCGCGGTGAAGGCGTGGCGGCGCACGATCACCTCGTAGTTCATCGCCCTGCGCATCCGGCGCGACATGGTGGCCGGCAGGTAGGTGTCCAGCAGCACCTGGCCGGTCGGCGCGGTGCCGGCGGAGGCGGTGCCGGTGGCCTGGAGCCGGCTGGTGACGCCGTGGGCGAGCCAGCCGCTGGAGGAGTAGCCGAGCAGCACGAACGGCTCGCCCTCGGCGCAGCGCAGGGTCGCGTCGGCCAGCAGGTCCAGCAGGACGTCGCGGGAGGCCGCGAGCGGCTCGCCGGCCCGGAAGCCGGGGACAGTCAGGACGGCGGTGCCGCAGAACCCGTCGAAGGCGGTGGCGAGCCGGCCGAACTGGATGGCGCCGTCGACCGGGGCGAACGGCGGGAAGCAGATCAGCCGAGGGTGCGCACCGCCCCGCGACATCCGGACGGCGCCGGCCAGGCCGGCCAGGCGCTGCCGGTCCGTACTGGTCTCGCGCAGCCCGGACGCGCCGACCAGCAGCGCTTCCGCGTCGTCCATCTGTCCGCGCAGGGCGAGCCGGCGGTACAGGGAGGCGAGCAGTTCGTCGGACTCCTCGGCGCCCGGCTCCGGCCGGGGCCGGTGGTGCGCAGGCCGAGCGCGTAGGAGACCCGGTTGGCGATCATGCTGCGGTGCAGGCCGGTCACCTGCCGCGACCCGGCCGCGACGCCCGCGCGGCGCAGCAGCGCGGCGTAGTCGTCCCAGATCGCCCCGGCGAACACGCCGACCGAGCCGCCGCTCAGGCCGTGTGCCGGGATGCCGGCGTGCTCCAGCGCCTCCCAGCAGAGTTCGAGCATGAGCCGCTGCTGCGGGTCCATCAGCGCGGCCTCGCCCGGGTCGATGCCGAAGAACTCCGGGTCGAAGCGGTCGACCTCGTCCAGGTACCCGCCGCGCCGGGGCCGGTGCGGCGCGGCGGCGTCCGGGCTTTCCGGCGGGATCGCCGCGCGGCGTTCGGCAGGGAATTCCCGGACGGCGTCGGCGCCGGTGCGCAGGAGTTCCCAGAACCCGTCCGGGGTGTCGGCTCCCGCCACCCGGCAGGAGAAACCGACGATCGCGACAGCTTCCGAATCGGCCATACCGTTCCATCACGTCCAGAGTCGATTAACACGGGCGAGCGCAGGCAGCAGAACTGTGAATCGTGGGCTCAGTGATCCGCAAGCCCGGCCTGTCGGCGAGCGCACCGCCGCGGCAGGGCGTCCAAGCCGACCGAAGCCCCACGGCGTGGTCCCGCATCAGCGTTCGGAGCTGCGGGGATGCGATCAACTGACAAGCCCACCGGCCTGATTCCCGCCCTCGCGGCCATCGCTCGCACGCGTCCGGTTCTCCCTCGAATAAATCATCCACTCACCGAAAAGAAGTTCGATGCCGATCCACAGGAATCACTTTCGTCACCTTGTGTCACAATCCCGGGCCGGCCGCACTGCCGAATTCCTTGGCGCTCGAACGCTTGAAGGAATATCGGAGGTGAAGGCATTCCGAAGCGCCCGCGAATTCCGGCCAATCGGGAACTTACACCGACCCGGCGGCGCGCGGGCACCAAGATCACCTGGACGGATGCGTCGTCCACGAAACCGACAAGAAAAACGGGCCCGGCGCCGGGTGGCGCCGGGCCCGGAAGGAACAGGACCCAGCAGGTACGAGCGGGCCGGTGTCAGCCCCTGGCGCGGATGGAGCGGCCGCCCTCCACCGGGTAGTGCAGGGCCTGCAGCTCGCAGAACGACTCGATGCCCTCGGCGCCGCACTCGCGGCCGATGCCGGAGTGGCCGAAGCCGCCGAAGGGGGCGGACGGGTTGAACGGGGCGCCGTTGACCTCCACCTGGCCCGACCGCACCCGGCGCGCCACCGCGCCGGCCCGCTCGTCGTCGGCCGACCAGACCGAGCCGTGCAGCCCGTAGCGGGTGGAGTTGGCCAGCCGGACGACGTCCTCGTCGCCGTCGTGGGCCATGATCGAGACGACCGGGCCGAAGATCTCCTCCTGCGCCAGGTCCATGTCCTCGGTGACGTCGCCGAACACCACCGGCGCGACGAACTGGCCCTCCAGCTCGCGGTACGGGACCACCGGGCGGGCGCCCTGGGCCAGTCCGCGCGCACAGGCCGCCGCCACCCGCGCCTTGGCCTCCGCGGTGATCAGCGGGCCCAGGTCGGTGCCGGGCGCGGCCGGGTCGCCCACCACGTAGCCGGCGGTGAGGGTCCGCGCCAGCTCCTCCGCCTCGGCGACCCGGCCGCGCGGCACGATCAGCCGGCTCCACTGCAGGCAGGCCTGGCCGCTGTTGAACATGGCCTGGTCGATGGAGGCGGTGACCGCCCGGGTCAGGTCGGCGTCGTCGAGGACCATCGAGGCGCTCTTGCCGCCGAGCTCCAGGTGCACCCGGGTCAGGTGGGCCGAGGCGGCCGCGGCCACCGAACGGCCCGCGCGCACCGAGCCGGTGAACGACACCAGGTCGGTCAGCGGCGAGGCGGCCAGGGCCGAGCCGACGCCGGCCCCGTCGCCGAACACCAGGTTGAGCACGCCGGCCGGCAGCCCGCTGCGCTCGGCCAGCCGGGCCAGGTGGGCGGCGTGCAGGGGCGTCAGCTCGCTGGGCTTGAGCACGACCGTGCAGCCGGCGAGCAGCGCGGGCACGACCTTCTGCAGGGTGAGGATCAGCGGCACGTTCCAGGGGATGATCGCCGCCACCACGCCGGCCGGGACCCGGCGGATCACGGAGTTGCCGCGCCGCTGGTCGTCCAGGACGGACGCCGCCTCCAGGCAGCCCCGGGCGACGTCGATCGCCAGGCCCACCTGCACCATGCGGCTGAGGCCGACCGGCGTGCCCACCTCCCGGGAGACCAGCTCGGCGAGGAACGCCGCGTCGGCCTCGACCAGGCCCAGCCAGGCCTGGACGAGCTTCGACCGGTCCTCGCGCGGCGTCTCCATCCAGCCGGGCAGGGCGGCCGCCGCCGCCGCGAGCGCGGCCTCGGCGTCCGCCGCACTACCCCGGGGGACGCTGCCCAGGACGCTGCCGTCCGCCGGGTTGAACACCCGGTCGGTCTCCGAGCCGGTGGAGGCGACCCAGGAGCCGCCGATCCAGTGCTCGTGGAGGTGGGGGGAGAAATCGGTACCGAACGGTTCGAGCGGCATGGACCGCCCCTTTCTCTCGAATCCGGAACAGGACTAGCAGGGGATACACAGCGCCCTGCCCCGGTCAACGTCACACCTTCGACAGCAAGTTGACCGGGGCATTCCGGCGCCGACAACAAGTTGACGCCCCACTCCGGCAGTTCCACCGGCGCGGGGCCCGGGATGACGCCGATCCAGAACTGTAGTGCCAGCAGCCGGGAATGCACCCGATGCTCCGTCAACACCCGTTCCACCAGCGAAGATCAACCGAAAGCGGACGACCTTCGGCGGGCATCGGACCGGCGCCCGCCGGCCAAACGTCCCCCCGATTCGCCCGGCACGAATGCCGGTTGCCCGCCACAGACCGCCTGGGTAGTGTCCTGGACTGCGTCAGGAAGACCGTCACGGGGTGTTTTTCATGGTCCTCCAGGCAATTCACCGCGACTGACTGGCCATCAGTCATCGGTTAGCGGTCATCAGGTGAGCGGTACGGGGCATTGCGGTCGATGCCGTCCCGTCCCGTCCCGCTCCGGCCCCGACCGAGGTGAACGCCGATCCCCGCGGACAAGGATCGCTCTCCGAGCGTTCTGTCCCGTCCTGCCGCATTGCGTATGACGAGGAAGGAGATTGTCATGGAGAACACCTCCGTGGAGACTCTGGAGCTCCAGGCCTACGAGACCCCCGAGGTCTTCGAGGCGGGTTCCTTCGCCGAGGACACCGGCGCGCTCGGCTTCTACGGCGCTGAGCCGTTTTTCCCGACCCTCCACACCAGCTGGTGGTAAATCCGCGCCGTGGGTGAGGGTGGCACGCTGATCCGTTGAGTGGGAGCCGGTGCGGTGGATTTTGGTGAGCAGTACTTCGTAGTCTTTCCGGACGAACAGAGGGCAATCGCCGCCGCCGACCGGCTTCCACCGGATGCCGCACCACTCATGTCGCACCGATCCGGCCGGCCGTTCCTGGCCGGCCGGATCGTCCCCGGGCAGTTCCTGACGGCCGAGGCCGGGGACACCCTGCTCGCCATCGCGGGCATCTGCTCCGCCACCCAGGCCGACCTGGACGCCCAGGCGCGGCGCATCACCGACCCGGCCCAGCTGGACGCGCTGTCGCTGCGCTGGTCGGGCAGCTACCACCTGATCGCCTCGGTGGGCGGACGGCTGCGGATCCAGGGCACCGCCTCGGGGCTGCGCCGGATCTGCCACGCCGGCCTGGACGGGCTGACCCTCGCCGCCGACCGGGCCGACCTGCTCGCCCGGCTGATCGGCTCCGAGGCCGACCTCGGCGTCCTCGCCCTGCGCCTGCTGGCGCCCCTGCCGCACCCGCTGCCCGAGCGCTCGGTCTGGACCGGCGTCGACACCGTGCCGCCCGGCAGCTGGCTGTCGGTGCCCGCCGACGGCCGGGGAGCCACGGTGCACACCTGGTGGCGGCCGCCGCGGCCCGAACTCCCGCTCGCCGACGCCGCGACGGCGCTGCGCGCCGAGCTGGCCGGCGCCGTCGACGCACGGCTCGCCCTGACCACCCGGCTGACCGGCGACTTCTCCGGCGGCCTGGACTCCACCTCCCTGCTCGCGCTGGCCGCGCAGGAGACACCGGTCGTCGGGTTCACCATGGCCAACGACGACCAGGCCGACGACGACCTCTACTGGGCCGAGACCGCCGCCGCCGGACTGCCCCACCTCAAGCACGTCGTCTTCGGCATCCAGCAGATCCCGGGCAACTTCGAAGGCCTGACCGGCATCAGCGCGGTCACCGACGAACCCAGCCTGGCCCTGCTAAGCGCGCCCCGGCTGCACGCCACCCGGGCGCTCGCCACCGGCCACGGCTCCACCCTGCACCTGGACGGCCTGGGCGGCGACCAGCTGCTGACCGGCACCTTCGCCTACTACCACGACATGCTGCGCCGACAGCCGCTGGCGGCGCTGCGGCGGCTGCGGACCATCCGGCTGCTGAGCCGCATGGACGTCGGGGCCTCGCTGCGCACCCTGCTGGACGGCAGCTCCTACCGCTCCTGGCTCGGCGCCGAGGTGGACGCGCTCGCCTCCGGCCGGGTCCGGCGCCGCAACAACGTCTTCGACTGGGACGCCCCGATGGGCCTTCCCGGCTGGCTGACCCCCCGGGCCAGGGACGCGGCCGTCGCCGAACTGCGCGCCGCGGCCGAGCGGGCCCGGCCCCTCGACCCGAGCCGCGGCCGGCACCGCGACCTGGTCGCGATCCAGGACATCGGCCTGCTGATCCGGTCGATGCACCAGCTGTCCGCCCAGCCGGGCTACCAGGGGTCCTCGCCGTTCCTGGACGACCGGGTGATCGCGGCCTGCCTCGCGGCCCAGCCGGAGGACCGCGCCACCCCCTGGGAGCTCAAGCCGCTGATCAAGCGGGCCATGGCCGGCGTGCTGCCCCCGCGGCTGCTGGAGCGGCGCACCAAGGCCGACGGCACGATGATCGCCGCCGAGGGCTTCGCCCGGCACCGGCTCGAACTCGACCGGCTCTGGGAGACCTCCCGGCTGGCCGAGTTGGGGCTGGTCGACCCGGCCCCGCTGCGCGCGCTGAGCCACCGCCCGTACACGGCCGACACCCACGGGGGGCGGATGCTCGCGGCCCTGAGCGTCGAGCTCTGGGCCAGGGACCGGCTCACCGCCTGAGCACTCCCCCGCCGACCCCGCCGACTCTGCCGACCCCGCCGACCCCGCCGCACGCGCCCGACCACGACGAGAGAGACCAGCATGGCCATCACGCTTCACCCGGACGTCTCCACCGCCGACACCGAGTACGGCATCGTCCTGCTGGACGGCCGGGACGGCCGCTACTTCCAGCTCAACGGGTCCGCCGCCGTGGCCTTCCAGGCGCTGGCGGACGGCGGCACCGTCGAGCAGGCCGCCGAGCGGCTGACGGGCACCTTCGACGTCGCCCTGGACCGGGCCCGCCAGGACGTCGAGCGGCTGGTCGCCAAGCTCGTGTCGCTCAAGGTGGTGACCGCGTGAGCAACTCGGTGATCCCCGCCAGGCGGGCGACCAGGCTGACGCTCGGACGCAACCTCACCGCCCGGACGGCCGTGGGCCTGGCCCGGCTGCTCGCCCGCAAGCCGCCCGCCCGGATCCGGGTGGTCCTGACCCGGCTGAGCAAGGGCGCCCGCCCGGCGACCTACGCGGAGGCGGAGGCGGCCCGCGACGCCGTCCTCGCCGTCAGCCTGCGCTGCGCGGCCTTCGAGGGCTGCCTGCCGCGCTCGCTGGCGACGATCCTGATCTGCCGGGCCCGCGGCACCTGGCCCACCTGGGTGGTGGGCGTCCGGGCCCGTCCGCCGTTCGGCGCCCACGCCTGGGTGGAGGCCGAGGGGCGGATGGTGGACGAGGGCGTGGACCCGGCGTACTTCCGCAGCCTCTTCACCGTCGGCCCGGCCGGCGACCGGCCGTAGGGCTTTCCGACAGGCCCTGGACCCGCTCCTTCCCACCCTCCGGGGGATCGCCGGTGCCCGGCGGTCCCCCGGAGTTCTCTCATGCTCCGGGGTAGTCGATGTTGATGATCTGCTCGGCCCGGAACTCGGTGCGGCGCGGATCGGCCGTGGGCGGGGCGAGCATCAGCCGGGCGGACAGCGGCTTCTCCCAGCGCGCCGACAGGGCCGCCATGTCCCCGATGACGGCGGCGAGTTCCTCGTCCCGGGTGGTCGCCGGCAGCGGGACGGTGTCCAGCCCGGCGCCGCAGACCGAGGAGTAGGCGAGCACCGCGTCGGTGTCGATCCGGCCCTCCTGCCAGGCCCGTGCGAGCACCCGGTCCTCCAGCACGGGGAGCATCAACCCGGCGTAGCCGACCATGGGTTGGCCGACCGCGCGGATGCCCGCGGTGACCGCCGCGCAGGCCGCCACCGTCCCGGGAGAGCCGAAGCGGATGCCGCCGACCGTCTCCAGGAACTCCGCGATGCTGGCGTCCGGGGCGCAGGCCGGGGACGGGTCGAAGCCGTGGAACAGCAGGCCTCGGCGCTCGCAGGCGGGCCGCAACAGCGCGGCCAGCGGCGCGAGTTGCCCGTCCAGGCAGCTCCTGGTGAGCTCCGTCGCCGCGGCGGGGTCGGCGACGCCGGCCTCGCGCGCCCGGGCCAGCAGCGGGCCCGCCGACTGGAGGCCCACGCTCACCCCCGCGGCGCCGCCGTCACCGTACGATCCGGGGAACAGCGGGGCGTTGGGGCCCAGGTGGGCGACGGCGGCGAACCGGAAGTTGGCCTCCCCGTCGCGGTTCGCCAGCTCGCGCACCACGGCCGCGGCGAAGGCGACCGCGCCGTGGTCCACCCGGCCGCCCTCGGCGACCAGCACGGCGAGGAACAGCAGCGGGTGCGCGACCAGCACCTCCGCGACGTCCGAGGGCGTCAACCCGGCCAGCGCGGACGGCCGCAGGGCGCCGAGCGAGGCGCTGCCGACGCCGGAGAGCCGGCAGGCCGCGGTGAGCGCGGCGGCCCGGCCGCGGAGCCGGTCGGGGCCGAGCGGCCCGTCGAGCGCCGGGCTGGACAGGCGCACGGTCTGCACCTCGTACCCGGCGGCGGCGAGTTCTCCGGCGATCGCCAGCGCCTGCGCGCCGTACCGGCCGATGGCGGCGGGGTCGGCCCGCCCGTCCGGGAACACCTCGTCGGGGAGGCAGAGCGTCACCGCGCGCACCGGGCCGGTGGTGGTCTTCTCGGTCATCAGCGCAGCACCACCGGCAGTTCGTTGAGTCCCCAGGTGAAGTTCGACCCGTTGTAGCGCGGCTCGCCCTCCAGTGCCGGCGCCCGCACCAGGCGGCGCAGGGCCCGCAGGTACGCGGTGATCTCCAGCCGCGCGAGCCGGCTGCCCAGGCACATGTGACGGCCCGCGCCGAAGCTCAGGTGGCGGTTGTCGGTGCGGCCGAGGTCGAAGATGTCCGGGTCGTCGAACACCTCCGCGTCGCGGTTGGCCGAGCCGATCCAGGTGACCACGCGCTGCCCGGGCTCGACCTCGACGCCGCCGACCCGCAGCGCCTCGGTGGCGGTCCGCATGACGTGCATGCCGGGCACGGACCAGCGCAGCGCCTCCTCGGTGGCGACGGCCGGTTCGGCGTCCCCGCTCAGGACGCGCTCCCACTGGTCGGGGCACTCGACGAGTTGGAGGGTGAGCGCGGCCAGGGTGAACCGGGTCGTCTCGTTGCCGCCGGCCAGGATGCCGCTGAAGTTGAAGACCAGTTCCTCGTCGGTCAGCCCGGCGCCGCCGGTGTCCTGCGCGGTGAGGCCGCTGACGAAGGCGTTCGCGCCCGTCCGGCGGTTCTCCCGCACCAGGTCGCTGAAGTACTTGAAGATCTCGCCGTTCGCCGTGATGCGCTGCACCTCGGAGGGGGACTCGAAGGCGTCGGTGGTCTTGCGGCCGATCCACTCCCAGTCCGTGCGGGGCAGCCCCATGATGGCGCAGATGACGTCGGTCGGGATCCGTTCGAGCTGCTTGATCAGGTCCGGCCCGGGCTGCCGGACGGCCGTCTCGACGACGTCGGCGACGACCTGCTCCACGTACCGCTCGGCCCGGGAGAGCACGTCGTTCGAGAACGGCTGGATGAGCACGCGCTTCATCCGGGTGTGGTCGGGCGGGTCGGCGACGATCAGCATCTTGTTCGCGACGGCGCTGACCGCGCGTTCGGTGGAGCCGAGCCGCATGCCCTTGGTCGAGCTCATCCGGGTGGTGTCGCGGTGCACGGCGACCACGTCGTGGTAGCGGGTGACGCTCCAGAACCCGTCCGCCTCCCCGGCGGGGTGCTGCCAGGAGACGGGGTCGTTCGCGCGGTACCAGGCGAAGCGCTCGTAGAACCCGGTGCCCTCGAAGAGTCCGGGCTCGAACAGGTCGGGTGCCGTCGGTTGCCCCGTCATCCGCGCACCGCCCCCTGGGGAGCGGCGTCGGAGAGCGCGTCCCGGAGGACCCGGACGACGGCGTCCGGCTCCGTGAACCCGTGGTGGTCCGCGTCGATCACGTCGTGTCCTCGGTAGTCGGCGGCCCGCTCGCGCCACCGGGCCATCTGCCCGGCGGTGACCACCGTGTCGCGCAGTCCGGAGACGGAGCGCAGCGCGGTGCCGGCCAACGGCTCGGCGGGCTCCCGGTAGCCGGCCATCAGCCGCAGGTCCGCGCGCAGCGAGTCGACGGCGTACCGGGCGAGTTCGGTGTCGCGGACGGCCGGGTGGAGCAGGGCGGTCAGTTCGGCCTCGGGCGGGTTCGCGGCGGGGAAGGTCCGCCAGTGCTCGGGCGAGCGGGCGGCGACGACCACCAGGGAACGGGCCGGGGCGCCGACGGCTTCGAGCCGGCGCGCCACCTCGTAGGCGACGAGCGCGCCAAGGCTGACGCCGAGCAGGACCAGCGGGCCGCGCCGGGCGTGCTCACCCAGTTCGGCGCCGACGCGGTCGACCACCTCGGCCAGGCCCTCGGCCGGCCGGTCCTCCAACCGGTCCTCGCGGCCGGGCAGTTGGACCCCGAGCAGGTGCGTGCCGGGGGGCAGTGCCGGGGCGGCCGGGCGCAGCCGCAGGCAGCCGGCGCCGGCCTGCGGGAACACGGCGACGGTCGTGTCGGCGGCCTCGCCCGCAGGGCTGAAGGAGCGCAGGTAGCTCAAGCCGCCCTCGCTTCGTCGATCCGCCGCGCGAGCGCACCCGGGGTCCTGGTGGTGAGGACGTCGTTGATGGTGACGGTCACCCCGAGGTCGGTCTCGATCCGGGAGGCCAGCTGGGCGGCGAGCAGGGAGTGCCCGCCGATGTCGAAGAAGTCGGCGTCCTGGGCGACGGCGTGTCCGAAGGCGCCGCCCCAGGCCGCCAGGACGCGGCCGAGGACCTGGTCGTCGGCCGCGGGCCCGCCGTCACCGGCCGCGGTCGGCTCGGCCGCGGTTCGCTCCGCTGCGACCTGCTCGGCCTCGCCGAGTTCGGCGACCGCGCGCCGGGCGACCTTGCCGGTCGCCTCCAGCGGGATGTCGGCGATCCGGTGCATCAGGGCGGGGCAGAGCTGGCGCGGCAGCCGGGCGGCGAACCGGGCGGCGAGGCGGGTGCGCAGCTCCTCGTCGAGTGGGCGGCCGGGGGCGGTCCGCAGGCCGATGGCCAGGGTGGCCGGCTCGCCGCGGGTGTAGGCCACCGCGCCCTCCACGCCGGGCTCCTCGCAGGCCAGGTTCTCCAGCTCCTCCAGCTCGATCCGGAAGCCGCCGATCTTGACCTGGTTGTCGGCCCGGCCGAGGATGCTCAGCTGTCCGTCCGGGCCGAGGGTGCCGTGGTCCCCGGTGCGGAAGTACCGGGCGCCGTCGCGCTCGACGAAGCGGTCCGCGCCGGGCGCGCGCGGATCGACGTACCCGAGGGCGACGCCGGCGCCGCCGATCAGCAGCTCGCCGGCCTCACCGGCCGGGACTTCGTTCAGCCCGGCGTCGACGACGGTGACGGTGCAGCCGCCGAGCGGGCGGCCGATGGTGCGGGGGTCGTCGCCGCGGGCGGTGTCGGCCAGGGTGGCGGCGATGGTGCCCTCGGTCGGCCCGTACACGTTGAGCACCCGGTCGGCGGCGGCCCGGAGGCGGTCGACCAGGGCGTCCGGGCAGCGCTCGCCGGCCACCACGGCGACCTCGGCCCTCGGCAGCTCGGTGAGTGCGGCGTACAGCGAGGGGGTCAGGCAGAGGTTGTCGATCTCCCGTGCGGCCAGGGTCTGTTCGAGGTTCCCGAGCGCGGGGTCGACGGCGACGCAGGTGACGCCGTTGACGAAGGGGGTGAGCACCGACCACAGCCAGCCGTCGAAGCCCGGGGAGACGGCCACGACGGCCCGGCTGCCGGGGCGGAAGCCGAGCGTCGCGGCCTCGGCGAGCAGGTTGCCCAGGGCGGCGGAGCCGACCCGCACGCCCTTGGGGCGGCCGGTGGTGCCCGAGGTGTAGACGACGTACGCCTCGGCCCGGCGCTCGGTGTCCGCCCGGTCGTCCCAGGCGGGGCCGCCGGCGGGCGCGGCGCCGGGGGCCTCCGTGCCGTCCGTGTCGAGCAGGGTGAGGCCCAGGTCGGCGGCGTCCGGCTCGGAGGTGACGAGCACCTTGCACCCGGCGTCCGCGACGATCCAGCGCAGCCGCTCGGCCGGGTGCCGCTCGTCGAGCAGCACCGCCGACGAGCCGTTGGCCCAGATCGCCAGCAGGCTGCTGAGCCCGTAGCGGGAGCGGCCCGCCATGACGGCCACCCGGTCGCCCGCACCGACCCCGGCCCGCTCCAGGCGGTCGGCCAGGGTCCGCGTCGAGGCGGCGATCTGCGCCCAGGTGAGCGCCGTGCCGTCGGTCCCGACGAATCCGGGGCGGTCGGGGTGGGCGGACGCCCAGGACTCCAGCGCCCGCCTGACGTGCGATATGTGCGGAACGCTCGCGTGGCTGTCCGTCACGGGCCTGATCACCAGTTCTCCCCCTAAGTCCACCGCGGAGTCCCCAGACGTCCCCGGTGCGCCGATGTGCTGCCGCCGTCCGCCGTCAGTTCGACTTGGTGGCCCACAGGATGACGTTCGTTCCGAAGAACTTCTTGCGCCACCCGATGTCCCGGAACCCGAGCCCGCGCAGCACGACGGCGATGCTCTGCGGCGTCTCGAAGGCGCGCGTGCTGGATTCCAGGTAGGTGTACGACTTCCGGTCGCGGGCCACGACCTGCCCCAGCAGCGGGACGATGACGCGCATGCCCCACTTCACGACCGGCTCCACCAGGCCGCTCGGCGGGCAGGTCTCCAGGATCACGACGCGGCCGCCGGGCTTGAGGACGCGGTGCTGCTCGCGGAGCACACCGGGCAGGTCGTCGACGTTGCGCAGCAGGTAGCCCTCGGTGATGCCGTCGAAGGACTCGTCCTCGAACGGCAGGTCGGTGGCGTCCGCGTGCTGCCAACGCACCGCGCCCGCACCGGGCTTGGCCTTGGCGCGGCGCAGCATCTCCTCGGAGAAGTCGGCCCCGGTGACGGTGACGGTGGGGTACCGGCGGGCGGCCTCCAGGGCGATCACGCCGGTGCCGGTGGCCAGGTCCAGCAGCTGTCCGCCGCGGGCGGGCGCGACGCGCGCGGCCACCTCCCGGCACCACTTCTCATGACGGCCGAGCGTCATGACGAAATTCATCCGGTCGTAGTAGCCCGCGATCTTCTGGAAGATCCCGTGCACGTCGGAGCCCTTGCCGTGCTGCGTGCGGTCAGTCGTCACCTGTTACGCCCTCCTCCACTGGGAACACCCGCCTCCGGTTCGACCCGGGTGATGTGGTGGCTCACCCTGGAGTCCGAACCGGACAGGTCCGCCCAGGCCATGACCGCGACGGCGAACGCGCCGATCAGCGCCGTCCCGAGCGATGGCCGCACGCCGAAGAGCAGCAGTCCGAGGAAGACCACGGACACGTACATGTCCCGCTGGCCGACCAGGTTGTACTCGATCGGTGTCCGGGCCCGGACCATGGAGACCATGTTAGCCACGGCCGGAACGACCATGACGCCGGCGTAGGCGAGCCGGTCGGGCAGGTCGCTGACCAGGACCAACAGCGGGAACGCGGCGTACACCGCGGTGGTGGCGACGGCCGCGACCCAGGCGCCGGCCTGCTGCGAGGGCAGCAGCGCGGGGATCGTGCGCAGCCCGGCCGCCTTGTCCCCCGCGTAGTCGGGGACGTTCTTCATGATGCCCTTGGCGAAGTACCAGCAGAACAGGAACGCGGCCAGCAGGACGGGCTGTTGGAGGGAGTCGTAGTGCGGGATCTCCCACCACGAGTCGCCGAGCAGCGCGCCGGCGACGAACGGCTCGGTGACGGCCATCGAGAAGACCGCCATGCCGACGACCGGGCGGCCCTTCAGCCGGAACCGCTTCGAGGAGTAGCCGAGCACCAGGAACACGGCGTACACCCACAGCAGGGACTGCGCGAAGGAGATCAGCAGCGAGAGCAGCAGCATGACGGCGAGTCCGCCGTACAGGACGCGCTGGAGCAGCCCGACGCCGGCCGCCTCGACCAGCTTGAGCCGGCCGGGGACGTTCTCGCCGTCCTCCACCAGGTCGGTGACGGCGTTGTGGGCGTTGGCGGCCAGCGGGGCGAGCACGTGGAAGAGGACGCCGAGCAGCACCGTGAGGTCGAGGCTGTGGCCGGCGACGGCCACGCCCACGCAGTAGGAGAGCGGGCTGACCAGGAGGGTGCGGGGGCGGACGTTCTTGACCACCGCGCTGAAACGCGTCGTGCCGCGCATGGGGCGAACCTCTCTGAGGGGATCGTGCCGACTCTGACGGTCGTGCAGGGGACGGGCGCACCGGAGGGCCGCGGGCCGGTCGGCGGCGCGGCCGGGTGCCGTCACATGCGGGTGAGAGTCAGCCCGAAGCCTTCCCGGGGGCGCAGGGTGAGCATGGCCTTGGGGGCGGGGCCGGTGGCGTCCCGCTGGGAGACCTCGAAGGTGTCGAGGACGCTCGCGAGCAGCATGCTCATCTCCATCATGGCGAAGCCCTTGCCGATGCACATGTGGGCGCCGGCCCCGAAGGGCAGGAAGGTCCCCTTGCCGGGGGTGCCGTTGGCGAAGCGCTCCGGCAGGAACTCGTCGGGGCGCTCCCACACGTCCGGATCCCGGTGGATGGCGGCCACGTTGAGCATCACCATCGATCCGGCGGGGACGGTCGAGGAGCCGATCCGCACGTCCTTCTGGACCTGGCGGGGGATCGTGGGGGACGGCGGGAAGAGCCGCATCCCCTCGTTGATGACGCCCTCCATGAGGGTGCCGCCCTGGCGTTCCCGGGCGGCGCCCGGGGTGGCCGCGCGGACCTCCTCGCGCAGGCGCTGCTGGACGTCCGGGTAGCAGGCGAGCAGGTAGAGGATCCAGGTCAGCGCGCTGGCCGTGGTCTCGTAGGCGGCGACGAAGGTGGTCAGCACCTCGTCCCGGACCTCGGTGTCGGTCAGCGGCTCCGCGGCGTCGCCGACCCTGGCCTCCAGCAGCATGTCCAGCAGGTCGCCCTGCCGCTCGCCGGTGCGGCGGCGTTCCCGGACGATGCCGTGGACGAGGTCGTCCAGGCCCTTCATGGTGGCGGTGAAGGTGCGGTTCCGGCTGGTCGGCACGCTGACCGGCAGGGACAGCGGCATCTGCAGTCGGCGCTCGACGAACCCGAGCAGGAACGAGATCGTGCCCGGGGTGAGCACGGCGGCCACCGAGTCGCCGGAGCGGCTGAACATGCACCGGGACACGATGTCGAGCGCGAAGGACAGCATGTCCTCGTGGACGCGCAGTTCGGTGCGGTCCCGGCCGTCCCAGCGCCCGGTGTGCTCGGCGATCACGTCGGCCATCTTCTGCCGCATGCCGGCCAGGCTGGGGCGGCCGTACATGGGGTGCAGGGCGCGCCGGCGCCGCAGCCACTGGTCGTGGTACGGGTTGCTGATCAGCCCGTCCCCGAGCACCAGCCGCAGCGGGTTCTCGCCGTCCGGCTTGCCGAAGGTGTGGATGTCGGACAGGACGGTGTCGGCCGCGGCGCTCCGGTTGACGAAGACCATCCGCTTGGGGCCGACCGAGAAGTACGAGAGCTCGCTGCCGTCCCGGGCGGCGTACTGGATGGCGTTCAGCAGGTTCGACCGCAGTCTCGGCAGGTCGCCGAGCACGGGCAGGCGCCTGGGCGGCACGGTCGGCGCGGCGAGGACGCCGCTGTCGTGCCGCACCTGCCTCACGGGTAGCGCGCTCGCGACCGTGCCTGCCATCCCTGGCCCCCTGGTGAATCGTTGCGTCATGCCGGCGGCCGGGGGGCTCGTCCGGTCGGCGTGGAGCACGGCGACCGGGGGCCTCCCGGCGGAGCGCCGGACACGGAGTCCGTACGGAGTGCGCCGGAGGGCCGGGGCGCCGCCCGCTGGAGCGGCCGCACCTTGATCCGGTCGGCGCGTACAAGTCGTACTCTCGCGAGGTCCGGCGGAGCAAGCAGATGGCAGGAAGGTGACGAGGGGTGCGGGCGATTCCGTCCGGCTTATGCCTGATAATTCATCAGCGCACCCTTGACCAGGCCGACTTGGGCCTCGGCGGGCGGCGGGACGTCCTCGGCGCCCAGGGCCCGCACCCGGGTGTCGGCGGGGAAGCCGGCGATCGGGCCGGCCCGGCGGGCGAACTCGGCGATGGCGGCGAACTGGTCCCCCGCCAGCCGGAAGTCGAGGGTCCGGAAGTAGCGTTCCAGCGAGGCCGCGTCGAAGGGCTCCCAGTGGGCGGCCTGCCGGGCGATCTCGGGCAGGTGGTCGTGGGCGAGGTCGCGGGCGGCGAGCAGGGCGCGGTGCACCCGGTGGACCAGGGCGGGGTGGCGGGCCAGGTAGTCGCGGCGCACGGCCCAGACCGCGAAGACGAACGGCAGGCCCGTCCAGGCCTTCCACATCGCGCCGAGGTCGTGGACCCGCAGGCCGAGTTCCTCGGCCTGGTGCAGCCCCGCCGTCAGCGCGACATCGCCGATGACGACGGCGGCGTCCGCCTCCCGCATCATCGCCGGCAGGTCGGGCGGCCGGACGGCGTAGCGCGGCGTGACCCGGTACTGCTCGGCGAGCAGCAGCCGGGCCAGGCACACCGACGTCCGGGAGGTGGAGCCGAGCGCCACCCGGGCGCCGTCCAGCCGCTCCAGCGGCAGCCGGGAGACGATCGAGCAGGACATCACCGGGCCGTCGCAGCCCACCGCGAGACCGGGCAGCACCACCAACTCGTCGGCGTTGCGCAGGAATTCGACGAGGCTGATCGGCGAGATGTCGAGGTCACCGCGGACCAGCGCGTCGTTCAGCTCGTCCGGGGTCCGCCTGGTCAGGTCGAGGTCGAGCAGGGCGCTGCTGCGGGCGAGCCCCCAGTGCAGGGGAAGCGAGTTGAGGAACCGGATGTGTCCGACCCGGGGGCGGCGGTCGGCGGCGGCGCTGGGTGTTGTCTCCACGATCGGAGAGTAGGCCCCCGAACGAACCGGCCGCGGGGCGGGTCCGGCCGTCGGCGTCAGCTGGCGGCGCGCGCCCACCACGTGCGCAGGACCTCCTCGGCCGGCTTGCCGTGCGGGGTGTAGGCGAGGTGCTTCGCCGTCTCCCCGCTGTCGGGCCAGTCGTCCCACATCCACCAGCAGACGCCGGCCCACCACGCCTTGCCGTCGAAGGAGGCGAGCAACGCCTCGTAGGCGGCGGCCTGTTCGGCACTACCGTCGCTCTTGGAGACGGTCCAGGAGTACGGCGCGGTGGTGGTGCCGCGCTGGCTGACGTAGCCGGCCTCGGTGAACAGGACCTTGCGCTGCTGGCGGGCGGAGAAGGCGGCGAGCTCGTCCGCGATCGGCTTCCAGGCCTCGCGCAGCTGCGCGGCGTCGGTGGTCGCCCGGTCGGCCAGCGGCCAGTAGGCGTCGATGCCGATGACGTCGAGGTCCTTCCAGAACGGGACGTTGCGGTACTCGTCGTAGTTGGCGGCGTACGTCAGCCGGCCCCGGTAGTGGCCCCGGACGGCGGCGATGACCTTGCTCCAGTGCGCGCCGTCCTGCGAGGTGCCGGCGAGTTCGGTGCCGACCGACAGCTGCTCGGCGCCGGTGTCGGCGGCGAGGTCGGCGTAGTGGGTGATGAAGCGCTCGTAGGCCGCGAACCAGGCGTCCGGGTCGCCGGGTTTGATCCCGGCCCGGTCGCCGCCCTTCACCAGGTCGACGTGCGGCTTGATCATGGTCTTGAGGCCCGCGTCGTGGGCGCGGCGGATGATGGCGCGCAGGCTCTCGTCGGAGGCGGTCTCCTCGGTGGTGCGCAGCTCGGAGTCGGTGACGCCGTCCTGGTACCAGGTGGGGGTGAAGGTCACCCACCGGGCGCCGGTGGCGGCGATCTGCTGCAGGTACGGGCCGGCCTGCGGGCTGTCGTAGTCGTGGGTGTTCCACGAGGGGAGCGTGATGCCCCGGAGCGTGCCGGTGTCCCCGTCCGCGGGCCGGGTGCTCGGGCCGCCGGCGCTCGCCGAGGGGGTGGGCTGCGGGGTCTCCTCTTCGTCGCCGCCGGACGAGGAGCATCCGGCGCCGACGAAGAGGACGACCAGCGCCGACCAGGCGGCGGCCATCCTCTTCATCGGGTGCACTGCTGACAACTCCTCTCCCGGGCGGGCCGGTTCAGTTCGCGAGGTCCATCGGGCCGACGAAGGTGTAGCCGAGGGCCCGGATGCCGTCGATGGTCTGCTGGAGCGGCGCCACGTCGTAGTACGGGTGGTAGAAGAAGCTCGCCACGCCGTCCCGGACGGCCAGGTTGGCCTTCGCCGAGGCGATCAGGTCGGCCGGGAGCCGCGCCGGGTGGTTGTTGATGGGCACCGGCTCGTAGTTGCCGATGTTCTCCGGGAGCACGGTCGTACCGTAGACGTCCTTCACGGAGTACGGGAAGAACTGGCCGATGTACCGGGCGGCGTTCACCGTTCCGCCGCCGAGCGTTCCGGCGAAGTACAGCGGACGCTCCAGCCGTGCGGTGAAGTTCTGCCCGAAGACCCGGTAGTCGGCGGCGGAGGCGGCGTAGTGCGGGGTCGTCCAGAGCGCGGGCCTGGGCAGGCCGGCGGCGGCGAACTGGGCGAGGCCCGCGGTCACCCGGGCCTGCGCCCAGGGCGCGGAGTCCTCGGCCGGCGGCCCGTCGTAGACCACGTTGTTGGCGGCGTCGACGTGCGAGCGGAAGAACTCGAAGTCGTCGCCGGTGACGCCGGTGTAGGGGTTGGCGACGTCGCTGTACTGGTGCGTGTAGCCGTGGTTCATCAGGACGGCGCCGTGCTGGAGCATGTACTGGAGCGCGGCGACGACGTCCGGGGCCTGGGCCAGGGTGATGGTCTGCGGCGTCCCGTTGTTGTAGACGCCCTTCGGGTCGGTGTAGACCGGGATGACGTTGATGCCGTACCGGATGTTCTGCGAGGCCAGGTAGTCGGCCATCGCCCGCAGCTGTGCCGGGTCCGAGCTCGGGCTGATGTCCTCCAGCCGTACGAACGCCCGGTGGCGCGCGGTGGTCGCCGGGGCGAGGGCGTCGAAGAGCAGGTCCTCGAAGGCGATCACCCGGTCCTGCTCGGACACGTAGGCGAAGGGGATCTCGCCCACGTAGGTGAGGTTCGACGAGCGGAACGCCCACGGGCTGGTGGCCCCGGTGGTGCCGTCGACGGCCTGCGCGAGCTGGGTGACCTGCGGGTAGCCGGCGCCGGAGAGGGCGGGGTGCAGCACGCCGCCGTCCTGGCCCGCCGGGAACTTCCGGGTGAGCGTCTGGCCCTGGTAGACGACCTGGTTGATGTTGCCGACGCTGCCGTTGGTGGAGAAGAAGGAGTTGGTCGGGTCCCAGCCGTACTTCTTCTTGAAGTTCTCGATGCCGACGGCGTTGGCCATGTTCCAGACGTTGTCGCCGATCCAGTCGACCGGCTTCGCCGTGGTCATCACGTCCTGGTAGAAGGACGCGGGCACGGCGTCGGGTATGGAACCGCCGTAGTAGGTCGAGCCGACGTAGAAGGTCGCGGAGTACTGCTCCACCAGGCCCGGGGTGTACGCGGACACCGGCTTCGCGGTGACGGCGCCGAAGTGGCCGGCCAGGTTGGCCACCGCCATCGCGTAGAGCTCGCCGAGGTAGCCGTAGGGGCCGGCGGTGTCGTAGAGGACGAGGGCCGAGGTGCCGGCCGTGCCGGCCGTGCCGGCCGTGACGTTCGGGGACTGCGGGGACTGCGGGACGGACGGGGACTGCGGGGCGGCGGCCTTCGGCGCGGCGGCGGCCCCGGCGCCCGGGGCCGGGGCGACGCTGAGCCGCCGCCCCTGGCGCTCGCGGTCGTTCTGCCGCTGGTGGGCGCTCCAGGCCGCCAGGTCCTCGGAGCCGGTCGCCGACGGCGCCGAGCCGCCGCCGCCCTGGAGTCCGTGGAACGAGACCGTCTGCTTCGGGTTGCGGCCCGTCGCCGCCTCGGCGCCGGTGGAAAGCGCGACGCCACCGAGGAGGGCGGCGATCACGGTCAAGCTGAGCGAAACATGAGAAAGCGGAGCTCTCCCTCGCGCATTCTTCATTACGGCCCCCTGATTTGGAGTTTTTACCGGCCCTTCACCGAAAGCGCCTCCGGCAAAGCGGGGAGAGCGTCGCGATGAAGCCAGATAATTCGGTGATTCTTGCGCCGGGGCCGAGGAGTGTCAACTGGACTCCGCACACCGGCGAGTGCGCCCGACGAGGCGGCCCCACTCGTGGAATTCATCGTTCCGATTCTTCACCTCCGACAATAAACCGTAAAGCATCCTTCTCTTCTGATAACCTCCGTGCGCACGCATCGGGACGACCGGCGTGCCGATATCCGGGGGAACTCTCATGTACGGAAAGCCAGTTCTGGGGATAGGCCTGCCCTTGGCCGGTCTCACAGCAGCCCCAGAAGTCCTGCCCGGCATACCTTTCGCCAAGGGACTGCAGGAAGTGGCCGGTGCCGGATTCCTGCTCTACTGCACGACAGCCGCCGTTCTTCTTCTGGCCAAATTCTGGTTCGTTCTCCGAAACCATGGTGAACAAAAGTGATCACGGAGGTTCTCCTCTCGTCCAGCATCGCCATCATCGTGATGGCGGGCTGCTACAACTCCGCCCTCTTCCTGCTCTCCCGGCGCCGGGTCCGCCACGACCACGGCCACGACACCGAACGCCTCTACGTCTTCCTCCTCGCCTGCCTGAACGAGGAGAAGGTCCTCACCGAGAGCCTGGCCCGGATCACCTCACTGCCGACCGGCAACTTCATGGCCCTGGTCATCGACGACGCCTCCGAGGACCGCACCGCCGACATCGCCCGCGCCGCCGACCCCGCCCGGGTCAAGCTCCTCCAGCGGCACCTGCCCGACGCCCGCAAGGGCAAGGGCGCCGCCCTCAACGCCGGCATCCGCCACCTGCGGGAATCCGGCATCCTCCAGGGCCGCGACCCCGCCGACGTCATCGTCTGCGTGGTCGACGCCGACGGCCGCCTCGACCCCCACGTCGTCCAGGCCGTCGACCCGTACTTCGACGACCCGCGCACCGGCGCCACCCAGGTCGGCGTGCGCATGTACAACCGCCACCAGGGCCTGCTCGCCCGGCTCCAGGACATGGAGTTCGTCATCTACGGCGACATCTTCCAGTCCGCCCGGCGCTACTTCGGCAGCGTCGGCATGGGCGGCAACGGCCAGTTCATGCGGCTGTCCGCACTCGACACCCTCAGCGCGGACGGCAGCGGGCCGTGGAGCGACTCCCTGACCGAGGACCTCGACCTCGGAGTGCGCCTCATCGCCAACGGCTGGACCAACCACCACTGCACCACCGCCGCCGTCAGCCAGCAGGCCGTCCTGGACGTACGCCGTCTGGTGCGCCAGCGGTCCCGCTGGTTCCAGGGCCACCTGCAGTCCGCCAGGCTGGTCCCGCTGATCCTGCGCGAAGTCCCCGTCAAACCCGCGATCGACCTGCTCTACCACCTGTCGAGCCCCGTCCTGATCCTGCTCACCTCACTGCTTCCGCTCTCCTTCCTCGTCGCCGCGGGCGCCGTCGTGCTCGGCTCCGTCCGGGCCGGCCACCCGCTGATGACACCCATGTGGTTCATCGGCCCGTACGTCCTGTCCTTCGCGGCGGCGTACGCCTACGGCTGGGTCTACTCCCGGCGCGAGAGCGGACTCGGTCTCGTCCGCGCGATCCTGCTGTCCCACGTCTTCGTCATCTACGGCTACATCTGGTTCGCCGCCGGATGGTGGGGCCTGTGGCGCATGCTCACCGGCAAGCAGACCTGGCTCAAGACCGCGCGCACCTGACGCGCGCCCAACCCTCCACCTGCCAGCACGTGCAGGCACCCTCCCTGGGAGACCCATGCCCCCGAACGCCAGCACCACGCCCGTCCGCGCCATGCTCATCCTGGGCACCCGGCCGGAAGCGATCAAGCTCGCGCCCGTGGCCCGCGCCATGGCCGCCTCCCCGCACTTCACCCCGCTCGTCGTCTCCACCGGCCAGCACCGCGAGATGCTCCAGCAGATGCTCGAACTCCTGCAGGTCGAGGCCAAGTTCGAGCTCGACGTGATGCGCGAACGGCAGGACCTCGCCAAGCTGACGGCCCGCCTGGTCGACGGCCTCGGCGAAGTCGTGCACGCCGAACGCCCCGACCTCGTCGTCGTCCAGGGCGACACCACCTCCGCGCTCACCGGCGCCCTCGCCGCCTTCTACGAGCACATCCCCGTCGCCCACGTCGAGGCCGGGCTGCGCACCGGCGTGGCCGACAACCCCTTCCCCGAAGAGCTCAACCGCCGCCTCATCGGCCGCATCGCCCGCTGGCACTTCGCCCCCACCCCGCGCGCCGCCGGGCACCTCACCGCCGAGGGCGTGCCCGAGGCCGAGGTGTTCGTCACCGGCAACACCGTCATCGACAACCTGCTGTGGGTGCTCCGCGAGGGCACCGGCCACAACCACTTCCGCACCGGCCTGCGGCGCGTCCTGGTCACCCTGCACCGCAGAGAGAACCAGGGCGACACCATGCGCGCCATGGGCAAGGCGCTGCGCCGGCTCGCCGACCGCGGCGACGTCGAGATCGTCCTGCCGCTGCACAAGAGCCCCGCCGTCCGCGAGGCCCTGCTCCCCGAACTGTCCGACCACCCCGACATCCGGATCGTCGAACCGCTCGGCTACCTCGACTTCTCCGCCACCCTGGCCGGCTGCGACCTCGTCCTCACCGACTCCGGCGGCATCCAGGAGGAGGCCCCCACCCTCGGCAAGCCCGCCCTCGTCCTGCGCACCACCACCGAACGGCCCGAGGCCGTCGACGCCGGCGCCGCCCGGCTCGTCGGCACCGACCCGCAGGTCATCCTGGACGCCGCCGTACAACTGCTCGACGACCAGGACGCCTACCTGCGCATGGCGAAGGCCGGGAACCCCTTCGGCGACGGACACGCCACCGAACGGATCCTGGCCCAACTCGCCGAGGACTTCGGCATGGGCGCGGCTGCGGCGCCCACGCCGAACCCGCTGGTCGCCCCCTGACCCGACCCCTCCGGCGGCATACTCGACGGTATGACGCGAGTTCACCGGCTGCTCTCCCTCGCACTGCTCACCGCCGTCGCGGTGACGGGGCTCGCCCTCGCGGTGGGCCCCGTCTGGGGAGGCGGGGGCGGCGAGCCCGCCCGGCCGTGGACCGACGGCTCGGTCCACGGCCCGTGGCGGTCCGTCTTCGACGGCCACGGCGCGAACACCGAGCTCGACAACGGCCTCTCCCTCTCCCCCGCGCCCGCCCGCGCACCCGAGGAGACCCACGCCGGACTGATCGTCTCCACCCGGCAGTACCAGGACCTCACCCTCCGGGCCACCCTGCGCACCCTCGCCCAGCTGCGCACCCCCGCCCCCAACCCCTGGGAAGTCGCCTGGCTGGTCTGGGCCTACACCGACCCGGACCACTTCTACTACGTCATCCTCAAGCCCAACGGCTGGGAACTGGGCAAGCGCGACCCCGCCTACCCCGGCGGCCAGCGCTTCCTCGCCACCGGCGACCAGCCCTTCCCGGTCGGCCACCCCACCGACGTCCAGGTCGCCCAGCACGGCGCCCACCTGGACGTCACCACCGGCGGCCGCCCCCTCGTCGGCTACGACGACCGGGAACGCCCGTACCTCACCGGCAGCATCGGCGCCTACACCGAGGACGCCCACGTCGAGTTCACCGACCTCACCACCGACCCGGCCTGAACCGCGCACCCCCGCCGCACCCCCCGCCGCAACCCCGCTCTGAGCAGGCGCTACGCTCTGGGCCGCGCCGTGCCGTTCGGGGCGGCGGAGACGAGTCATCACGGGGGAAGTACTGTGCGCTACCTGGTCCGCGACCGGATGTTCGCCTTCCACGAGGAAGCCTGGATCGAGACCGAGCACCGGGAGAAGCTGTACCGCGTGAACCGGAAGTTCTTCCGGTTCCGGCGGACCTTCGCCCTGGTGGACACGCGCGGCGAACACGTCGCGACGATCGTGCGCAAGGCGTTCACGATCCACCACACGCTGCTGATCAAGCAGGACGGGCAGTTCAGCGCCAAGATCAGCAAGAAGATGTTCAAGCTCTTCGGGGACCGCTTCAAGGTCCGCCTCGCGGACGGCCGCAGGCTGAAGGTGAACGGGAACCTCTGGGACCGTGAGTTCGACATCCGGCACGAGGGGACGACGCTGGCGCACATATCCCGGCGCTGGTTCACCATCCGGGACGCGTACGCCGTGGACGTGCTCAGCGAGCAGGACGCGCTGCTGCTGATCATCCTCGCGGTCTGCGTCGACCACACCGTCCAGGACGCCAAGGGCGACCAGTTCACGAATCTCTGAGGCCGGGTCAGGCCGAGTGAGGGCAGGGTGAGGGCAGGGTGAGGGCAGCGCCAGAATTTGGCATAGCCACGGCAAAGCCTTCCCGTCGCGGCATGCACACGTCTGGACGGAGCGCCGCCGAGCTGATGTGGTGTCGGGGCTCAACAGCGAGTACGCCCCTCCCACACCCTCACACTCGGGAGCAGACGCATGCGCAAGCCGTTCAAGGCCGCCGCCCACACGCTGGCCGCGCTGGCCCTGGCCGCTGTCGGAACCACCTCACTGGCCACCGGGGCCGCGGCGCAACCCGCCGCGGTGCCGGGCCACTTCGGGGTCAAGCCGCTCCACTCCGGCGCCGCGCCACAGCTGGCCACCGCCTCCACCAACACGCTGAAAGTCGGTTCCAGCGCCACCCAGGGCGTGGTGTCCCCCACCCCCAAGGTGTACCTGGTCTTCTGGGGCTCGCAGTGGTCCTCCGACCCGGCGGGCGTGGCCCCGGACCTGCAGAACATGTTCAAGGGCCTGTACGGCAGCCAGGACACCTGGGGCACGATCCTCTCGCAGTACTGCGAGGGCGTCGCCAAGGGCACCAGCACCTGCGGCACCAAGGGCACCCACGTCCAGCACCCGGCCACCTCCCCGCTGGCCGGCGTGTGGTTCGACAACGCCGCCGCCGCGCCCGGCAGCGCGACCGCCGCCCAGATCGCGGCCGAGGCCGGCAAGGCCGCCGCCCACTTCGGCAACACCACCCAGGCGCCGAACCTCAACGCCCAGTACGTGGTGGTCTCCGCGACCCAGACGCACCCGGACGGCTTCCCCAACACCGGCTTCTGCGCCTGGCACGACAAGACCAGCAGCTCCTACGGCACCCTGGCCTACACCAACCTGCCGTACATCCCGGACAACGGCGCCGGCGCGTGCACCACCTTCACGGACGGCCGGATGCTCTCCGGCATCGAGTCCACCGAGACGCACGAGTACGCCGAGACCGTCACCGACTTCTGGCCCAGCATCGGCTGGAACGGCGGCGGCGGTGAGATCGGCGACGAGTGCCAGAACCTCGACGCCTACGTCACCCTGAGCACCGGCACCTTCGACCTCCAGGGCCTGTGGTCGAACAGCGCCAACAAGTGCGTGACGCACGGCTAGGACGAAAACGTCGCTCCGCGGCGGGATGGTGGCAGAATTCGCCGCCGTCCCGCCCGGGGCGGCCCCGAACCGGGACAGGCCCGTCCGTCCGCGCCAGCGTGAGGTGAAGTCCGAAGCGCTCAGGGGGAGATGGGTGGCGTGGCGGAGAATCGACCCGGCGGCGACAAGACGCCGCCCGGCGACCAGATGGTCTTCATCATCCTGGCCGCGCTGACGGTGATCGTACTCGTGGTCGTCGTGGGGGCCGCGCTGTCCGGCGGCTTGAACCCGTTCGAGGACGCACCGCCCGGACAGCACGGAATCTGAGCGGCCCGGCGCCGGCCCGGCCCGCTCAGCCGACCGCCTCGCGGCGGTCGGGCCTGCGCGGGCCGGGCGGGCGGACCGAGTCGCAGTGCGCCCGCAGCAGCAGCGACAGCTCCCGGCCGGGCTCGACCCCGAGCTCCCGGCAGGTCAGGCCGCGGTAGGCGTCGTAGCTGCGCAGCGCCTCGACCAGGTTCCCCTCGGCCAAGTGCGCCTCGATCAGCGCGCGTTGGGCGCTCTCCCGGAGCGGTTCGACGCCGACCGCGATCATCGCCGACTCCACCGCCTCGGCGCACCGGCCCGCCCGGACGAGGTGGCGGCTGAGCGCCTCCAGGCCGTGCAGCAGCCGCTGGCGGATCCGCTCGCGCTCGATCAGCACCCAGTCGTCGTACCAGCCGGGCAGCAGGTCCAGCGCGTCGGCCCGCCAGCGGAAGGTGCCGAGGTCGGCGGGGGTGGCTGTGCCGGCGATCAGACGCCCGGCCCACTCGCACAGCACGTACAGATCGACGACGGTGTGCTCGCGCACCGAGAGCGAGCACTTGTCCGAGTCGAGCACGTCTATGCCGGCCGCCTTGAGCCGCCACAGCGCCGAGCGGAGGTTGCCGGCCGCCCGGAGGTCGTCGCCCAGCGGCCAGAGGGTGCCGGCCGCGTGGCGGCGTTCCACCCAGCCGCCGTTGAGGGCGACGAAGGCGAGCAGCCGCTTGCTGCCCTCGGGCACCTCCAGCCGGCGGCCCGCGCGCACCACCCGCGGAGTGCCGAAGAGGTGCAAGGTCGGCGCGTCGGCCTGACCGGGGATCAGGATCGGAGCTTCCAGGAACGGAGCTTGCATGGCGGTCCTCCAGTCGAAGCCCGGCCCTGCGAGGCTATGTGCTCCTCGTCACAGGACCGTCACCGTGCGCGACCGGACAGTGCTTACCCGTCCTTTTCCTCCGTAACCCTGGTCAGCTCTGACCGCTCGTGACGCGGCAGCCCCGCAGGAAGTCCGCCACCAGCGCCAGCACCGCGCCCGCGTCGGCGGCCCGGCTGCGCGACTCGGCGGACGGCCGGCGCAGGTCGGTGCTCGACGTGACCGTGATCAGGAACCGGCCCGGCGCCTGCGGCTCGACCCGCACCACGCACAGTGCGGCGTACGGGAGTTCGTCCTCGTCGACGGGTCTCACCGACCGTCACCCGGCTCGGCGGTCGGCGGCTCGGCGGTCCGCGGCTCGGCGGTCCGCGGCTCGGCGGCGGTCTGGGCCGCGGTCCCGGCGGTCGGCGTCGCGGCCGCCCCGTCCGACCCGCAGAAGACCTGACGGCTCCGGACGAACGCCACCCACCCGCCCGTCCAGCCGCCGCCCACCGCCGACGCCGTCACCGGGGCGACCGGCACCAGGATCTGCACCTCGGCGGCGGAGTCGAGCACGATCCGGTCCCGGTGCTGCGCCTGCTGGACGGCCTCCGCGATGTCGGCCCGGGTGGCGTCGCAGAAGCGCAGGCCCAGGCGGTCCCCGAGCACCCGGCGCACCTCGTCCTCCAGCGTCCGCCGGTCGCTGCGGACCGACAGGTAGCCGGCCGGCGGCAGGTCGGCGAAGCCGCGCTCGGCGAGCGGCGGCACCGGCGGGGGCGTGGCGTCCCGCAGGTCGCCGCTGTCCCGCGCGGCCCGCTCCAGGGCGTCCTTCATCGACAGCGCGAGCCGCGAGCGGGCGCCCTGGGCCATCTCGACGATCCGCCGGATCTCCTCCGCGAGCGCCGTGTCCGCGGCCCGTTCGGCCGCCGCCGCGCCGCTCGCCCGGGGGTCCCGCCACTGCGCCGACTGGGCCTGGAACTGCAGGACCTGCGCCGTGTACGCGTTCCACGGCCGCATCCCGAGCCGGCCCTGCCACCAGCGCTCGGGCGGCGGCGCGCCCACCTCCCGGCGGGCCGTCCAGACGTCGACGACCCACTGGGAGACGTCCGGCCCGATCGGGATCAGCACGGCGAGGCGGACCGGCGGCCGCGGCAGGTCGACCGGCGGATCCCAGTCGGTCGGCAGCACGGACGGATCGGCCAGCCAGGGCGTGTCGCCCGCCTGCTCGGCGGCGAACAGCCGGGAGGCGAGCCAGTTCCGGCGGTTGACGCCGAACTGCTCCTCCAGGCCGACCGCCCGGTCCGCCGTCAACGAGATCCGCACGCCCTCGGCGGTGAACTCCTTGTTGGTCGTGGCGCCCGCGCACGGGTCCTCGCAGAGCAGCCCCTGGACGGGGGTGTCGCCGTAGTCCCAGTCGGCGCGCGACACCTCCACCCACCAGAAGGCGTCGGTTCCGGCCCGCAGGTCCTTCAGCGGCAGCGACACCTCGTGCCGGGAGCGCAGCGGGCGGCCCGCCGCGTCGATCGCCAGGCCGCCGCCGACCTTCAACGCGCCCTGGTCGACGGCGACCTGGTAGCCCTCGACGACGCCGGGGCCGCCGGACCGGCCGATCGCCGAGGCGAACTCCCGGGTGTAGTCCTGGATCCGGTTCAGGTGCTCGGCCCGCAGGAACAGTCCGTCGAAGGCGTGCAGGCGGTCGATGTCGCCGCCCGCGGTGTCCGGCGTGCCGGCGGAGTTCTCGTCGGGTGTGCCGGCCGATGCGGCGGCGGTGGCGGTGGTCAAGACGCGGCCCTCCCGGTGTCGGCGGTGTCCTGGTGCCGGTGCTCGTACTCGTACTCGTGCGGGTGCTCGTGCTCGTGCTGGTTCAGGTGCATGGTGACCACCGCGTCGTGGCCGTCGTGCCGGCCGGCCGCCGGGCCGCCCGTGAGGCCGGCGAACGGCACCCACGGCTCGGTCCCGTAGCAGGGTTCGGGGCCGGTGCCCCGGATCAGGACACGCACCAGCCGGTGCGCGGGCGGGAGTTCGAGGTCGACGACGGCCCGGGTGCCGCCGTCCGTCAGCCGCACCCCGGCGACCGTGCTCCGCGCCCAGCCCGCGCCGTGCTCGGGGAGTTCGGAGAGCGAGGTGACGGTGAGGGCCTGCTCCAGCGACCGGCGGTCCACCGGCCGGTCGAAGCACAGGCTCAGGCAGGTGTTCCCGCGGCTCCACCGCAGCGAGCCCGGCGCCAGCCGGGGCCCGCCGGCGTCCTCGCTCAGCGTCTCGCCGAGCAGCCCGGGGGCGAGGCCGCACAGCAGTTCCTGGAGGTCGCCGGTGGGCAGCAGGGCGGTCCGGGCCCGCTGGTCGACGTCCACGTTCGCGACCCGCACGCAGCCGGGCCCGGTGACGACGTCGAAGGTCAGCTTCGCGAGCGCCACCGGCGCGTGGTCCTCCGTCACCGGGAACAGCTGCGGGCAGGCGTCGCCCTCCTCCCGCTCCGGCCCGTCCTGGAGCGCGTCGCCCGCGGCCAGCCGCCGGAACTCGGCCAGCAACCGCTCCGCCCGGCGCCCGGGGGCGGCGGCCCGCACCCGGTCGGCGGCCTCCGTCGCCTCCCGCCCGGCCGCGTCGTCCGGCCCGGTGACGCCCTCCAGGCCGAACAGCACCCGCAGCCGGTGGTACGGGCGGCGGTGCGGCGGCTCGTCACCGAGGATCACCACCCGGACGGTCTCGGCGATCCGGGAGTAGTCGTCGTGGCGGCGGGTGACGTCGCACGGATCGGCCAGCGCCGGGACGGGACGGGCCGCGCAGGACGCGAACTCGGCCGCCAGCCAGGCCGTCACCCGCCGGGTCGCCCCGCCGGGGCAGGGATCCGGATTCGGCGGTCCGGCGCAAGGGTCCGGCCCGGGCGGGCCCGGCGGGCCGCCCGGCGCCGGGTGGTCCTGCGCCGGGTGGTCCTGCGCCCAGCGGGTGGCCCACGCGGTGAGCGAGGCGCACGCCTCCGCCTCCAGGGCGAGTTCGCGCCCCCAGCCGTCCACCGCGAGACCGGGCGCGGCGCGCAGCCGGTCGCCGTCCGCGTCGAGGTGCACGCCGTACCCCCAGAGCACGCCGGGGCCGTGCAGCCAGGCCGCGTGCAGCATCTGCTTGCCGCGCGGATTGCCCATCAGCACCCGGAAGTCGTCCTCGCCGAGCAGCATGCCGAAGGCCACGCGCAGGGCGTCGAAGGGGGTGACCGGCAGGTCGTCCTGGCGGCACGGGCCACTCCCCGTACCGGTCGCAATGCCGGCGGTGCCACCGCAGCCGCACGGTGCGCCACTGTCGAGCGCCGTCATGGTGATTCCTCCCTGTTGGGCCCGGTGCCGGCGGCGCCGAGCGCGCGCTGCGCCCGCTCGTCCGCGGCTGCGCCGGGCGGGACGGCCGGATCGGCCGGGAACGGGCGGCTCGCCTTGGCGTACTCCCGGCGCATCGCCTCGACCAGCTCCGGCCGGCCGACCCGCCCGCCGCACTCCGCCGCGCGGAAGGCGGCGGCGATCGCGGCGTTGCGGATCCAGCCGCCGGGGACGGGGTAGCGGTGGGCGAGCGCGGCCAGGTCTACGCCGGGCTCCCGGACGGGCGGGGGCAGGTGCAGTTGCCACAGCCGGTGCCGGTCCGCCTCGCCGGGCAGGTCGAAGCCGACCACGAAGTCCATCCGGCGGACGAACGCGGCGTCGATGTTCTGCCGCAGGTTGGTGGCCAGCACGGCCAGGCCGTCGAAGCGGTCCAGCCGCTGGAGGAGGTACGCCGTCTCCAGGTTGGCGAAACGGTCGTTGGCCTCCGAGATCTCCGTCCTCGTCCCGAACAGGGCGTCCGCCTCGTCGAGGAACAGCACCGCCTGCATCCGCTCGGCCACGTCGAAGGCGGCGGACAGGTTCTTCTCGGTCTCGCCGATCCACTTCGACACCACCTGCGAGAGGTCGACGACCAGCAGGTCCGTCCCGGCGGCCGTCGCCAGCACCTCGGCCGCCAGCGACTTGCCGGTGCCGGGCGCGCCGCTGAGCAGCAGCCGGACGCCCCGGTCGGCGCGGGCCGCCTCGCGCAGCCGCCAGTCGTCCAGCACCACCGACTGGTACGCCAAGCGGGAGACGGCGTCCCGGAGTTGGCGCTCCGGCTCGGCGGCCAGCACCAGCCGGTCCCAGGACGCGCGCGGGCCGATCAGGTCCACGCCGGGAGGCAGGACGGCGCCGGCCCTGGTCCGGATCGCGGCGGACACGTCCGTGGCCGGTCCGCCCGGCGCCAGGGCGTCGCAGCTGTGCACGTCCATGGCGACCTGCGCGGTCAGCGCCGGGTCCAGCGGGTGGCGGGCCGCCAACTGCGGTGCCTGCCAAGGTGATTCGGGCAGCGCCGCACGCCAGGCCGCCCGCCGGTCGGCGGTACCGATCGGCCCGACCGGCACCGCCAGCACCGGCCGCTCCGGGCCCGGCCGGACGGCGCCCGGCCCGGCGCAGACCAGGATCGGGCCGGCCACCCGGCGCAGGTCCAGCCGGGCCGGCCCCGCCCCCTCCTCCGGCCGGGGCGCCACCAGGACGGGCACCCCGCCGCGGGCGGCCGCGTGCAGGTTGAGCAGGCCGAGGGCGGCCGGGTAGTCGGGGCGGGTCCGCCCGGCGACCGGCCGCAGGCCGGCGGCGCGGGCGAGCGCGGCGCAGCGGCTCAGCGCGACGGTGGTGTCCTGCGCGGTCACGATCACGGTGCGCGGCGCGGGCGAGCGCAGCGCGGCCACGGCGAGCTGCGCCGCCGGTCGGGCCAGCCAGCCGTCCAGCCCGGCGACCGGCGGGCCCGCCTCGACCTCGGTCAGCGCCTCCGGCCAGGCCGCCCAGCCGTGCAGGGCCTCCCACAGGCGGTCGGCCAGGCGCAGGCTGCGGTCGTGGAACGTCCCCTCGCCGGAGACGGCGAGGGCGCCGCTGCGCGCGGCCGCGCCCTCGTGGAGCAGGCGGCGCAGCGCGGCGCGGTCGCAGGGCTGGTTTTGACCGAGCAGGAGGGCGGCGAGGCCGACGCTCGGGTGCGAGTCGCCGCGCGGGTGCATGGTGCGGAAGGTCCTGGCCAGGCCCTCGTGCTCCTCCGGCAGGCCGGCGAGCAGCAGGAGGTCGAGTTCCACCTCGGTGAGGGCGAGCCGGTCGGCCAGGCGGCCGAGCGGGTCCGCGTCGGCGGGAAGTGGCTCCTCCTGGTGGCGGGCGGCGTTGGCCCAGGCGCGCAGGAAGTCGACGGAGTCGGCGGAGGAATCGGTGTCGCAGGTGGCTTCGAGCAGCCCGGCCAGGCGCAGGGCGATCCCGGCCGCCCGCGCGGTGAGCGCGCGGCTGGCCGCCTCGGGGGCGTGCGGCAGGTCGGTCGACTCGGACATGGCGGTCTCAGACATAGACGTACCTCACGACCGCGCCGAGCCAGGGCACCCAGCCCGGGTCCAGGTCCAGGCCGGCCCGGCGGACGGCCAGGTCGGTGTCGGTGACGGACAGCCGGACCTCGATCCAGCCGGGCTCCGCGCACACCTCACCGGTGCGGTGGGCGACCGTGCGGACTGCGGTCGGGCCGTCGGTGGCGTCGGTGTCGTCGGTGGCGTCGTCCAATCGTGCCGCGGTGGCCGATGCCCAGGCGGTGGCGAGGGAGCGGACGGCGGCCCGTTCGGGCGCGGTGGGCGGCGGAGCGGCGAGCAGCGTACGGGCGCGGGCGGGGCCCAGGCCCGCCAGGGCGAGCAGGGCCGGGTCGTCCGGGGCCGCCTCCGGCAGCAGCTCGCGCCCGAGGCGGTGCAGCACCCAGCGCAGCGGGCGGGCCGTCAGCGCGGGGTCGTCCAGGGCGCGCTGCGGGAGGCCGGCGTCGGGCGCGGTCGCGAGCAGGAAGAGCAGCCCGGCCCAGGCGGTGGACGCGGCGGCGGGGGCGTCCTGGTACGAGGACGGCTGCGCGGCGCGGGGCGGGGCGACGGGCTCGGCCGGGCAGGTTCCGGCGGACGGTTCCCCGGACGGCTCCTCGGACGGATCCCCGGGCAGCTCCTCGGACAGCTCATCCGGCCACCCCCCGGATTCCTCCCCGGTCGCCGCCGACTCCCGCTCCGGCACGGTCCCTACGGGCGCGGCGGGCGCGGCGGGCGCGGCGGGCACCGGCGGCGCCCCGGGTTCGTCCCGTACGGGCGCGGGTGCGGCCTGCCCGAGCACCGCCCGCAGCTCCTCCGCGAGCGCCCCCGGCAGGTCGGGGTGCGGACGGCGGTGGAGCGATCCGGGATCGGCCTCGGCAGCCGCCAGCACCGCCCAGGCGGCCAGGGTCGCGGGCCCGGGGCGCAGCCGGGCCGACCGGGCGAGGCCGGCCAGGACCGAGCCCGCGAGCAGGGTCCGGGCGAGCGCCCGGGCGTGAACCGGAAGACCGGTGTCCGGACCGCCCGCGCCCGGCTCGCACCAGGACGCCACCGCCGCCAGCCCGGCCACCGCCTGCCACCCCTCCGCGCCGAACAGCCGGTCCAGGGCGGGCAGTCCGCACCCGGGCGCCGCCCGGAGCAGCGCCGCCGCCGCGTGCTGCGGGGCCCGGCCGAGCGCGGCGAGCACGGCCGCCCTGGGGTCGGCGGCGGGCGCCGGGTCGCCGGGCCGCAGCGCGCCCGCCTGCTGCCACGCCCACTGCCGGGCCGTCCGGTTCGCGGCCACCCCGGCGATCAGGTCGGCGAGCAGGTCGACGTCGTGCCGGTAGTGGACCACGTCGGCGCCGCCCTCCCGGACCGCCCGCTCGATCGCGGCGGCCACCGCCGCCGCCCACTCCCGCCCGCCCTCCGCGCCGGGCCGGTCGAGGTCGAGCGCCACGGCCAGCCGCAGCCGCCTGACGCACCAACGGCCCTCCGGCAGGCGCACGTTGCGCAGCGCGAGCGCCAAGCCGCCGTCGACGACGCACCGAAGGGGCGCCTCCAGCCCGCCGCCACCCGGCTGCGCCGAGCCGTCGTCGTGCAGCGTCGCGGAGAACCGCCCGATCGTCACCGCAGGAGCACTCATGCCGCCGTCACCGCCTGCCCGGACGAGACCCCGACGAAGCCGACCACCACCGTGGCCCGGCCAGGGCTCACGCCGCAGAAGGTGCCGGCCGACAGGAAGTCGTCCAAGGCCAGGGCGAGCAGGGGAAGACCCGCCAACTCCACGGCGGAAACCGACTGTTCGACCTCACCGACGATCACGCTCACCCGACCCTCACCGCCCCCACCGCCGCCGACTCCCCCACCCTCGCCGCCGCCGAGGGCACCCCGACCACCCCGTCCTCCCCCACCCGGACGTGGCCGACCACCGCCGGGCCCCAGGCGGCGCCCGGGCCGACCACGGACGTCAGGTCCAGGTGCAGGGCGCGGCCGATCCGCATTCCGGCGCCGAGCGGGCAGATCTCCGCCAGCGTGTGCGCGGGCTTGTGGGTCTCGACGATGCTGCGCACCACGTCGAGCGGCTCGCCCGCCAACGGCGCGGCGATCAGGACGGTGAACCGGTGGGCCGTCGCCGTGTAGCCGTCCTGGCCGGGCTTCAGGCCGCCGACGGCGAACCGGCCGAGGGTGGCCGTCGCCCGGGCGGCGCCACCGACCGCGGGGGCGGGGGGCCCGCCGGGTTCGGTGCCGAGGACGGCACCGCCGAGGCCGCGCAGGCGCCAGTTCTCGACGACGGCGACGGGGACGGGCAGGTACAGCCGCAGGATCCGTTCCAGGCAGGTGAGGGTGCCGCGGATGCGGAACAGGTCGTACGCCTGGGCGACGAGCGCGCGGCGGGCGGCGATCGGCCAGCGGCGGTCGAGGGCGAGGCCGAGCAGTCCGGCGAGCCAGCCGAGGGCTTCCTGCGGGGTGGCGGTGGGGTCGAGCAGGACGGTCCGCAGGGCGGCGCGTCCGTCGAGTTCGTGCAGCAGTCCTTCGGCCGGGGCGAGGTAGCGCTGCAGGAAGTCCGCGTCGTCCTCGTCGCGGCTGAAGGCGCGGGGCAGTTGGGTGAGGAGCCGGTGGCCGGGGCGTTCGACGCGAAGCGTGCGCACGCGCGGGGTGAGCCGGGCGGTGCCGGCCAGGTCGAGGACGATCCACAGGTAGCGGCCGGGTGGGGCGGCGACCGGGGCCTCGTAGGTCTCGAAGGCGTCGTCGGGGGCGATCTGCTCCCAGGGCCGTTCGCGGCCGGTGGGGCGCCGGTACAGTCCGCCGGGCGGCGCGAGGGCGCGGAGCCGGAGTTCGGACGGCAGCGGCGGCGTCAACTCGCCGTGCCGGACGGCGCGCTGCCCCTGCGCCGGGGGCGTCCAGGGCAGCAGGTCGGGGACGGTGTCCTCGTCGCTGGTGAGGAAGCCGACCCGCAGGTCGGTGCCCGGGGGGACGCAGGCGTCGAGGAAGAGCCGGCCCCAGCGGGTGCGGTAGGCACCGGAGTCGAGCCGGTAGGTGACGAGCCGCCCGCTCGGCACGTAGCGCGCGGCCGGGCCGGCGGTCCGGGCGAGGCCCTGGTCGGTGGTGTACGCGGTGTGCCCGTCCGGGGCGGTCTCGACGGCGCCGCCGTCGTAGCGGGGCGCCCGGACGGGTTCGATCTCGATCCAGCGCTCGCCGTCCGGCCGGAAGCGGCGGAACGGCTGCCCGGGGCGCCCGGCGACGGTGAGCAGGCCGTCCGGCCCGAAGGCGAGGTCGCTCGCCTCGCCGACCTCGACCGGGTGGCTGCCGTCCGGCCGGGCGATCACGGCCGGCCCGCCGCAGGGCGACGTCCAGAGCAGGTACGCCTGCCCTGCCGTGACGGCGATCCGGGCGGGCGTCAGCCCGGCGGCGAGCAGCGGTCCGCCGAGCTCGGGGCCGCGTCCGGGCCCGCGCCGTCCGCGCAGCAGGGCGAGGCCGGGCGGGTCGGCGAGCAGGACGAGGGCGCCGTCGCAGAGCGCGGCCACGTCCAGCGGCCGGCGGGCGCGGTGGGCGGCGGTGCGTACGGGCACCCGGCGCAGCAGCCGCTCGGCCCAGAGGTCGACGACCTGGACGGCGCCGCCGCAGGATTCGGCGGTGTAGAGGCGTTGGGCGCTGTCGACGGCGAGGCCGCGCGGGGTGCGCAGGGTGCCGGGGTGCCGGTCGGCGCACGGGTCGGCGGGGGCGGACGGCGCCCGGGGGTCGAGCACGTCGACCCGCCCGAGGCCGGGGTACGAGCGGTAGGCGCGCCCCCACCGGTCGAAGGCCAGCCCGGCGGCGTCCCCCCACGGCCCGCCCGGCGCCGGGTCGGCCGTCCAGGCGAGGCCGGCCCCGCCGCCGTCGAGCAGCGCGGTGCCGTCGTGGGCGCAGCGGACCCACTGGTCGGGGTCGGTGAGCACGCTGATCTCGCGGTCGCCGTCCATCAGCACACCTCCGGGGGCAGCGGGACGAGGACGGGGTCGCCGCCGGGCAGCGGGGTGGGGCCGTAGCCGGTACCGGGCGGCAACGGCGGTCCGGTGACGACGGTGATCCCGGCGAGCCGGGGCACCTGCCAGGGCTTCAGTTCGACGAGCGGGGCCGGGGACCAGGCGGCGGTGGGGTCCGGGCGGGCGGCGAGGCCGAGTTCGCCGTCGAGGTACTCGACGCCGTCGACCTGGACGGCGACCGCTTCCAGTTCGGCGCGCCGCACGGCCCGCCCGAGCGGCCAGCCGGCGCCGTCCGGCCCGTAGGGCGGCACGGGGGCGAGGTACTGGCGGACGAGCAGTTCGACCCAGCGGCGGACGGCGTCGACCTGGTAGCCGTCCCGGACGTGGAGGCCGATCGAGACGGCGATGTCCAGGTAGGTCGGGGGGATGACGTAGAGCTCGGTGGTGAGCAGCCGGCGCGGGTCGAGGTAGGCGGCGACGCGGCGCAGCAGGGCGAGGTCGGGCAGCGGGGCGCCGAGGTCGCGCCGGTCCTCGGTGGGGAAGACCAGGACGCTGACGACGCCGGCGGCGGTGCGGCTGAGGGTGTCGGGGTGGAACAGCGGCAGGGTCTCGGCCCGCCGGACGCCGGGGACTTCGAGGGCGAGGGCGCGGAAGTCGTCGGCGGTGACGGCCCGGTCGCGGCGGTGGAGTTCGCCGGGGAGGGCGTCGAGGGCGTCGGCGAGTGCGGCCGGGTCGGCGCCGCCGGCGGCGGGCAGGACGTTGCGGGCCTTGACCCCGGCGACGCCGGTGAGGCTGCCGATGGCGCCGGCGGGGACGTTCCCGGCGGCGCCGCCGCCGTGGCGGTAGCCGAGGGCCCGGATCCGTTCGCCGATCTGCGGGACCTTGCCGCGGGTGCCGAAGTGGACGAGCCCGGTGGCGGCGTCGAGGGTGTAGTGCCGGTCGAGCGGGCCGTCGGCGGCGAAGCTCTCGACCTCCGTCCAGGGCTGCCAGCCGTCCGCTTCCTCGACCTCCAGCCGGACGGTGCCGGGGACGACGGGGTGCTGGGTCAGCCGGTAGGTCTGGCCGGCGTCGGCGGTGCCGGTGCCGAGGAGTTCGGGAGCGGCGGTGCGGGCCTGGACGACGCCGACCGCGTTGGCGCCGACCCAGCGGATGCGGTGGATGGCGTCGTTCTCGGTGGCGGGGCGGCGCACCCGCAGCCAGCCGATGACCCGGGCGGCGGTCTTCTCGTCGTCCAGCGGGGGCGGGCTGTGCAGGTCGCCGGTGCTGGCCGGTGCGGGGGCGTGGGTGGGGAAGGCGGCGGGCAGCTGCAGGGTGACGACGCCGGTGGCGGTGAGGCCGCGGGTGGTGTCGGCGAGGACGGCGAGGTTGGTGAAGGCGGTGTCGGCGCTGCCGGCGCGGTCGGGGCCGTTCCAGAGCTCCCAGAGGAAGGCGGGCGGGTCGGCGGTGAGGTCGGCGGCGCGCAGCCGGGAGCGGTCGGGGTTGCGGGCCTCCAGGTCGAAGGGCGTGGGGAGTTCGGTGTCCGGGACGACGCCGAGGAAGATCGCGTGGTCGCGCAGCTGGGCCGGGTCGGTGCCGTTCTTGCCGAGCAGGGCGATCCACAGGCACTGGTCGAGCGTGCCGGCGACGTCGAGCGGCGGCTGGTCGGCGGCCAGCGGGTCGGTGGGAACGGCGGTGGTGGTGTAGAAGCCGGGGGCGGCCCCGGCGCGGACGTGGTCCTGCTGGCTCAACGGGAGCGCGGCGACGGCGTCCTGGCGCCGGCGGGCCTCGGTGCTGCCGGCTTCGGCGTCCGGGGCGGCGGTCTTGCCGACCGCGCAGGTCTCCAGCGGCCAGGCCACCACCTCGTCCTCGGTCTCGAAGGGGACGGCGCCGGCGCGCGCCTCGGTGCCGCGCAGGACCTGGATGCCGGCGGCCCGATCGGTGTCCAGCACCAGGAGCGTGCGGGCGAGTTGGGCGGGCCTCGGCTGGACGTCGAGCAGCCGCAGGAAGGCCGCCCTGGTCGCGTCGGGGATCTGGTTGAAGCGGAAGAGCAGCGACTCGCCGAGGTAGGCGAACAGCTCCAGCAGGGCCACGCCGGGGTCACTGGCGTTGTGGTCGGTCCACTCGGGGTTGTAGACCGGGATGCGCTTGATCAGCTCGTCGCGGAGCTGGGCGAATGTGCGGTCGTCGAGGATCGGGCCGATCAGGGCCACGGCCGGGTCACCCCCTGTCCGTCGTCGTCATCACCGAAGGGCACGTCAGCGCAGGTAGAACGGGTACACCAGGTTGTCGGCGCGCAGGTCAGCGAGCCGGACGTAGGCGATGTCGATCCACACCATGGTCGGCTCCTCCCCCGGCGTCACGGACACCCCGGTCACCTGGATCCGCGGCTCCCAGCGGCCAAGTGCCTGCTCGATCTCGGCCCGCAGCGCGGCCCGGGTGGCGGCGGTGTTCGGCGCCATCAGGAACTGCCGCAGCCCGCACCCGAAGTCGGGCCGCATGACGCGCTCGCCGGGCTCGGTGTCCAGGATCGTCTCGATCGACTGCCGGACGAGGTCCATCCCGCTCGTCCAGGCCAGGCCCCCGCCCGGCCCGCCGGCGGGCGTCCGCGGCCGGAAGGGCAGACGGAACCCGGTGCCGAGCCACGTGTCGGCACCGGAGCCGGCCGGTGCTGCTCCTACCGGAGCGTCGGTTGCTGCCATGCCGTCGATGGTGCTCGGGGCGCGTCACGGGCGCGTTATCGCCGGGGGCTACTTGTTCCACCCCGGGCCGCAACAACGCTTTGCGCGAGAAGTCGGCCTGGCCGACTTCTCGCGCAAACCTCTCCCGCACTGTCCAGGCCGATCAGGACGCCGGGCGACGGCAGCGTCCACAGGTTCAGCCTCTTCTCTTGATCAGAAACGGCTCGGGTTCTCATCAGCAGGGGGGATCTACCGGGGGCGCCTGATCCGCCTCGATCGCCCTGGCCGCCTCGGCTGCTTCCCGGAAGGTGACGACCGCCTCGCCGTTCTCCCGTGCCCATGCGGTGAGCATCCTGATGGGTTCCTCCAGGGTTCGCCCGAGATCGGTCAGGCTGTACTCCACGCGCGGCGGCGCCTCGGCGTACGCGTGCCGCTCGACGAGCCCGCTGGCTTGGAGCCGGCGCAACGTCTGGGTCAGTACCTTGCGCGAAATGCCACCGCTCAGCTCGACCAGCTCGCCGTGACGCAACGGGCCGTCGGTCAGCGCGAAGAGCGTGACCATGGACCACTTGCTGGCGATGATCTCCATGGCCAGGAGAGCCGGACAGTCGGCGAGGAAGGCGATTCCGGGTCGCAGGCTCATGCCCCGAAGGTTACCTGGAGGTACCTAGTGGCCGCCTATCGTCGTCGAGGTGCGCACATCCCCTGCTCGCATCTCGCATGATCGAGGTTTCAGCCATGTTCGTCTCCCTTGCCGTCGTCACCGTGTTCATGTCGGCGCTTCTCCTGGTATCGGCCGGGGCCAAATCTCTGCGGACGCGGCACATCACCGAGCAGATGTCCACCCTCGGAGTGCCGCAGAGCATGATGGCTTTCCTGATCAGCGCTCAAATCGCAGGCGCGGCCGGTGTGATCGCCGGACTCTGGTGGGGACTCGTCGGAATCGCCGCCGCGATCGGCCTGACGCTCTATTTCGCCGGGGCGGTCGCCTTCCACCTGCGTGTCGGCGACCGCAAGGGCGCGTCTCCGGCGGTGGTCCTCACCATGACCTCCGTCGCCCTGATCGTGCTGCGTACCGCCACCCTCTGACAGCGGACAACCGGGGCCAACCGGCCATCGCCAGTGCGAACCTACCAACAGCAGACTCCGAGCGCTGGACAGCCGGTATCCAACCGCGGACCGACCCGCAACAACGCTTTGCGCGAGAAGTCGGCCTGGCCGACTTCTCGCGCAATCCTCTCCCGCTCACCACCAGCAGTAGCGACGCCGGGCGATCCCGGATTCGGGATCGCCCGGCGTCGCTGCTCACTCGGACGGGTGGGGAGTGGCCTGGCGGAGGACGGAGAGGAGAAGGGCTTCAGCGTTTCCCGGGGTGGCCAGCCAGCGCTGCGTCTCGATGTGGGCGGCCCGGCGGCGGGGGCTGATCGCGCGGACCGGCCGGGAGAACTGGGCGGTGAGGCACCACCACATTTCGAAGCGGGTCCAGCTGAGGCGGCCGATCACGGCGCCGGGCGCAGGTAGATCGGGTGGGTGTCCAGGCCGAGGAAGGCGATCGCGCCCACCGCGCCGGTGTGGATGAGCTGGTGGGCGATCCGCTCGGCGGAGGCCGGGGCGAAGTAGTCGGCGAGGTAGCCGGCCTGGTCGTCGTCCAGCGGGAGCCGGGCGAGGCTGGCGCGGATCGCGTCGAGGGCGTCGGAGAGCTCGGCGAAGGTGGCGGCCGAGGTGATGCCCCTGATCTCGACGGTTACGGGGAAGGGGAGTTCGACGCTCACCGCGCGCCCTCGCCGTCGATCAGCGCCCAGATCACCTTGCCGATGCCGCCCTCTCGCGGGCAGCAGCCCCAGCTGGCGGCGAGCTGCGAGACGAGCCACAGCCCGCGCCCGGCCTCGGCGTGTTCGGCGGCCTGGCGCGGCACGGACGGCTGGTTGGCGTCGGCGTCGTGCACCTCGATGCGGAGGGCGTCGGGGTGGAGCTCGAACCGGATGAAGATGAGCCGCCCTGGCGGGGTCTTGGCGTGGAGAGCGGCGTTGGTGACGAGCTCACCGAGCACCAACTCCCCGGCGTCGAGGAACTGTTCGCCGTTGGGCTGCTTGGCGAGGTAGGTGCGGAGCAGCCGCCTGGCGAAGCCGGCGGACTTGCGGTGCCTGGGCAGCCACCAGGAGAACGGATCGGCAGGGGCGGGCGGCTTCTCCAACGTTCCGGGCATGGCGGGGCCTCCTCCGGGAGTGGTGGGTAAGTTCGCGATCCGGAGAGCGGCGAGAGGCATGGGAATGCCCGAGCGGCCGTCCGCCATGATCGCCGTGTGCGAGCAGCGGATTACTGCTCGTAGTCTGCTCCCGACTGCCCGAAATCTGCAAGACTTCATTTCGGGTACTTCAAATGGAATGACTCGAACAGTTGACGCTCATTGCGAATCGGGCACCCAGGTGCTTTCATTTCGAGCGCCGACGGTGCTTCATACTGGAAGCCAGGAAGGGGAAGGCCATGGCGGAGGGGCCCACTGGATCAACGGTGCCGCGCAGGCAACTCGGGCGGTACCTGCGTGATCTGCGCAACCGATCGCGACTCACCGTGCGGGCTGCAGCCCGTCGGCTGGAGTGGTCGGAGGCCAAGATGTGGCGCATCGAGACGGGTCAGACATCCTTGCGAAGCCTGGATGTTGAGGCGATGTGCAAGGTCTACGGCGCACCGGCCGAACTGACCGAGGCTCTGATGGGGCTGGCAAAGGAGACCAAGGCCCGGGGCTGGTGGCACGCCTACGGGGATGTGATCCCCGAGGGATTCGATCTCTTCATCGGGCTGGAAGAAGCTGCTTCGAAGATCGCTTGGTACGAGAGCGAGTTGGTTCCCGGGCTGTTGCAGACCGACGACTACTCGCGCGTGGTCATGCGGGCGCACAATCCACACGAAGTCGATGAAGAGATCGAGCGACGAGTCCATCTTCGTTCGAACCGCCAAGTTCTTCTCACCAGGGTCACCGATCCGCCGGTCTTCGATGTCGCACTCAACGAGGCGGTACTGAGGCGCCCTATCGGTGGCGACAAGGTCATGGCCGCACAGCTCGCCCACCTGCTGGATATGGGCGAGCTCCCCAATGTCACCATCAAGGTGGTCCCGTTCAACGCGGGTCTACACCTGGGCGTCCTGTCAGGCTCATTCGGAATTCTGCGCTTCCCGCTCAACGGCGACAGCTCCGAGACGGAGCCGCCGACCGTCTACGCGGACGGATTCACCGGCGACCTGTACCTGGACAAGCCCAACGAAGTGGAACGCTACGACGCCGCGTTCACGAATATCTGGGAGACAGCGCTCAGTGAGCAGGCGTCGAAGCTGCTGATCTCCGAAGTGGCAGGAAGCTATGGACACGGTTGATCTGACAGAAGCGGTGTGGTTCAAGTCCAGCCGCAGCAACGGACAGTCCGCCTGTGTTGAGGTCGCGTTCCTCAACACAGGCATCGTTCCCGTTCGGGACTCCAAGGACCGCAACGGGCCGGCGCTCGCCTTCCCCGCCGACGCGTGGACGACGTTCGTCACCGCCATCAAGGCCGGCGAACTCCCCAGCACCTGAACACCCTTGCGCGGGAAGTCGGCCCAGCCGACTTCCCGCGCCTGATATTCACAGCCTCACTTGTCGGCGCCGAGTTGCTTCCACTCCTTGGGGAGCTTGCTCTTCATCTCGGCGATCGCCTTGGTGTACTTGCCGGGCGCGATCCCCTGGATGTCCTGGGCGTCCTTGTCGATCGCCTCCTTGAACTTCCCTTTCACCAGCAGCCTCGTCTGGTCGGCCCGCCAGCCCTTGCCGCCCGAGCCCCAGCTGGCGGTCTTCTTGTGGTCGGCGACGGCCATCTCGACGGCGGGCGCGGTGTAGTGCGAGACGACGTTCAGCGCCTGGGCGACCTTGGCGGACTTCCCGGGCGCGGCCTGGGCGTCCTTGGTGGCCTTCCAGGCGGGCATGTGGTTGCGTTCGGTGCCCTTGGTCGCCCGGTTCTTGCCGCCCCTGGGGTTCTTCACGCCGAGGGTGCTGTACGGGCCGCCGCGGTAGGTGATCGGCTTGGCGAGCCTGACCCTGGGCTTCCTCTTGGTCTGCGGGCTCATCCGGGCGTCGATCAGTGACTCGTCGCCCTGGCGGTGCTCTTCGAGCAGGGTGAAGCCGTACGTCTTCTTGATCCCGGCGAGGGCGGTGCGCAGCTCGTCCTCCTCGAAGGGATCGGTCAATGACTCTTGCGCGAGGGCGCCGATCGCCTGGAGGCCGCCCTGCCAGCGCTTCAGCTTCTCGGGGCTCATCGGCTGCTGATCGGGGTCGGCGTTCTTGGGCTTCGCCGTGGCGGGCTTGGGCTTCGTCGCGGCGGGTTTGACGGGTTTGACGGGCTTGGCCGGTGTGACCGGCTTCCCAGCGGCAGGCGCGCCGCCCTTGACGGGCGCCGCGCCCGGGCCCTCGTGCCAGGTGCCGGCCTTCCTGTCGTCCCGCCCGGACTTCTTCGGGACGTGGTCGTTCATCAGGTCGGTCATGAACTTGTCGGCGCTGAAGGCGACTTCGCCGAACTGCACCTCGGGCACCTTCCCGGAGCCGAGCACGTAGTCGACGTCCGCGCCGATCCCGAACTCGCCCGGCAGCGGGTACTCCAGCTGGAACAGCGGCCAGGTCCAGCGGTGGCTGGGGGCCGGCGACCACCAGGGGCTGACCAGCGCGACGAACAGGTCGCCGCCGAGGCCGAGGAAGGGCTGGGCGGCGATCTCCAGGTGGCCGCCGATGAAGAACTCGCCGTGCTTGCCGGCCTTCGGGTCGGCGATCTCCCGGTAGCCGATCCGCGGGGTCGCCTCGACGTAGCCGCGGATCCCGGCGAGGGCGTTCAGCGCGACGCCCGCCTTGATGTCGTGGCCGAGGAGTTCGACGCCCGCGCCGCCCTCTGCGACGAGCCGGATGCCCGCGAACGCGGAGACGTTGAGGGTGCCGGTGACGCCGAAGTCCTTCAGGACCTCGGGTTTGGTGGACCAGGTACCGGTGAGTTCCATCCGGTCGAGGGTGGCCGGGCCGAGCTTGGCGAGCAGTTCCAGGCCGACGTTGGCGAAGACGAAGACGTTGCCGACCAGCGGGACGCCGTAGAGGGCGCGGACCTCCAGCTTGGGCAGCGGCCTGACCCAGTCCTTCTGCTCGAACAGCGGCCTGGTCATCCGCGGCGTGATCTTCCCGACCAGCGTCACGTCCCCGTGGTGGTCGACCACCACCAGGGCCTCGCCGCTCAGCCACTCGGCGAGCTGGACGTTCACCGTCCCCCAGCCGACGACCACCCGCGGCCCGGGTCTCGGGCCCGCCGCCTGCGGCGCCCCGCCGCCCGGCGCCTCCTCGGCCGCCGGGACGGACGGCTTCGGCGCCGCCGCCTTGGCCTGCGCCGCGGCGACCTGTTCGCCCGTCAGCCGCGTGGCGTTCTGCTCGTCGGTGGCGACCAGGGTCACCTCGCCGTCGAACTTGTCGTTGGCGTAGTGGACGCTGCCGCGCACGTCGACGACGCCGCCCGCGAGGGCCGCCGTCACCGTCCCCTTGAAGCCCTTGAGTTCCACCTCGACCGTGGCCTCGCCGGACAGCGCGCCCTGCGCGTCCCGCCTGACCGGCAGAGTGACGACGGCGAGCCCGGGCACCGTGCCGGTGGCGGTCGCGTCGAAGGTGACCAGCTCGTTGGCGAGGCCGAGCGCGCCGGTGGCGTCGAGGAAGCCGCCGAGCCGGAAGTGCAGCCCGTTCGCCCGGATCAGCAGCGTCGGGCCGTCGAGCCGGTTCTCCACCGCCGACAGCTTCAACGCGCTCACTCCGGTGAGCCCCAACTGTTCGGCGTGCTCGACGACTTGGCCGAACAGCCCGGCCGGGCCGGGGAGCAGGCGGCCCTTCACCAGCGCGGAGGCGTGGCCCTCCAGCAGGCCGCCGCGCACCCGGACGGCCAGCACCGGCTCGACGCCGTACCGGGTGAGCGGCAGGAGGAAGGGGTGGGCCAGCGGCAGCGTCTCGTAGTCCGGGCCGGTGGTCAGGCCCTCGTCGCTCGTGCGCAGGTTCAGCGTCCCACTGGCGATCGTGCCCAGCGCCGCCCGGACGGGGCCGCCGGCGGGGCCCTTCCTCGCCAGGTACTCGGTGACGGCCGGGGTCGGCGTCAGGGCCGCGCCGCCCCGGAGCGCGAGGACGTCCCGGGGGACGTCGGGCGCGACGGCCGGGCGCGGGGGCACGACGCCCGCCAGCTGACCGGCGAGGGCGCCGGCGGCCCCTTCCGCGGCAGGCGCGGGCGCCGCCTTGGGCGCGGCGGGCGCGGGCGGTTTGACGTCCCGAGCGGGCGCGGGCGGTTTGACGTCCCGAGCGGGCGCGGCCATCAGCGGCCTCCGCACAGCGGGTCGGGCGGGGAGCTCTCGACGGGCGGCGGCGTGCCCGTGGCGGCGGTGGTCGGGTCGAGCGCGGCCACCAGGTCGGCGGCCGCCGCCTGGGCGTCGGGATCGGCGCCGGGCGCGCTCGGCCGGAAGGGCGGGCGCCCGGCCATCGCGGCCGTGGCGCCCGGTTGGCCGAGCAGGTCGTCCAGCTTGCCCGGACCGGGGTTGTCCGGCCCGGGCCCGGTGAGCAGGGTGGCGAGGTCGTGCCCGGGCGCGTTGACGTAGGCCTGGAGGGCACCCAGGGCGACGACGTCCGGGGGCAGGCAGAAGCGCAGCGCGAGCAGCCACCAGAGCTGGAAGGCGAGCACCACGATCGGCAGGAAGAGGCTGAACAGGAAGAACGCCACGATCGTGAAGAGTTCGAGCGCGAAGGTGCAGATCCGGAAGTCGGTGCCGCCGGGCGTGCCACTCCCGGGCTTGGGGATGTCGCCGCCGGTGACGGGCAGTTGGGAGCCGGGCGGGGTGGTCACCGCCACGCCGCCGGGGCCGGGCGGGCGTCCGGCGCGGGCGGCGAGGGCCCGCAGGTCCGGCATGGTGATCGACACCTTGTGGTTCTTGGTGCCCTCCGGGTCGTAGAACGCGGCGAGGCTGAACGGTTCGGTGGGGGCGCTCCAGGACTCCTGCGGCGGGCAGTGCTCGTGGCCGGGCGCGGGTGGGCGGCGGGCGACGCAGTGGAGCTCGTACACGTGCTGGTCGTCGAGTCTGGGCGCGCCCTGGTCGTCGTGCTCGCCGGAGAGGGTCGGGACGAGGCCGAACCAGAGCGAGCGGGTGGCGGCCCGTTCGCACTCCCAGGCGGGGGCGGGGATCCGCCACATCGGCAGTTCCTGCTCGGGCTCCGGCTTGCCGTCCGGGCCCACGGTGCCGGTGGGCACCCAGTGCGGGCCCTTGGCGCCGGTGGTCCAGCTCTGCACGACGGGCGGCCCGAGGGCGGCGAACAGCTCGCCGTGCTCGGCCTCGAAGCGGGCCCGGTAGGCGAGGTCGGCCCAGAGCAGGTTCGGCAGGTCCCGGTCGGTGAGCTTCCCGGCCTCGGTGCCCCGGGCGGCCAGCAGGTCGGCGGTCAGCGCCTTCGCCAGCCGGCGCACGGCCGTCCGCGCGGACGTCGGCACGGTCCGCTGCCGGCGGCGCAGCACCATCCGCAGCTGGACGCCCTCGGCCGCCGCGCCGGGCCGGGGCAGGCCGGGCCGGTCGCAGAAGAGCTCGACGACCACGGCGTAGAAGCGGTGGTGGCCGGGCTGGTAGAGCTTGCGCAGCGGCGTCGGGACCATGGTGTGGGTGGCGAAGCGCAGCCGTCCGCGCCGGGTCTGGCCGGCCGGCACCGGGACGGGGTAGGCGTACACGTCCTCGACCGGGTCGAAGGCGAGCGAGGCGCGCGGGTCCGCCGTCAGCCGGGCGACGAAGTCGGGGGCGTCGTACTTCTGCAGCGCCGGGGCGGCGGCCCGGGGGTCGAAGCGGTCGAAGTGGCCGCGCTCGCAGACGTACCAGGGCGCGCGCAGCTGGAACCCGTGGGCCGCGGCGGTCACCAGATGTTCCCGGCGCCGGGCGTGTAGGCGGGTGACATGACCATCTGTTCGGCGGTCAGGGTGCCGACCTGGACGATGCCGCTGAAGGTGGCCAGCGGCGCGTCGACCTTCACCATGGGCGCGGTGACGTCGACCGAGACGTTGGCCCGGATCTCGACCGTGGTGTCGGTCAGCCGGACCTCGCAGCCGCCGGCGTGCCGCACCGTCACCGTCCGGGCGGCGTCGTCCAGGCTCACCTGGTGCCCGGAGGCCATGGTGATCCGCACCTTGGCGGCCCCGGCGGTGTCGTCGAACTCCAGCCGGCTGTCCGCGCGGGAGCGCAGCAGCCGGATGTCGTTCGCCTTCTCCGGCTGGTGCGGCAGGGCCTCCCGGCCGTTCCAGGCCGCGCCGAGGATGTACGGGCGGCGCAGGTTGCCCGCCTCGAAGACCACGACCACCTGGCTGCCGACCTCCGGGAGGACGAGCAGCCCCTGGTCGCGGTCGGCGTACGGCGAGCAGAGCGTGGCCCAGGCCCGGACGTCGCGGTCGCCGTCGGTGCCGAGCCAGGGGAAGCGCACCTCGACCCGGCCGAGCTTCTGCTCGTCCACGATGTCGGTGACCAGGGCGGGGTAGGCGCCGTGGTAGCCGGGCGCGGCGCCGTCCGACGGGCTGGGCAGGGGCATCGGTTCCACCTCGTCCTTCGGTTCGGGTCGTCCGTCAGTTCAGGTCGTTGAGCGTGGCCCGCTCGGCCTCGAAGCGGGTGCGGAAGCCGTGCTCCAGGTCGAAGCCGTGGCACAGCTGGGTGACGTAGTAGCCGGGGCCGTCGAAGGGGGCGCCGACGTCCTGCAGGGTCAGCCGGCTGCCGACCACCAGGTCGGGGGTGCCGTTGGTGAGGCCGGTCGCGACGACGAAGCGGCGGCCGCGCCGGAGCATCTCGGCGCGCGCCCAGGCGGACGCCTCGGCCGCGTTGAGGGCGACCTCGCGCACCCGCAGCGTGGTGCTGGGGCCGAGCGCCCGGGCCAGCAGGCGCGCGCCGGTGCGGCCCCCGCTGGTCTCGGCCTCGACCAGCTCCGGGCCGGCCCGCTCGTCCACGCTCTCGCGCCGCTCGGCGTCGTAGCCGGTGACCACCACCTCGCTGCGCTGGTGCGCGAGGTCGGCGGTCAGCCGGGCGGACAGCAGGTCGCGGCCGAGCACCAGGGTGAGCGCGGTGCCGGGCCGGGCGTCCCGGGTACGCAGGTGCAAGGTGCCCGCGGTGCACCAGAGTTCGGCCTGGAGCAGGCGGGCGCGCTCGCGCAGGAAGGCCAGGTCGCTCTGGTTCAGCTGCTGGACGACGTCGTAGCGCGGGCCGGGAGCGGCGGTGTCCGCCCGCAGGCCGTGCTCGCGGGCGACGGCATCGGCGAGGTCGGCGTCGGTGACCTGGGTGTAGGTGCGGGTCCGGCGGGTCATCCGCAGCCGCATCAGGGCGTCCTCGGCGTGCACCACGACGACGGGCGGGTCGCCGTCGCCGAGGACGAGCTCCAGCCCGGAGACGGTGCCCTCGAAGACGTTGCGCTGGTCGGCGTCGGGGCCCAGGGCGACCTTGAGCGCGCTGCCGAGGTCGACCGTCCGGCCGTCCAGGTGCAGCAGGCTCTGCTGCGGGCCCTTGGCGCCGATGCCGCTGGCAAGGAAGCTCGCCCGCAGGGTGCGCAGGCCCTCGACGCCCTCGCGGACCTCCAGACGGACGCAGTCCCGGCCGAGGTCGCGGACGAGGGAGCCGCCGACGGTGAAGACCGGGGCGACGGCGGTGACGCCCGGCTCAGTCATCGAAGCCCACCGCCGCGACCCGCCCGGCCAGCCAGCGCGCCCGGTCCAGCGCCGCGCACAGCTGCTCGGTCCGCTCCGCCTCGCCGACCGGGCCGCCGGGCCCGGCGGCGGGCGCCGGGCCGGGCGCGCCCGCGGGGACGACGTCCGTGTGGACTTCACCGATGTGCACGGTCATGGCAGACCTCCTCGCGCAGACGCGCGCTCAGGACCCGCAGGAGCCGCCCTGCGGCCGCCACCTCAGGGTGCTCGGCGGGGCGTCACGGCGGCGTTGCGCGCAGTCCGCCGCCGTGCGGGCGGCCGTCACCGGGGGCAGGTGCTCCCACGGGGGCGTCAGGCCGTCCGGCGGCGGCAGCTCCCGGGCGCGGGCCCGACCGGCCAGGCTGCGGGCGCCGCCGGTCGCCGTCTCGGCGAGGGTCTCGGCGTCGGCGCGGGTGCGCAGCGGGATGCCCTGGCCGTACGTCAGGGCGCGTGGGTCGGGCGGTGGCGGGGCGGCTCCGGCGGGCCCGGCCGGGGGTGCGGCACCGGGGACGGCGAAGGCGCCGCGGGCCCGGTCGACGGCGTCGGCGGCCCGGGCACCGGCCACCGTGCTCAGCGAGGCGGCGATGCCGCCGCCCGCCGAGAGCGCGAAGCCCGCGGCCGTCAGGTCGTCCGTCCCGCTGCCGGTGCCACCCGGTTGAGTGGCGTCCGGCCCGAGGCCCAGCGCCCCGGCGAGCCCGGCGACGGAGGTGACCGCGGCCTCGCCCGCGAACCCGGCCGACAGCCCGGGCCCGCCGCCCGCCTCGACCTCGACCCCGAGCTGCACGTTGAACCCGGCGGTGAGCGCGAGCGGGCTGTCCAGCCCCCGCATCGCCCCGCGCCAGGCCGCCGGGTCGAGCCCGAGCCGGGCCAGCAGCTGCTGGGCGCTCTCCCCGGCCTGCGCCTGGACGACCTGCCGCGGCCGGTTCGTCCCGGCCGTCCCGGGGGTGGAGCCGGGCGGCGGCGTGCCCGGGTCGGTGGCGGCGCGGGCGTCGCGCGCCCCGGCGCCCTTCTCGTGCGCTTCGAGGCCGAAGTCCTGCTCGGTGACGCTGAGACCGACCTTGGCCCGCAGCGGGGTGCCGTCCGGGGCGAACAGGTCCAGTTCCTCGGTGACCTGGGTGACGATCCCGTCGAACCGGAACGTCCCCCACTGGAACCGGACGATCGGCGGCGGGTCGCCCTTCCTCCGGGCCGGCGGCTCGACGAACTGCCGGACCAGCGCCGTCCATTCGCGCACGTCCGTGTAGCCGCCGGGGCCGCCCTGCTCCGCCGTGTCGAAGGCGAGGTCGAAGGCGAGCACGGCGGGCTCCGCGGAGGGGTTCTGGCGCTTCTCGGTGCGGGTGCCGACGCCGCCGCGGTCGACGTTGTTGTTCCGGCTGAGCCGCAGCGAGACCGGGTTGAACTGGACCTCGACCTTCGGCCCGTCCGCCCTGACCAGCGGCGGCCGGTCCTTGCCCCCGGCCTTGTCCACCCGCAGCCGCTGCAGGGTCGCGTGCGCCAGCTCCGCCATCAGGTGCTCTCCAGTCGCAGGCCCTCGTGGGCGATGTGCAGTTCCTCCAGGGCGATCTCGCCGGTGCGGGCGTTGAGCGCGGGCCCGGTGAGCTTGACGGGCAGGCCGCGGGTGAACCGCCAGTGGGCGACGGTCCGGGTGCCGGTCGGGTCCAGCACCTCGATGTCGCCGTCGTAGCGGGCCGACCGCCGCTCGCCGCTGACGATGCCGTACAGCCAGTCCCAGAGCGCGGTGTCGGCCCGGCCGCCGGGGGTGGGGACGAGCATGCCGCGCTTGAGCACGATCGGCTGGAGCTTGATCCGGCCCGTCCCCCGGGCCAGTCCGTCGTTGCGGCCGCCCTCGGGGTGGTCGCCGACCTCCATCTCCAGTTCCAGGCCGCCGCACTCCTGGAAGCCGCCGTCGCCGAGCCGGTCGGGCGTGCCGTCCGCCCCGGCGGCCGCCCCCGGGCGGGCGCCGGTCGCGCCGTCCAGGCTGGGCGGCGGCGTCGCGGTCGGGCCCGGGGAGGTGCTGCGCCGCAGCGAGACCCGGAAGTTGAAGGCCTGCACCAGCTCGGTCATCGCTCAGCCCGCCACTCTGACGTCGCCGTCCGCGTCCTGGGCGATCCGCAGGACGAGGTATTCGAGCGGCTGGGCGGGCGCCACCCCGATCTCGGCGACCAGCCGGCCCAGCCCCTGCGACCAGCCGGGGTTCAGCTGCTCGTCGCAGCGGACGAAGAAGGCCTGCGCCTCGGTGGCCCCGGCGAACGCCCCGGCGCGGAACAGGTCGCGCAGCAGCCGCGTCACCGCGCCGCGCAACTCCTCGCGCAGCTGCGGCGAGTTGGGCTCGAAGGCGAGGCTCTGGGCCTGGCGTTCGAGGACCAGGCGCAGCATCGTCATCAGCCGCCGGACGCTCAGCTGGCGGTAGTCCGGGTCGCGGGAGAGCGTCCGGGCCGAGGCCAGCCGGAAGCCGTCCCGCTCGGCGGCGAACACGTCGATCCCGAGCAGGTGCAGTTCGTCGCGCTCGGCCGGGGCCGGCCGGTCGGCGGCCGTGACCGCGCCGGCCGCGAGGGCGTTGGCCGGGCCCCAGGGGATGCCGAGCCGGTGCTCGCGGTCGGCGACGATCCCGGCGGCGAACCCGGACGGCGGCACCAGGACGGCCCGCGCCTGCGGGTCGTCCGGGTCGACCACGCCGAGCCAGGGGTGGTGCGCGGCCGCGTACGTGCTGTCGAAGCCGGAGCGCCAGCGGGCGGTCAGGCGCAGCGGCAGCCCGGGCGGCACGTCCAGCAGGGCGACGAACCGGCGCTGGCGCTCCGCCAGGTCGACCAGCCGGCGCTGGCGGCGCAGGATCTCGGCGAGCGCGCCCGGGTCGCGGCCGTCGAGCAGCACCACCTGTTCGGGCGGCGGCGGGTAGACCACGGGGACGGCCGGGGGCGGGCAGCGCCCGTCCGCACGTTCCCGCGGCGGATCCGGGGGGTCGGTGGTGCCGGCCGGGACCGGGTGGTCCCAGAACAGGTCGGGCACGGCGAGCAGGGCGACCTCGGGTTCCAGGGCGAGCCGGTCGAGGCCGACGAAGGAGGCGCCGTCGTCGGGACCCGAGTCGCCGCCGATGGGGAACAGTTCAGGCGGGGTGTCGCCGAAGAGGCTGTCGGCCGTGATCGCCGACCAGCGGTCCGCGCCGGGCCGGTCGGGGACGGCGTCGACGGCCGGCAGGGTCGGGTCCGGGGGCAGCAGCTGCTCGGGCCAGTCGCCGTCCGGGGCGATCAGCAGGGACTCGTCGGCGAGGACCTGCCGGGCGGGGCGGGGGTGCGCGGCGGACAGGCCGAGGTCGGTGAAGCGTTCGGCGCGGGCGAGGCCGGGGTCGGCGTCGGTGACGGTGACCGTGGCGGTGACGACGTCCACGTCGAGGCCGGTACCGTCAAGTGGCTGGTCCAGCACGGCGATTCGGCCCAGTGGCGATTCCTCGACCAGCCGGACGAAGCGGAACACCCCGCCCGGCGGCAGCCCGGCCCCGCGGGCCCGGAGCAGCGAGCCGGCCGGTACGGCGACCGCGTCGGGCAGCGGCAGCCGGGCGCCGTCCGCCGGCGCGGTGAAGTGCCGCGCGGCGGTGAACTCCCAGCGCACGGAGAGCCGTTGGCCCCAGCTGCCCTCGTCGGCCGCGAGCAGGCCGAGGTCGACGGGCCCGCCGGCCGCCGGGTCGGTCAGCCGGACGGTGAACCGGGCGACGGCGGCCAGCCCGGCCGGGTCGGGCGCGCGCGGCACCGGCGACACCCGCAGGACGTACGCGCGGCTGCCGCCCTGGGCGAAGAACGCCCGCACGGCGTACGGCAGCAGGCCCGGCCCCTCGAAGCCGCCGAAGCGCCGCTGGTACTCCGTCCAGCGCCCGACGGCGACCGGCCGGTCCACCGGCCCGCGCGGCGCCACCCCGACGAACCCGGCCACGTCCAGCCGCACCGGGCGGAAGGCGGGCGCCGGCCGCCGGGCGTCCCGGTACACCCCGGGCGCCCCGAGCCGCAGCCCGGGGGCTTCGGTCGGCGTGCTCATAGGGAGGCGAAGTCGATCCGCTCGGCGACGAGGTGGAGTTCCTCCATCGCGACCTCGCCGCCGCCCTTGCCGGCCAGGGTGGGGCCGACCCACTTCTTGGGCTGGGCGTTGTGCAGCGTCCAGGAGCAGACCGGGGTGCGGGCCTCGTCGTGGAGGGTGACGACGACCGTGCGGGGGTCGAAGTCGCCCTCCCGGGTGGCCTTGATCCAGTTGAACAGCCGCAGGTCGCCGATGATGCCGCGCTTGAGGGTGACGTCGTCGGTGACGTTGGTGTTGGCGATCTTGCGGACGTGGTTCTCCTTGTCGTTGCCGTTGCGGTACTCGGAGAACTTCACCTCGTTGCCCGCGCCGGTGAAGTCGGAGAAGCCGCCGGCGATCTGGTCCTCGCCGCCGGCGTCGCCGAGCTTGACGAGGAAGTTGAAGGCGCCGTACGGGTTGTTGCGCGTGGCCATGTGCTACCTCCTGTGCGGTGGTTGACGCTACGTCAGACGGCCGGCGCGTCGGCGGTGAACTGGCCGATCCGGAAGATCACGAACTCGGCCGGGTAGGTGGGGGCGACCCCGATCAGGCAGATCATCCGGCCGTTGTCGATGTCGTTCTGGGTCATCGTGGTGCGGTCGCAGCGGACGAAGAACGCCTCCTCGGGCTTGCCGCCCATCAGCGCGCCGCTCTTCCAGGTGACCAGCAGGAAGTCCTCGACGGACTGCCGCACCGAGGCCCAGAGCCGCTCGTTGTTCGGCTCGAACACGGCCCACTGGGTCGACTTGTCGATGGAGTGCTCCAGGTAGATGAACAGCCGCCGGACGTTGACGTACTTCCACTCCGGGTCCGAGCTCATCGTCCGCGCGCCCCAGACCCGGTTCGACCGGCCCTCGAAGAAGCGCAGCGCGTTGATCCCCTCGGGGTTGATCACGGCCTGCCGGTCGTACGTCACGTTGGTGACGAACTCGCTCATGCCGTACACGACTTCGTTCGCCGGGGCCTTGAACACCCCGCGGTCGTTGTCGCTGCGGGCGTAGATCCCGGCGACGAAGCCGGAGGGCGGCAGGTCCAGCGCCGGCGTGGGCGCGCCCGGGTCGGGCCGCCGGGTGGGGTCGGTGATCCGCAGCCACGGGTAGTACAGCGCGGCGTAGCTGCTGTCGAACTGCGAGCGGAAGCGGCGCACTTCGGAGATCGAGCTGTCCTTCGGCGGGTCGACGATCGCCATCCGGTAGCGCAGCTGCTCGCAGTGGTCGATCAGCCCGGAGGCCGCCTCCATCTGGTCCTGGCCGGTGAGGTTCACCGTGTCGGGCATCGCGACCACGGCGATGTCGTCGATCTCGCCGAGCGCGGCCAGGCCGGTGGCCGGCTTGTTGTGGTCGTCCGGGTCGGCGCGCTCGCCCAGCAGCTCCACGGACGTCGGGTCGAGGCCGTCGCCGCCGCCCGCGAGGAAGCCCGGGTGGGCGGCGTCGAGCGACAGCAGGGCGGTCAGGACGTCGCCGGGGGACGGGGGTTGGGCCCCGGGCGTGGTCGGCGCGCCCGTGGTCGGCGCCGTGTCGAGCCAGACCAGGGAGAACTCGTCGGCCGGGTCCTTGGCGGCGAGCACCCTCGCCACCGAGCGCGGATGGGCGTCGTCCAGTTCGAGCTCGTTGTAGACGTCCAGCCGGTCCGCGCCGGAGCGGACGGTGACGGCCAGGGTGAGGTGGAAGGCGGCCTTGCCGGCGGCCGGGGCGTCGACGCCGCCCTGGGCGTTGCGGTAGCCGAGGCTCCCGTCCGCGGCCCGCGCCACGATCCGGACGGCGGCGGCGTCCGGCTTCGTCCGGTCGCTCGGGGTCGGCGGCTTCCCGCCCACCAGGTCGGCCAGTTCGACGGCCGCGCCCGGCTGGACGCCGGTCAGCCGGACGGTGCCGGTGCCGTCCGCGGCGGTGGTGGCGATGAGCACGTTCTTGCTGCGCCGGAACGCCACCGAGACGGCGATCCGCGCCCCGGCCTGCCCCGGCCAGCGGGCCCACCAGCGCAGCAGCGGCGTGCCGGTCGCGGGAACCGCGAGCGAGGCGAAGTTGGCGGGCCCGTCGATCGCCCCGGCCGGGGCGCCCGGCCCGGTCGCGGTGACGAAGGAGAACACCCGGGAGACGTACAGCCGGCGGCCGCCGTTGGCGAAGAAGGCGCGGGCCGCCAGCGCCAGGTAGCAGGGGCTGTCGTCGCCCAGCGTCAGCCCGCCGTACGCGCGCTCGTACTCGGTGAAGCTGGTGACCAGGCTCGGGCCGGGCGTCAGGATCCGCCCGTTGGCGAGGTACGGCACCGGGCCGTAGGCCGTCCGGCCGGCCATGCCGAAGGTGCTGGTGGGCACCCCCTCGATCGACCGTGAGCGGAAGCTGGTCTCCTCGACGTAGACGCCTGGGGTCAGGTACTCGGGCATGCGCGGGCCTCCTCGGGCGGCGGGCTGCGTGTCAGGTGTGCGGCAACTCGGTCTCGGGGAGCACCCGACCGACGGTCAGGGTCCGGACGACGTCCCCGGTGGCGGTCCGGTAGCCCGGTGGCAGGGCGGTGCCCCGCAGCAGCGGGTTGTCCAGGTCCGCGGGGACGGGCGGGGCCTGGCTGCGCGGGACGTCCTCGACCACCAGGTCGGCCAGCGGGTCGAGCGGGTCGACCGGCGGCGGGTGTGCCGGGTCGGGGACGGCGGTGCGCAGGGCGACGTCGAAGGCGGAGGGCGTCGGGTGCGGCAGCGCCCCGATGCCGTCCACCAGCAGCAGCAGTTGGCCGTGCTCGTCGCCGTGCGCCCAGCCGACCGGAATGCCGCCGGAGCCGAAGGCCGTCACCCGCGGCCAGCGCACCGGCAGGCCGTGGTGGGTGACGCGCAGCCGCAGGCCGGTCAGGCCGTTCGTCACCGGGTACGCCACGCCGGGCAGCAGCCAGGGCCGCAGCAGCCGGGAGGCGGCGGGTACGTAGCCGGCGGTGGGCGGGCGGTCGTCGGCGCCGGTGAGTTCGGCGAGCGTCCACAGCGGGACGCGGAAGCGGCGCGGGACGAGGCGGCGGGCCGGGTCGTCGAGCCGCAGCACGACGGTGCGGGTCCGGACGCCGCCGGGGCCGTACCGCAGCACCGCGCCGGTGGCGCCGTGGCTCTCCAGCGGCCGGACGGGGCCGCCGGGCGGCGGGGCCTCGCGGCCGACCCGGACGCCCGGCGCGGGCGCGGCGGTGCGGGCGTCGAGCGGGCGGACGGCGAGCGCGAGCCGGTGGGTGACGTCCACCCGGCCGGCGTCGACGGTGATCGGGGGGCCGGCGCCGAGGTCCCCGGCGGCCTCGCCGTCGGGCCCAGTCACCGGGGGATCCCGGAGAGCCGGGTGGCCACCGTGGTGACCTCCTCGGGGACGGGCCCGTGGGGGCCGTCGATCCGCACCACCCGGGCCAGGTAGGGCAGGCAGAGCCGGTAGTCGGTGCTTATCGCCTGGAAGGCCTCGCTCAGCGAGTCCATCGCCAGCTCGTCCGAGACGACCTGGACCGTGTCCCCCGGCTCCCAGTCGCCGCTCGGGTCGAGCAGCGGGCCGGTGAGGATGCCCTCGCTCTCCAGCGTGCGGGCGGTCAGGCCGAGCCACTCCAGCTCGGCCTCGACGAACTGGTCCCAGGCGGCCATCATCATGTGCATCCGCAGCGGCAGCCGCGGCAGGCCGTCCCGCGCGGAGACGGCGCCCCAACCCGCCCTGGTCTCCCGGTCGATGCTGAGCCGGTAGCAGTACACGGAGACGGCCGGGTAGCGGATCACCGCGCCCGCGGTGTCCACCTTCTCGAAGTCCAGCGGGCCGGCGAGCACCGCCAGCGGCCGCCGGCCGGCGCCGTCGGGGATCTCCTCCTCGAAGCGCCGGTTCAGCAGCGCCACGACGCTGCGCCCGACGGCGGCGAGTGCCCGGTATCCAGCCATGGTCCGATGCTCGGCGGGCGACGTCACCGCAGCGTTGCCGCCGCCGGGCGACGGCGTGGTGACGGTGTCCCACGCACTCTCGACGCGCGTCCGCTCCCGCACCCGGGAGCTTCCCGATCACCCCGGAGAAGGCCCATGAGCTACGAGTCCCCGTACTCTCCCGGACACCCCGGCTGCTGCGACACCGACGCCATCGACGAACTCGCCTGCAAGGCCAAGGGCATCCAGAAGCGAGCCGACGTCATCCAGGAGAGCCTGAAGACCCTGGAGCCCTTCAAGGCCGCCTTCTCCACGGCGAAGAAGGACTACGGCGCCGCACGCGCCGCCGCGGGCACCGACGTTCGCGCCGCGGACGCCCAACTCAAGTCGATCCGCGAGCAGTTGCGCTGCCGGGTCGACGAGGAGCAGCGCGACTGCGCGGAGCGCGCCGAGCACCGGGTGCACGCCCGGATCGAGGAGTGCGACGGGGAGCCCGGCTGCCGCGAGTTCCCGTGCGACTTCGGGACGGACGGGCACGAGGACGACCCGGACGCCAAGCTCGCGGGCCTGATCGCGCACTACCGCAGCGAGGTCGACGTGGCCTCGACGTTCTTCCAGGACCTGCTGGCCGAGCAGGCGGCGCTGCCGCCGCGCGCCGCCAAGCTCAAGGCGGACGCGGCCCAGCTCGCCGCGGACGTCGCCGACCCGAACCGCGGCCCGCTGGAGCTGTACGTGCGGCTGCTGGTGCTGGACCGGCAGGTGAAGGGGGTGTGGAACGGGTTCCCGGGCGTCCAGGAGTACGTGGACTGCCTGTGCCGGACGCTGCTGTACGTCCTCAAGGGGTGGGAGGCGGTGGCCTGCCTGGAGGGGTGGCGGGCGGTGCGGCAGTGCAAGGACCAGGGGCGGCAGGACCGGTGCAAGCAGCTCCGGGACCACACGGTGGACGAGGTGATGGCGGAGGCCGCCAAGTGCCTGGGCGGGGACTGCGGGCCGTGCGGGGGGTCGCCGGGCCCGGCCGGGCCGTACTCGCCGAAGCCGCGCTGAAGGGGCGGGGATCCGCCGCCGGGGCCGCTCCCGGGTGGGGTCGGGGGCGCTCCCGGCGGCGGGCCGGTCGGCCGGTGGCTCGTACGGCTCGGCCGGCTCGTCGGCCGGTGGCTCGCGCGGCTCGGCCGGCTTCTCGGCCGGTGGCTCAGCCGGTCGCGGCGAGGGTGCCGTCGAAGGTGGCGGCCGCGAGGCCGAAGGAGAGGGTCATCCCGATGCCCGAGGTGACCGAGATCGCCCGCACCCCCGGCGCCAGGTCGCGCACCAGCAGCGGGCCGCGCGGGCTGCTGGCGTAGACGCCCTGCCAGCGTTCGAGGACCCGCAGGCGCGGCACGCCCAGGACCTTCGCGACGGCGTCGAGCAGCAGCTCGTAGGTGCGCTCGTCGATGAACGGCGGGGTGGTGGCGTCGTAGTGGTGCGAGTCGCCGACCAGGACGGTGCCGTCCGGGAGCCGGGTGAACATCACGTTCGCGCCGATCTCCAGCAGTTCGGCGCTGTGGCCGAGGACCTCCGCGCGCAGCCTGGCGGCCGCGGGCCGGCTGGTGAAGGCGTCGTAGCGCAGCATCGAGGTGGCGGTCAGCACGGCCGAGTCGGTGCGGAACCCGGCCGGGGCCTCGGCGCGGGCCATGGTGAGGCGGCACCGCTCGACCCCGTGGTCCTCGGCGATGTCCGGGAAGAGGTAGTCCACGTCGTGGCCGACGCAGACCAGGATCCGCTCGCCGTGGACGGGGCCGCGGGTGGTGTGCACCGTGCCGGACTCGACGCCGGTGACGGCGGTGCCCCACCGGACCCGGCCGCGCGGGTGCTCGGCGACCCAGCGGGCCAGGGCGGGCGCGGCCTCGCGCGGGTTGACCCGCAGGTCGGCGGGCAGCAGCGCGCCGGCCACGAGGTCGCCTTCGCCGTCCGTACGGCCGAGCGCCGCGGCCGTCTGCGCGGCGGTGCGCGGCTGGACGGCGTCGTCGCCGCGCTCGGCGCGCAGCTCGTCCAGCACGGCCGCCTCGGTGGCCGAGCGGGCGACCACCAGGGTGCCGGCCTCGGCGGCCCAGAAGCCGGCGGCCTCGGCGGCGCGCAGCCAGCCGGGCCGGGAGCGCTGGGCGAGGGCGAGCAGGTCGCCGTCCTGGGCGCTGATGCAGCAGTGGCCGAAGTTGCGGACCGAGGCGCCCACCGGCCGGCGGTCGCGCTCGACGACGGTGACGGACAGGCCGTTGCTCAGCGCTTCGAAGGCGTGGGCCAGACCGATGACACCGGCGCCGACGATCACCACGTCGCTGCGGGCGGGGGCGGTGTTGGTGCTGATGTTGGTGTGGGTGTTGGTGCTGCTGCTCATGGCTCCAGATTCCGGGCTCGGCGGCGTCGACGTCAAGAGATGTCTGTACAAGTTACCGTCTGTTCATCCGTTCGACGGCCACCGGGGGGCGGACTCCGCCGCAGCTCGGGGTGCGCACACCGTCGCGCTTGAGAAGTTCCGCCCTCGGGTGCCATAGTCGACTTGTGAAGACAAGTGAGGCGCCTCCGCTCCCCCTCCACCAACGGCTCGCCGCCGAGTTCCAGCGGCGCATCGAGTCCGGCGAGTGGCCCGAGGGCGAGCCGGTGCCCAGCGAGTCCCAGCTCTGCGCCGAGTTCGGCAGCTCCCGCGGCCCGGTCCGCCAGGCCCTGGCCGTCCTGCGCGGTGAGGGCAGCCTGGTCGGCGGCCGCGGCAAGCCGCCGGTCGCCCGCCGCACGGCGCCCTCGCAGCCGTTCGCCACCTTCCTGTCCTTCACCCAGTGGGCCCGCGACATCGGCCGCGAACCCGGCCAGCGCACCGTCGAAGTGGCCCGCCGCCGGGCCACCCCGGAGGCCGCAGCCCGGCTCGGCCTGTCCGAGGGGGAGCCCGTCGTCGAGCTCGTCCGGCTGCGGCTGCTGGACGGCGTCCCGGCCATGCTGGAACGCTCCACCTTCGTCCACGAGGTCGGCCGCGTCCTCTTCGACTTCGACCCGGACACCGGGTCCGTCTACGAGGAACTGCTGCGCCGCGACGTCGACCTGCACCACGCCCGGCACACCATCGACGCCGTCGCCGCCGGGCCGCGCGACGCCGAACTCCTGCAGGTCACCGCAGGCGCCCCGCTGCTGCGCGTGCGCCGGCTCACCACCTCCAGCCGCGGCGTGCCGCTGGAGGACGCCGACGACCGCTACCTGCCCAGCATGGCCACCTTCACCATCGAGAACACCGTCGAAGGCCGCACCGTCATCGGCCGCTACCACACCGAAGAGGACTGACACCGTGATCCAGCTCGCCGCCCTCGACATGGCAGGCACCACCATCAACGAGTCCGGCGCCGTCTACCGGGCGCTGCGCACCGCCGTCGAGCGCAACGGTGTCGCCGTCGCCGAGGCCGACCTCCAGACCTGGATGGGCACCGACAAGCGCGAGGCCATCGACGCCCTGGTCCGCCTCGGCGGCGGCACCCCCACCCCCGAGCTGGTCGAGGAGAGCTACGAGGCGTTCCGGGCGTACCTGCGCGAGGCCTACCGGGCCACTCCCCCGCAGGCCATCCCCGGCGTCGAAGCCGCACTGGCCGAACTGCGCCGGCGCGGCATCAAGGTCGCGCTGACCACCGGATTCAGCGACGACGTCGCGCTCCCGCTGCTCGAATCGCTCGGCTGGTCGACCGGCGAGGGCGGCAACCTGGACGCCGTCGTCACCTCGGACGAGGTCCCGCGCGGACGCCCCGCCCCGCACATGATCCACCGGGCGATGGAGAAGACCGGCGTCATCGACACCCGCCGGGTGCTCACCGCCGGCGACACCGTCGTCGACGTCCAGGCCGGCGCCAACGCCGGGGCCGGCGTCGTGGTCGGCGTGCTGACCGGAGAGCTCGACCGCGCCGACTTCGACGGGCAGCCGCACACCTACGTGCTGGCCAGCGCCGCCGACCTGGTCGAGCTCGCGGAGACCCAGGCCTGACGTTCAGTCAGTGCCGGCCGCCCCGGCAGCTGCGTTCGCATCCTTCAATACCTGCCCACCCCGCTTCGCCCGCCGCCGGGTGAACACCCGCGATCCCTCCGCAGCGTTGAGCAGGTCCACCACCGTTCCCCACCATCCACCCCCCACCCGCCTGCCGGCGGGTTCCCACCCCCGGCCTCGCCGCGCGCCGCCCAGCCAGGCGGCGCGCGGCGCCGATGGAGCGGCAATCCCGCCCAAGCGGTCCGCAAGACCGAGGAGACCCGATCGTTCCCCGGCGCTGCCGGTAAAGCCCAAACACACCCCGGGCAGCGGCGTCTCTACTCCCAAGGCCTCCATCTGTCAGTACTGATCTCGACGTCACCGGTCGAGGGCGCGATGGTGCAGGCCGACCTTGCGCAGTTCGTTGCCGTGATGACGCAACGCGTGAGCGTGCAGACCGGGATCGCCCACGCGCCGTGCGACACTCAGGCCCTTGCCCGTCCAGCTGGCCGCGGCGGCCAGGCGTTCCTCAGGCAGGACGCGGCCGAGGGCGACGCCGAGCCCAACCCGGGCGCGTCCGAGCAGGCGAAGGGTGTCGAGGTCGGTGCAGCCGGCGACCGCGCGGGCCTCCAGGCGGGCGGCCAGAGGCCACAGCTCAGCAACGGCGGCAGTGGCCTGGCCGGCCTGGCGGGCGGTCTCGGCCAGTCGCAGCACGGACTCGGCGAGCTGGAGCACGAGTTGGTGGTCCCCGTCTTCCTCGTCGGTGATGCCGAGGCAGTTCGGCGGCAAGCCCAGGCATTCCGCGATGTGAGCCAGGGCGCCGATGTCGGTGATCGTGCGCGAGCCGGTCTCGATACGGGAGACGTAGCTGGTGGAGTAGCCGAGCAGGTCGGCGAGTTCCTGTTGCGGCAGGCCGTGGAGGTCGCGGTAGAGCTGGAAGATCTCGGGCAGACTGCGGCGGCGCAGGATGTCCTGGGCTCTGGGGGTGGTCCAGTGCCAGCGGATCCCGCCGTCCGAGTCGATCCGGGCCAACGGTCAGACCTGGTCCTGGAATTCGTACCAGCGGGCAACGGAGTCCTTGTAGCCCTGCGGCATCAAGAGGCCGGATACCTCGTCCCGGCGGAACAGACCGGCTTCCTTGTGCTCATGGCTGACGACCGGGGGCATGTGCGCGTCGGTGGCCGTGCAGCCATAGGTGACGATGAAGACCTGGCGGCCGGGAATCGGCTCGTACATCCACACGTCCAGCAGGGGGCCGGCGGTCGCCGCCCAACCGCTTTCCTCGTGGATCTCCATGACCACCCGCTCCTCGGGAGTCTCGGCACCCTCCAGTTTCCCACCGGGCAGCTCCCATTCCTCGCGCTCGTTCTTCAACAGCAGCACCCGTCCCTGCGGGTCGAGCACAACACCCTTGATGGAGATCGGGAAAACCTTTGGGACGTAGGGCTGTTCTGTCTGTCCGGTCATCGCTTCTTCCGGGGCGCGCAGGCGGTCACGGGCCTGTCGAAGGTAGCAGTTGATTGGCCTCCCCCCGTCCCACTGCCACCCGATTCCACTTTGACCATCTGTCACTTTCCATGGGGGCAACGCGGCATGGAAAGTGGTCCACCTCTCATCCACTCCGTCCCGCGAGGAGGATTCACCATGCCGTCTTCCGACACCGCTGACGCCTCGGGCGAGGAATTCACCGTGAGCGCACTGGGCGGAGCCGTACGTGGGCGGGCCGGGGCGGTGCTGCGGGAGCGTGGGCTGCTGAGACTCACGAGGTTGGGCGGCCGTGACGACACACTCCTCGCGACCGCCAGGTTGATGTCCTCGCTGTGGCAGCACGCCGCCGCAAGGGGGCCTGCTCAGCTCTGCTCGGCGGACTCCAGCCCGGCTCGGACCACCAGGTGGCGAAGCCGGTCGTCCAGGGCCTTGCGCCCGCTACCCGAGATGGTGTCGAGCGCAACCATCGCGGTGACGATGACGTCGCACAGCTCCAACTCGACGTCTGACCAGTCGTGCGACCGACCCTTGCGAGGGTTCGCCCCCAGGGCACCGTGCACGGCCTCCGGGACCTCGCCGAACTCCTCGCCGATCTTGAGAACGCGCAGCAGCCGCACGCCGGCGACCGGCACCTCCTCAGCCTCGTCATCCAGCCAGGTGCGCAGCCTCCCGACCCGGCCCCACAGCTCGTCTTCCATGCTGGTCTCCTCGTGCTCTCGGAACAGGGCCAGCAACCAGCCGGCCGGGATCGGGGAGGTCTGCGTTGATGGGCACCGGCTCCAGAAGGATCCGGGGCGAAGAGCCGAAACCGGAGACAGTGCCGAAGTCGCAGCGCGCCCGCCCGTGTGCGAGGGCAACCAGGGAGACCGACACCGAGCCCCAGACCCGGCCGCTCGGGGACTCCAGGCGGCGGATCAGGGCTGCCGGGTCGTCCACCGGGAGGCCGTCGCCGCGCGCTATCGGCAGCCACTGGCCCCACGCGTCGCCCGGCCGCCCACCTGCCGGCTCGGGGCGGGCAACCGCTCGCAGCCGTGCCCGGAAGTGCGCTGCCCTGGCGGCCATCGTCGCGCGGAGGTGCGGTGGGCAGGACTGGGCGCCCGCCCGGCCATCCAATCCATCGTTGAGCACGACGCTCAGACCGGCGGGCAGCGCGTTGTCCTCCAGGCTGCTGCCGCTCCAGCTGACCACCCGCACCCCGGAGGGCCGGGCAACGATCAGATGGAACGGGTCGAAACGCTCCAGCTGAAGACCGGTAATCGGCTGGCCGCTGACGGCGATGAGCGGCAGCCCGCCCCGGGAGAGCCGCTGCTGCGGGGCGGCGGTGCGGCCGAAGCCGTTGAGCAGGCAGGCCGCCACCGGCCCGGCGCCGGGGGCGACGGCGAGCCAGGTGCCGCCCGCGTCCAGGTCCAGGCCGCCGAGGACGTCAGGCTGGTCTGGCCAGTGTCGGCCGGGCGGCAGCCACTTGCGGTCGGTGTACTCGTCCCGAACAGCAAGCAGGAGAACCGGCATTGCCGAGCCCGGGTCGATGCTGACGAACGCCGTGCACACGTTGCCTCGCCCTCCTAGATCGTGGGGTTCTACAGGTGGCGGGCGGCCATCAGGATGCCCAGCGATGCGCCCGCCAGGGTGAGCCGGCCACAGTAGGCGGCATCGACGGCGTCGCGCAGGTTCCACCACTCCAAGGTCATACCGGCCTCCGAGCCGGTCAGCTGCTGCTGCCCGAGGGTCAGCCCGGTCGCCAGGAAGCAGTGCAGCCGGGCGGTGTTGCGGGTCAGCAGGGCGACGCTGCCCAGCGGCGTCCAGTGCCTTGCGGTGAGCCCGGTCTCCTCGCGCAGCTCCCGCTTCCCGGCCGCCAGCGGGGCCTCACCGGGCTCGATGTGGCCGCCCGGCGGGGTGACGACCTCGCCGTGGACGTAGGTGACGAAGCGGACCATGCCGACTCGTCCGCGCGCGTCCACCGGTACGATCAGCGCGCCGTCCGGCTGCTCGGTCACCCACACCTCGCCGGGTTGCCCGTCCGGCCGCGTGACCGGGTCGCGGTGGATGGACAAGCTGGGCGCGGTGAACACCGTCTCGCGGCCGTGCTGCTCCCAGGTCACATCGGCCTGCCGCAGTGCAGGATGATCTGGCTTTCGTTCGCGAAGGCGGTGACCAGCGCGGTCAGCCGGCCGTGCATCGTGGGCGACACCTTGCCCTCCCAGTCGGCAAGTTGACGAAACCGGTGGTCGTCGTGCTCCTCGGAGAGGGCGATCGACTCGACGCGCTCCCAGGTGAGCGGCCCGGTGGAGAAGAAGTACGTGCTGACCGAGGGCCAGCGCTCGGCTGGCGGGAGGAAGTCCACGCCGACCGGGACCAGCGGCTCGTCGAGCCGCAGGCCTGTCTCCTCCAGTGCCTCCCTGCGGGCCCCGTCCACGGGCGCTTCGCCATCTTGGAGGATGCCGCCCGGTGCCCACCAGCGCTGCCGCCAGCCCTGGGCAGCTCGGCCCTCGCTGTAGGAGTCGTGCAGGAGCAGCAGCCGCCCTTCGGGGTCGAAGAGCAGCACGCTGGCGCTGTGCAGAGCCCGGGGCAGCGTCTGGACGAACTCCTCGCGGGGCAGCCAGGTCTTCGCCATCGGGCTCAGCTCGCCGACGCGAACAGGGCCAGCAAGTGCTCGGGATCGGCGGTGCCGGGGATCGGCGCCACGTGCGGCCCGAGGTCCAGCAGCCACCGCAGCGCCTTGGCCGGATCGAGCTTCCCGGCGTTCAGCGGCCGGTAGGGCACGTACGGGATGCCGTTGTCCAGGCAGTAAGCCAACGCCGGGTCCTCCGGGTCAGCAACGTTCAGGCAGTTCTGCACGGCGGCGACCGTCACCAGGCCGGCGGCCTCGCGGATCTGCTCGGGGGTCACCTTGGACAGGCCGATGGCGGCGATCTTTCCTTCGGTTCGCAGATCCTCCAGTTCGCCGACCTGCTCGGCCAGCGGCACCGCGGAGTCCACCCGGTGCAGGTAGCAGAGGTCGATGCACTCGGTGCCCAGGCGGCGCAGCGACGCCTCAACGGCGGCGCGCAGGTATTCGGGGCGCCCCAGTGGCTTCCACACGTTCGGCGCGGGCCGCACCATGCCGACCTTCGTGGCCAGCAGCAACTGCGCCGGGTAGGGGTACAGCGCGCGGCGGATCAGCTCCTCGACGGTGTGCGGGCCGTAGGCGTCGGCGGTGTCGATGTGCAGGACGCCGAGGTCGTGAACGGCCGTACGCAGCAGCGCGGCGGCGCCGACCATGCCGGCCGGCTCGCCCCAGGTGCCGGGGCCGGTCAGGCGCATGGTGCCCAGGCCCAGGCGGGGGACCTGCTTGCCCGCAATGGTGATCGCCGTGCTCACGCCGTCGCCTCCCAGGCGGCGGTGATCGCCTCGACGGCCACCTCGACGCTCTCCGCGTGCCCGTCGCTGGGCACCGTGATGTGCGGAACGCTGTGCGCCTTCAAGGACCGGTGGAGCTGCTGGTCCACCGCCGTGCGGAACGCGGCGTCGGTCCAGTCGGGGTCCTTGCCCGGGTGCTCGGCCAGCGGCAGCGCCGGGTCCAAGACCGTGGCCAGGAACACGGCCGGCCGGGGGCTGGCCAGTTGCGCCATGCCGGTCAGCCGGGACAGCTCTTCGGGGTCGGGCTGCTCGTCCCGGTGCTGGAGCGCGGCCAGGTAGTAGGCGAGGGCGTCGAACGGGGTCCGGTCCACGATCACGGCGTCGGCGCCGAGTTCGGCCTCCAGGGCGGCGGCGCAGGTGGAGCTGATGATCCAGGCGGCGGACTGGGCGGTGTGCCGGGTCATCTTCGGGAAGCCGAGTTCGGCGGCCCGCTTGGCAAAGCCGCCGGTGCGGGCGACCTTGAGGCCGGTGGAGCGCAGCTCCATCTCGATGCGCCGGGCCAGGGTGGTCTTGCCGGTCGAGTGCGTTCCGGCGATGTAGAGGCGAACGGGTGTCACCACAGTGTCGGTTCCTCGGGTTCGGGGGTGGGCAGGGGGGCGCCGGGCATCCCGGGCGGGACCGCGGCGGCGGTCAGCGCGTCCCAGGTGGAGTAGTACCCGGCGAGGTTGAGCAGCAGCAGGGCGGTGGCGTGGGCGTCGTAGGCGGCGCGGTGGCGATGGCCGGGCACGGCCGCCAGGTCGATGCCGGTCATGGTGATCAGCGCGTCGAGGCCGTAGCCGCCGGCCTTCGGGTACGTGGCGCGGGCGAGCCGCAGGGTGTCGAGCACCCCGGCGGGCTTCCAGTCGGGCATGTGCCGCAGCAGTACGCCGTAGTCCACGTGGGCGTTGTGCGCGCAGATCCACGCACCCTCCAGGTCGGCGTGGATGCGCGGCCCGATCTCCTCCCAGGACGGCGCGTTGGCGACGTCCTGGTTCGTAATGCCGTGCACCCTCCGTGCGAACGGCGTGATGGGGTTCGGCGGGCGCAGCAGGGTGGAGCGCGTGGACGACGGCACCGGGCTCCCGTTCACCACGGGGATCGCGGCGACCTCGACCAGGTCCGGCGGCGTTCCTCCGTTGCCTTCGACGTCCACGACGAAGAGACGGGGCCAAGTGCCGTAGTCCATCAGCGTTCCCTACTTGTTGTCGGCCCAGCCGATTTCGGCCCGGCCGTGGCGGCGGTGGCGGTGCGGCTTGTGACGGTCGTGGACTTGGTAGCCGAAGCCGTGCTGCAAGAAGTAGCGCGGCGGCTCGTTCAAGCCCTCGACGATGATGGCGCGTTCGTTCACCTCAACGTCGCCGACCGCCCCGACAACACGGGCCTGATCGGTGGCTTCCTCCAGGGAGGGGGCGTGCCAGGCGTCGCGGCACAGGCCCAGCTGCGCGACCGGGCAGATGTCGCACAGCTCGCGGATGCCGTAGTGCCCGTTGTAGTCGGGCACCTTGTGGGCGTACGCGACCCCGCAGCTGGTCTTGCGGAAGAGGGGCCCGTACGGCTCGGCCCCGTCGTCGGGGCGGCGGAAGGCCGCGAGGATGCGCCGCTCGGACTCCTCCGGCATGATCTTGCGCCGGGCGGTGTCCGAGTACGGCAGCGGAAGCCCGTGGTCGGCGTAGTACTTGGCGATCTCCTCGCGAAAGAACAAGCCGGTGAACACCGTCGCGTCGGCGTGCCTCGACAGCTCCAACGCCCGCTCGATGTCGGCATCGGAGTCGTTGAGGCCAGGCACGATCGGCCGCCAGTACAGCACGGTGCGGTAGCGCTCGGCGTGCTGGTGGAGGGTCCGGAGACTGGCCGCCGCGATGTTCGAGTCCACCGGCTCGATCCCCGGGTGGTCGATGCCGGAGTGCGTGACCAGCATCGTCAGCCGGATGTTGCGGAAGCTGTTCAGAACCGTGCAGTCCTCCGGCGTGACGCGCCAGCGGGTGATGACCAGGACGTGGTTGGTGAAGCACTGCTCGTCCAGCAGCCGCAACGTATTGAAGGTGTGCGGCTTGACGACCGGCAGCATCGGGTCCGTCGCCCTGTTGAAGATCTGGATCGGCGTGCGGTGCGGCAGGAAGTACCGGTGCCCGATCAGCAGCTCCACCGCGGCCTCGTCGCTCATCAGCGCCCGGGGCGTCTTGAGCGAGAAGTTGTCGAACAGGTGCCGCACGCAGTACCCGCAGTCCAGCGGGCAGCCGACGATGTGGTTCAGGCTCAGGCCCGATTTGCGGTACTCGATGACCTCGGCGAGTTCCGGTTTGAGCCCCGCGATCTGCTCGGGGGTCAGCAGGGGCAGCGGGCGCCGGGCCCGGGTGGTGGTCGTCATCGGTGATCCTCCTTGATCTCCAGTAGCTGGTGCTGGCCGGCGCCGAACCACGTCCCGAAGTCCCTGCGCGCGGCACGGGTGTGGTCGGAGGTGTGGATCAGGTTCTCCACCAGGCGCTGCTGTACCCGGGCGGCGGTGAGACTGTCGTCGCCGAGGTCGGCGCGGATCGTGCCCGCTTCGGCCTGCTTGGGGTCGAAGTGCCCCAGCAGCGCGCGCAGCCGCTCGGGGGTGCCCGGTGCGCCGTGGGCGAGCGCGACCACGACCGGCTTCCCCACGTAGGCGCTGCGCAGGCAGGCGGGGATGTCCACCTCGAAGAAGTCCCGGTCGACCAGCAGATCCCAGTAGTGGACATGGATCTGCCAGTCCTGAACGATGACCTGCCGCTGGTGGACGATCCGCGCGGCGGGCTCCAGCCGGGCCAGCACCTGATCGGTCAGGCCACGGCGCAAGCAGTCCGGCTTGAGGAGCACCACGCTCCAGCGGGACCAGTCCACGCCACTCAGCGCGTCGCCCCTCATACCCCGCCCCCGACCCGGGCCGGCCAGCGGCGTTCAAGCTGCCAGCGGGCGCCCGGCTCCAGCGCGGCGAGCAGCCGCGGATCGACGTCGTCCGCGGGGCAGTGGATGATCTGCCGGTGCGCCTCGAAGAGCAGCAGCACCCGCTGCCAGTACAGGGGCAGGTCCAGCGCGGCGACGTCCCCGGGGGTGTACTGCACCTTGTTGGTGCGCAGCATCGCCTCGTGCTCCAGCACTGTGCGGATGTGCTGCCAGGCGCTGTCGGCCGGCATCACCGGGGCCGCGAAGCGGGGCATCGTGTTGAGGCTCGCTGCCGCAGTCTCGTCCAGTACCCTGCCTGCGCGCTCCAGGTCCCGGAGGCCGACGTGCATCGAGCCCACGTGGTGGGAGTAGGAGCCCAGTCGCAGCCCGAGCAGGGCGGCGGCGAACTCCTGGATCAGGGTGAAGGAGTAGACATCGCAGACCATGCCGCGGTTGGCGTCGTTGGCGCGCATGTAGGTGACCATGTGCAGGTAGCCCTCACGGGCCAGCAGGTGAAGGCCGACCAGGCACGGCAGGTCAGGGTGGCCGATCTCGTCCAGGTCCCGGGTCTCGAAGATCGGCATGTAGGCCCGCTTGCTGTCCTTCTCGGCCTTCAGCAGCTCCAGGGCCTGGTCGAAGGCGGAGGGCGTGCCGTCCGGCCGGGGAGCGAAGATCCGCGCCCCGTAGGACGAACCGTCGATGGTTACGCCGTCGCGCGAGTCGGCCCGGCGGCGGTTCGCGTAGTGCCCGATCAGGTCGAGGTTCCGCATGCCGCCCAGGTACCAGAGCGCTTCCGCGTGGTGGTACACGGGGTTGACCGGCCGGCTCGTCAGGTAGAGCGCGCGCTTGCGGGGGTCGGTGAGCCGGAAGCTCGCACCGATGATCTCGTGACTGTGGTTGCCCCGAGCCGAGTTGACGAACTCGTGATTCTCGGTGACGAGCCGCAGGACGGCGGCGTAGGCGTGCTGGAACGAGGGGAACACGGCAGGTGCGATCACACTGGACTCCACTTCTTTGGTGTGACTCAGGAGAGCCAGAAGCACGGGCAGCTCCGGCCGCAGGCCGGGCAGGGAGAGGCTTGGTTCAGCGGGCCAGGCGCATGAAGCTCCGGTCACCGGGCACCCCGCCGTCGCGCTCGGCCCCGGTTGCCGGACGCCCCGTCACGCCGCCGCACCGCTGGAGCCCGCGCCTGGCGACGTGCGCGACGTCGTCCGCGAGGCAGAGCACCCCAGGGAACTCCATCGGGGCGCACCAGTACGCCCCGGGGCTGTCGGCCCGGGTGAGTCCCGGTGCCGGCACCCTCACGACGGAGCCGCGGCCGAGGACGATGACGCCCGACACGGCCCAGGCGCGGGCCGCGCTCGGCGGCACCAACGCGACGTAGACGCCACCGTCGCCCGTGCACCACACCGGGCCGTCGAGCGCCGTCGCGAGGTAGCGGTCGATCGCCGCCCACTCCGTCGTCCCCGCAGCCTTGGCGACGATGTCGGCTGGCAGGCGCACCGCCGAGAACAGGATGCCGGCCGGCAGCACGGTGGTGCCGAGGGTCGCCCAGTCGGCAGCAGCCGCCGGTCGCTCGACCTCGGGAAGGGTCGCGAGGAGCCACCGCCTCATGTCGGCTTCGCGCTCGGCCTCGATCACCGGGTCCTCCCTCGCGCCGTCGCCTCCGGGCCTGCCATGCCGGCGTCGTGGGCGCCGTGGTGTCTGTCGGTTCGTGCCAAGGGAGTTCCCATCAATAGCCGTGCAGGTAGGCAGACCCGGCCTGTGCGTCCGGCTGGCCGAGCAAGGCGGGCCGGGCTCCCGGGACGGGAGTCGTTAGGGGTGGCGGCTCCCCCTTGTGCCCGCCTGGAAGGAGGAGCCGCCGCCCTGGCCGCGCACCGCAGGAGGAGCGAGGCGCGGTCCCCCGCTGCGGTGGAGCGGGAGTCTGTAGCTAGCCGGCGGCCTGTAGGCCGTCGAGACCGTCCGGGAGGAAGGTGCTGCCCTCAGGGGCAGGGTGGGGGCCGATCACGGCCCACACGCATTTGCCGGTCGGCCAGCGCTCGCAGCCGACCGACTCGGCGAACGCGCGGATCAGCAGGAGGCCGCGTCCGGACTCGTCGTCGGGTCCGGCGGTGCGCGGGACCGGAGCTTCGGAGCCGGCGTCGGAGACAGTGACGGTGACGCGGTCGCCGTCCATCCACATCTGGGTGTCGATCATCCCCGCAATGGGGTGTCCGTGGGCACCGGCGTTGGTCACCATCTCGGTCAGGGCCAGGAGGACGGCGAACACCTGGTCGCCGTCCGATTCAAGGCCCCACGAGCGGAGCACAGCGCTGGCGTTGACCCGGAGGACGCCGACTGCCTCAGGGGCGTCGTCGACCATCCACATGGCGCGCTGGACGCCGGTCAAGATCCGGGGGGTGGGGGGCGCCTCGGTGCCGACAACGGGCAACTGCGCCGGGGGGAAGGTGTTCACTTTCAGCTCTCCTGGGGGGTTGGACCTCCCGAGCCCCCGGAGGTGCGAGATGGGGGCCCGAGAAGTCCGGCGGCTACTCGTCGCCGTTGTGGTTGCCGCTCTCACCGTGCTGGTTGTTCCCGTCACCGGAGCTGTTGTGGTTGCCGCCGGAGCTGTTGTGGTTGCCGCTCTCGCCGTGCTGGTTGTTGCCCTCCATGGACACATCCCTCCTTGTGAGCCGCCAACTGGCAGCAGTCGATTGAGTTCAGACCGCGGCCGACCCCGCGACGGGTCGTACCGAGGCGCGAGCCCGCACCGCACGCCGTTGCGAGGTGCGAGGTGCGAGACAGCAGGCCGGATCTGATCCGATTCGACGATCAATCACTTCCTCGTCCATCACCGGCTGCTGACATTCAGTGAACCGGTGGTGACGCAAGGCGGGATAGGTCATTCTGAGGCTGTCGACGTCACGCACCCCGGACATTCCCGAGGGGTTGACGGCGAGCGGGGGCAAGTGGGGTCGTCCTCACCCGGACCGAGGAGTGCCAATGGCAACAGTCCGCCCGAACAACGTACTGAGGGCCCTGATGCAGCGGGCCGGCCTGTCTGCGGAGGACTTGGCAAAGGCCGTCAATGACGCTGGTGAGAAGCGGTTCGGGCGCCCGGGGAACGCGACCGGTCGGCACGTGCGCCGATGGCTGTCCGGCGAGACGGCCCAGCCGCAGGTCCACTACCTCGTTGGCCTGATGGACGTATTCCAACTACAAGGCAGTGACCTTGGCTTCACTCTTGCGGGTAAAAGATCCAAGGAGCTTGCTAGGTTCCAGCCGGGCTCTAATCTGCTGCTAGAGACCCCTGCCGAGGAGGATCACGTGCTCCGTCGCCAGTTCATGATCGCGGGCGCTGGAAACTTGCTCGCCTTCGCCTTCGCTCCGCTTCCGACATCCGGACGGATAGGAGCGAGCGACGTCGACCGTATCCGCGAGTCCATCGACCGACTGCACGCCGTAGACGACGCCTACGGCGGCGAGCAGCTGGCCGACATCGCCGAGGAGGTCGTCGATCAGATCGAGGCCGCCATGGGCCGATGCCTGTACGGGCCCCGCGTAGAGCGGGCCCTGTACCAGGTCATCGGCCAACTCCACGCCTCGGCAGGCTGGTTCGCGTTCGACAGCGGCGACCAACCTCGTGCCAGCCGCAACTTCGACTCCGGCCTTCGCGCCTCCCTGCTCGCCGACGACCGCCAGCTCCAGGCCCGCATCTGGGCGTACATGTCCCGGCAGTCGTGGGCCCTCGGCCGGGCGACCGAGACCGTCACCATCGCCCGCGCGGCCCTGGACGCCACCCGCAACGCGCGGGACCACCACCTCAGCGCACTCCTCCACGGCCGCCTCGCGCTCGGGTACGCCGCATCCGGACAGGGCGCCCAGTGCGGCACAGCCCTCGCACGCGCCGAGACCGCGCTCGACCGGGCCGGAGACGCGCCGACCGCCGCCTGGCTGGCCTTCGTCGGGCCGGGGGAGGTGATGGCCGCGGCGGCGATGGCGTACATGGACCTGCATCAGCCCGACCGCGCCGCGCACCAGGAGGAGCAGGCGATGCAGCTCCTCGACCCCGCATTCCGGCGGAACAAGTTCGCAACGGCGGTCCACCTCTCGGAGTGCTACCTCGCAGCTGGTCAGGTCGAGCAGGCCATCAGCATGGCGGGCGAAGCCCTCGACCTCCACCCGTCGGTGAACTGCCCGCGCTGGGCCGTGCACCTCAACCAAGTCCGGGAGCGAGTGGCCAACTTCGATCTTCCCGACGCCATGGCCTTCGTGGAACGCTACGACGACGTCACCGCATGAGGAGCAGGAGCAGCACCGTGGCCGAGACCGAGACCCTGACCGTCAGCTATCACACCGACCTGCCCTCCATCGAGTCGAAGCTGCTCGACCTCTACGCCGAGATCTACGCCGCCGAGGCGGCCAGCGATCCGTTCTTCTCCATCGAGCGGTTCGCCGACCGCCTCCGCCGCCACGCCGCATCCCCGCGCTGGGGCTGCGCGCTCGGAGAGGTGAACGGTGTCGCGATCGGCTACGCCTACGGCTTCGCCCGCACCGCCGACTACCAGTGGGCCGGCCTCGTCAGCTCGGTACCGGGCGTAGACCTCACGGAGACCGACACCCGCACCTTCGCCCTGTGCGAGGTCATGGTCCGCGCCGACTTCCGCGGCACCGGCACCGCACGCACGCTGCACGAGGAACTCCTCTCCTACCGGATCGAGGAACGCTCGAATCTCTTGGTCGACGAGGAGCACCCGAAGGTCCGGGCCCTCTACGAGCGGTGGGGCTACACCGAGATGGGGATCATGCAGCCCTTCACCGATTCACCCCGCTACGTCTCGATGTGGCGCCCGATCAGCAGCTGAGCCGACGGACGTCCGCTGGCGGCCCAAGTGCGCTCGCCCCAGGACGAACGGACCCGCTCTCCCCGGCCTCGACAGCGTGCGGCTCTTCCACGTCGACAGCCCGGGTCGCCGAGCCCGGACCGCCCGCCCTCGGACGCGCCGAGACCGTCGTCGTCCTCGCCTCCGCCATGCTCGGCGCGGCCGGGCTCGACTGGTACGAGCAGGGCGACGTCTGGGCCAGGTTCGCGGCGCTCCGCGACGCCCCCGTATCCGTGGATCCCGAGCGGGTGGCCGCCCTGACCGCCGCCATGCGCCACCTGATGCGTCTCGACACCCGGGCGCTCACCCGCGACACCGGGCCGCTCGCCCGCTGCGGCGGCTGGGTCGACGCCTTCCAGCAGACCGGACAGGACCTCGCCCGGCTCGCTCGTGACGGCCGCCTTACTCGCGGGCTGCGCGCCGTCCTCGCGCACCACATCATCTTCCACGCAAACCGCGCAGGGCTGCCGGTCGATCACCAAGCGGACATGGCGGCAGGGGCGTTGGACTCCATCCTTCTCTTCGACGAGAGCCCTGCGCCCTCGACATCCAGGACCCACACAACCACTAGGGTCACTCACATGACTACCCTCAGCAACCAAACCGGTTCCGCCGAGCAGCTGCGGGACATCCTCGCCGACCGCCTGCTCGCCCAGGAGGCCATCCGCACCGACGCGGTGGAGGCCGCATTCCGTGCGGTGGCCCGCGAGCACTTCCTGCCTGGTTTCCCGATGGAGGCCGCGTACGCGGACAACCCCACGTACACCAAGGCGGACGGATCCGGAGCCCAGATCAGTGCCGCCTCCCAGCCCGCGATCGTCGCCCTGATGCTCGAACAGCTCGCCGCGCAGCCAGGCGAGAGGATCTTCGAGGCCGGAGCGGGCACCGGCGTCAACGCGGCCTACATCGGCCACATCGTCGGCCCCGAGGGGCATGTGGTGACCATGGACGTGGACGAGGACCTCGTCGACGGCGCCCGCAAGCACCTCGCCGACGCCGGGATCACCAACGTCGAGGCCGTCCTCGGCGACGGCGCCCTCGGCCACCCGGCCGGCGCCCCGTACGACCGGGTGATCGCCACGGTCGGCATCAGCGAGATGCCCACGCCGTGGCTGGAGCAGGTCAAGTCGGATGGACGGATCGTGGTACCACTGCGGCTGCGCGGAACGGCCTCGCGCACGATCGCGTTCGAGCGCGGCGCACACGGCTGGGCGTCGGTCGACGACCAGCTCGCCGTCTTCATGCCGCTGCGCGGCAGCATGGACGACGCCCGTCGCACCGTCGCCCTCACCCGTGAGGGCGACGTCACCCTCCAGGTACACAAGGACCAGCACGAGGCGGTCGACGCCGACCTGCTGCTCGGCGTCCTCGACAGCGGACGACACGAGACCTGGACCGGGGTGACCATCCCGGCCGGCGCCACCTACGAGTACCAGGACCTGTGGCTGGCCCTCACCCTCCCGAACTCCCTGATGCGGATGAGCGTCACCGGCACCGCCCGCGAGCGCGGCGTGCACCCGATGTTCGGCTGGGGCGCCATGGCCACGGTCGACGCCGGCTCCCTCGCTTACCTCACGCTGCGGCCCGGGGATCCGGACGCCGAGGGCCGCAGGACGTACGAGACCGGCGTGATCGGCCACGGCCCGGCGGGCGCCGCCCTCGCCGACCTCCTCGCCGAGGGGATCCGGGCGTGGGACACCGGCTTCCGTGGCCGGACCCTGCGCTTTGAACTCCCGGACGTCCCCGCCACCTCGGACCCTGCCGCCGGGCGCTTCACCCTGAAGCGCCCGCACCACCCGATCACCGTCAGCTGGGAGTAACCAGCGTGCACCCGACCGACCCCGTCGCCCGGCGCTTCCCGCTGGTCGCACGCCCCCGGCCCGCGTGCCTGCCCCTGAACGCCCGTGTCGGCCGGCTCGGCGAGCTGGCCGACACGGCCGCCGGGCAAGCCGACCCGATCCGGGCGTCCGCCGTCTTCAATCAAGCCGCCCTCCTCGCCTCCGACCTCGCCCTGCCCGACTACGCCCGCGAGCTGTGCCACCGCCACTCGGCGCTCTACCTCACCCACGGACCGCTTCCCGCCGCGAGCGCCATCCGGGGACTCGAACCGGTCGTCAACCTCGCCCGCCTCCACGTTCGCGCCGGCCTCCACCGCCAGGGCCACCGACTCCTCCTCGACCTCTACCGCGCCGTCAGCACCGCCACCGAGACGGCGATCGACGGCATCACCGTCCCTGCCCACCTCACCGAGACAGAGCTACAACGTGCCGAAGTCGTCACCTGGTTGTGGAAGGTCGTCATCGCAGACGGCACCCGCGCCCTCACCGCCGCCGGCCGCTGGAGCGAGGCCCTGCGTCACATCGAGGAGCATCGCGGCATCGGCCGACGCATCCTCGACGGCCGCCAAGTCGCCGTCCTCGCCCGGGCCACCACCGGCGACCGGCCCGGCGCCCTCGCCCTGCTGGCCACCACCGAACCGGGAGAGCCCTGGGAAGACGCCGTCACCGCCGTCCTCACCGCACTGTGCCGCCCCCGCGACCGGGACGCCGCCGAGGCCGCCATCGGCCGCTGCCTCGCCTTCGAGCCGGGCCAGGGCCTGGCCGTGTTCGCCACCCGCCTCGCGCTGACCGCTGCCGACACCGCCGGGCCCGACACACCCGCCGCCCGGTACCTGATCCAGCACCTGGCCAACCGAGCGGAAGAATCCAGCGATGGCTACGCGCTGCGCGAGCTCCTCGCCCACGACGGCGTCCGCACCCGCCTCGGACCCAGCCGCACGGCCGCGCTCGAACTCGTGCTCGCTGCCTGCGCACTGGACTCCGCCGCACTCGCCGAGCACCTGCGAGACCGGTTGGAACACACCCTGGCCGGCGCCCGGGAAGTGCTCGAAGAGTCAGCGGCCCGGGTGCACAGTGCTCGCCACCGGATCGCGTGACCTCCCGGGTGGATCACCGGGTGCACCGGGCGCGCCGGCAGCGGTGCGGCCTGAGGCTTCGCCGAGTTCGCGGGCCGCGAGAGGACGCGCCTTCACCGGCGTCAGCTTGATGATCTCCGCCGCGCGGGCATCGAGGATCTGCGTTCGGTGGTCCGCTGGCACCGCCAGGTAGGTCTCGCGGGCGAGCTGGCACGCTTCCGAGACACTGTGCTCACGAGCCAGGCACATCGCCTGCTCCAGGTGCAGCAGCGCCGGGTCGATACCGATTCGGCCAGGGTAGAGCAACAGTGCCTCGTCCTGGACCCGTCCGGCTTCCGCCGAGTCACCGAGGGCCGTGTAGGCGCCCGATAGGTACAGCAGGAGGCACCGACGCGGAAACGCCCAGGCGTCATCCCCCTCCAGGGACGGCTGCCGACAGCGGTCGAACAGGTCGCGCGCCCGGGCGATCGCTCCCCGCGCGCCTGGGCCGAACGGCTGCGCCCTGCGCCGGTTGATGCTGATCGAGGGGCGCTGGCGGCAGCCCGCCGAGCCGGTGTCCTATGTGCCGGGCGCGGCCGCGCTGCCCTGGGACGGCGGTGTCGGCGCGGCACGACTGGCCGAATCGGCGGCCGCCTTGGGCCTGCCGGCCCGCGTAGTGGACCTGTCGACTGGGGGCGCGCCGTGGACAACGAGCGGTACGCGCTGATCGCCGGCTGACGCGCCCTCGGGGCGTCAGTGATACGTCCAGCTCTGGTTGCTCCAGCCGTTGCAGGCCCAGAGCTGGACCTTGGCGCCGTTGTTGCCGATGGTGTTGGTGTCACCGTCCAGGCATTCCCCCTGGTCGGAGTTCCGCAGCGTGGAGCCGTTCCAGAGCCAGGTCTGGTTGCTCCAGCCGTTGCAGGCCCAGAGCTGGACCTTGGCGCCGTTGTTGGGGATGGTGTTGGTGTCACCGTCCAGGCACTGCATGGCCTCGCCGTTCTGCAGCGTGTAGTACCCGACGGGCATGCCTGCGACAGGCGTCCAGTACCAGCTCTGATTGTCCCAGCCGTTGCAGCTCCACAGCTGCACGATGGCTCCGTTGTTGGGGATGGTGTTGCGGTCGCCGTCCAGGCACTGGCCGCCGTCGTTGTTGGTGAACGCCTTGGTGCGGTAGGTGATCCTGGTCGAGTTGGTGCCCGCCGGGAGCACACTCGGGTGCTGCCCGACGCCGGGGATCTGGTTGGGGAAGGTGACGTCGATGACGGTCCTGCCCGCGGCCGGGCCGGACAGCGCCGGGGCGGCGTGCCGCGTCGAGGCCGGGTCGGCGCCCCGGCCGTCGGCCAGGGCGGGTTGGGTGGCGGCGGCCAGAGCGAGGGTGCTGGAGACGACGAGCAGCGTGCCGGCGAGCCGGTTCATGTGCATGGATGGTCCTCAAGTCGACCCGGAGCGGAATGTGATCCGCATACGGTGGTTATACGGGTCGTCTTGGTGTGAATTCAAGTAAATAGAAAATAGCGTGACGATATGAATATGGCGGCCTGAAACGGGCGGGGGTGGCGGTACGGGAACACCGTCGCCCTCCAGGGGCTACATCGTGAACCGCCCCGGGTTCAGTGGAGACTCGATTTCGTGTAAGGATTCGAGTCATTGCACGTCCTTCCTCCTATCCGCCTGAGCTGCGCCGTCGTGCGGTGCGCATGGTTGCCGAGGTCCTCGGTGACTACCCGAACGAGTCGGCGGCGCTGCGGGCCGTCGCGGAGAAGCTGGGCATCGGCTCCGCCGAGACCCTGCGCAACCGGGTGCGACGCGACCAGGTCGACTCCGGGCAGCGCCCGGGCACGACCACGGAGGAGTCCGCGCAGATCAAGGCGATGAAAAAGGAGATCGCCGAACTCAAGCGCGCCAACGAGATCCTCAAGGCCGCAGCGAGTTTCTTCGCGGCCGAACTCGACCGGCCACACCGGCGCTCGTAGCGTTCGTCGACGAGCACCGGCGCCGCTTCGGCGGCGTCGAGCCGATCTGCCGCGTGCTCACCGAACACGGCTGCAGCATCGCCCCCTCCACACCACAAAATCGCAGGTCACTACGACCACGACGACGTCACCCTCTCCTGACCCGAACCTCAGGGCCGGCCCGCCTACTTGTGGTCGCGGAGGAAGGCCGGGATGTCCGCTCGGGTCGGGTAGTCGGGCAACGGTGCGGGCTTGTCCTGGAGGAACGCGGTGATGACGGCCGCCGCCCGCTGGTCGTTGTCACCCAGGCCGTTCCACATCCGGTGGCCGACGCCGGGCAGGTACTGGGTGCGCTGGACGGCGGGGTCGCTCGCCAGGACGGCCGTCTCCCACTGCCGGACCTGGGAGGAGCACTCGGCGATCATCAGCATCGCGGGCGTCCGGGAGCCGCTCAGCCGATCGGCGATGGAGGGGGAGTCCTTGACCGTCTGCTGGATGCGGAGGCTGGCGGCGGCGCTGAAGGAGAAGTTGAGCGCCGTGTCCTCGACCGGGATGCGCTGCGCGTCCTGCGCGCAGTAGGCGGACGCGGTGTCGCTGCCGAGGTCGGCGGCGGTGAAGGCGTTGTCGCCCTCCGCCTGTCCGACCAGCCCGTTGTCGGGGCTGAGCAGCCCGAGCCGCATGAGGCCGAACGCGACCGCGTACCGCGGGACGTGCGTGGAGCGCGGTCCGGCCATGGCCGGCGCGAGGTCGCGGGCCGACGGCCGGCCCTGCTGCCCCGCGATCCGGGTGGTGGGGCCGTCCATCGGGCCCGGCTCCGCGATGACCACCCGGCGCAGGTGCGCGGCGGCGGCCGGGTCGGCCAGCGCGCGGGTGAGCACGACCGCGCCCGAGGAGAATCCCAGCACGTCGACGCGGCCATCGGCGCCCGCGCCGAGCCTGCCGACCTCGCCGACCTTGCCGGCGAAGGCGTCGAGGTCGGCGACGGACCGGGTGATCGAGTACTGGTCCATGGGCAGCAGGTCGCTGCGTCCGCCGCCGGCCTGCTCGTAGGCGTACACGTCGTACCCCTGCCCCGCGAGGAGCTGCAGGAAGTGGTGGTCGAGCACCGAAATGCCGCGCACCGGGCCGCCGTTGAGGTAGACGAGCGGCACGGGCTGCCGGGGGCCGCCGCCGGTGGGCGGGTAGTGGTAGACCGCGACCCGGCTGCCGGTGGACAGGCTCCAGTGCTCGGTGGTCACGAACGCCAGGGCGGCCGGGTGACGGCGCGTCGTGGCGACGGTGGGGACGCACACCGACAGGGTCACGGCCGCCGCGACGAGCACCGGCACGAGCGGCACCAGCCGGCCCCGCCAGGAGCGGCGGCGGCCCCGCCACAGCGCCGCGCCGACCCCGACCGCGACGGCCGCGGACCACGCGGCGAGCCCCGATCCCGCGCCGTCGGTGGCGACGATCAGCGCCAGGAAGAGCGCGACCAGCCCCACCACCGCGGCGGCAGCCGCCAGCAGGCGGCCCGTGAGGCGCAAGGAACGTAGGACGGACGGTCGCATGGTGATCTCCCCCAGCTTTTTGAAACACCGTTTTGAAACGATGTTAGCAGCGCCGGTAGACTGCTCCCATGGGAAGGCCGAGAACGAACGACGACACCGTCAGAGAACGGCTCGTGACATGCGCGACCGAGATGTTCGCCACCCGCCCCCAGGAGTCGGTCACGCTCCGCGCCCTGGCCACCGCCGCCGGAACGTCCACGGCCGCGGTCTACACCCTGTTCCAGGGCAAGGACGGACTGATCCGCGAGGTGCGCGACCGAGCGGTCGCCGGCCTGTTCCAGGACCTGACGGCCGTTCCCCGCTCGCCGGCCGCCCTGGACGATCTGCACGCGCTGGCCGCGGCGTACCGCCGGTGGGGACGCGAACACCGCCACCTGTACACGGTGCTGTTCGGTGGCGCGCAGTCCTTCGTCCCGTCCGACCGCGTCGGCGACCGCGACCCGGTGCGGCCGCTCGTCGCGGCGATCGACCGTGCCGTGGCCGACCACATCCTCACCGGCGACACCACCCGGATCGCCGTCTCCCTGTGGGTCGCCCTCCACGGGCTCGTGACCCTCGAACTCGCCGGCGCCCTCACCGGCACCGCGGCCGACACCGCGTTCCGGTCCACGACCGCCGCCGTCCTCCGCGGCTGGGCAACACCCGCCGCCTTCCCGGGCCTTCACCACCCGGACCCGGCGCCCTGAGGCGCGAACTCCCAGCGGCAGCGGGAGGTTCGGGCCGTCGCGACCGACCTTCGCGCCGCTCCTGCGCACCCCCACCGACACCGCCCCCGCTCCCCTCGGGCCTCGGGAGAGCGGGGGCACACCGTCCTGCCTTTCAGCGGAAGGGCAGCGCCTGGGTGCACGCGGTGCAGCCCCACCGGCCGTCCATCGTCCGGCAGGTGGCGCCCGATCCACAGACCGGGCAGACACGGGCACTCGGCTCACCGTCCCGCACCAGCAGCGTACTGGGCACCGCGCTCGCGGGCAGTTTCCGACCGCGGAACGCCGGGCCCGGTTCGGCACCGACTGCGCCCGCATGTGGCACCGTCCCGGCAACCCGGCCCGGACGTTCGCTGCCCTGCGGTGCCCTACACCCCCTCCACCGCCGGGTCGAGGAGGGACAGCGTCCGCCGCTGGGCGTCGAGGGCGGTGCGGATGCCGAGGGGCAGGGGGAGGTTGGGGCCGGCGTGGCCGAAGTCGGCGTTGCCCAGGACGGGGATGTCGCGGTCGGCGAGGGCGTCGAGGACGATGTCGCGCAGGGTGGGGGACGTGCCGGGTTCGAGGCCGGTGATGTCGCGGGGGACGCCGACGACCATGCCGGCGATCCGGTCGAGGATGCCGCTGTGGCGCAGCACCTGCAGGTAGCTCCAGACGTGCGAGGCCAGGCCGCCCATCTCCTCCCAGAAGAGCACCGCGCCGTCGAAGCGTTCGAGTGGCAGCGCGTAGCGGGTCGCCTGGGCCAGCACGATGCGGTTGATCACCCCGCCGAGCAGGGGGCCTTCGGCGCGGCCGGGGCGCCAGCACTCCCAGGACGGGCCCGTGGGCAGCGCGCCGAGCGGCTCCGGGCGGGTCAGCAGCCTGGTGTAGAGGGCTTCGAGTTCCGCGCGGCGCGGCGCGGGTGCGGACTGCCAGTGGCCGCCGAAGCCGGGGACGGCCATGTCGGCGTGGAAGCCGACCAGGCCCGTGCGGGCGTGGAGCACCAGGTGCAGCAGTGAGATGTCGCTGTAGCCGAGGATCGGCTTGGGGTCGGCCGTGATCGCGTCGGTGTCGATCAGGTCGAGGTAGCCGAGCGCCGTCTGGCCGCCGTCGCTCGCGACGATCGCGCGCACCTCGGGGTCGCGGAGGAGGCCGTTGAGCTCCGCGGCGATCTCCGCCGGGGTGGCCGCGCTCCACCAGTGGCGGCGCCCCGCCCGCAGCAGCGGAGCCCGCCGCGCGCGGAATCCCATCCGTTCGAGCACCTCCACCGTCCGCTCGACGTTGGGCTCGTACTCGGCCGGCAGCGGGCCGGACAGCGCGGCGATCACGACGAGGTCTCCGGGCTTCAGGGCGCGCGGTCGCAGCAGGTGACTGGTCATGGCGTCAGTGTCGCGGGTGCCCCGGGGCCGGGGCACGCGAGTTTCGCCGGACGGCCGGGAGGCCGGCCTAGGCCAGGCGCGCCACGGCCAGGGTGTGGGCGCGGTCGAGTGCCGTGTCGGCCTCGCACGGGACGTCGGGCCGGACGCCGGTGCCCTCCCAGTTGCTGCCGGAGACCGGGCTGACCCCGCGGGCGACGGGCACGCTGAGTTCCAGGTGCGGGTGCACCGTCCAGCCGTCGCGCGGGTGGGCGCCGCCGCGGGTGGTCTCCCCGACGACCTGGGCGCGGCCGAGCTGCTGCAGGTCGTAGGCCAGCTCCTCGCCCGCGGAGAAGGTCTTTCCGCTGGTCAGCACGTAGACCGGCTTGGTGCCGCCGAAGCGGGCGCCCGGGACGAACGGGGGTGTCCAGGACTGCTCGGCGACCTGTCCCTGCCGCGAGAGCATGGTCATGAGGTGGGTGCGGCCGTCGAGCAGGTAGCCGCAGACGAAGGCGACCGTGCCGGGGTCGCCACCGGTGTTGCGGCGCAGGTCCAGGATGAGGGCGCGGGCGGGGGCCACCAGGGTGAGCGCGGCGGTCAGCGGCTGCGCCGCCCAGTCGATCGGGAACATCTTGGGCCCGATCTCCAGGACGGCGACGCCGCCGTCGAGGAGTTCCACCCGGGGGACGCCGCCCAGGGAGGCGTCGAAGTCCCGCCGCATCGAGGCGAGTACGGCCGAGCCGCGGTCGGTCGGCACCGGCATCTCGTGGTGGGTGAGGGCCAGGTGCTGGTCGCCGTTGACGGAGCGCAGGTCCGCGGTGACCTGTTCGGCCAACTCCTGGGCGGATTCGGCCCGGTAGGAGCCTTCGGCGCTGCGGCGGCGCAGCAGGTCGGCCAGTTCCCGGGCGGTGTCGGGGAAGACGTAGTGCTCGCGGACCAGGTCGGCGATCGACTCGACGACGGCGAGGGTGTCCAGCGCTGGGGACGAGGTGGTGGAAGTCATGGGAGGGAGTAGACCAGCGGCTTGCCAAAGCGTCAAACGTACTTAACGCTTGATCTGGTGAGCCACCAATCAGACGACAGCGTCCAGCAGATCACCACATCCCTGCAGCACACCGCACTCGCCCACCCCATGCGCCAACGCCTGCTCTTCGCCCTGAGCAGCCGGCCGTCGACGATCAGCCGGCTCGCCGCACAGCTGGGCGCGAACAAGGGCAGCGTCTCCCACCACCTCCGGGTGTTGTGCGAAGCGGGGCTGGTCCAGGACGCGGGCACGCGGCGGGTGCGCGGCGGCACCGAGAAGTACTACCGGCGGACGGCGGAGCGGCTCCTCGTCGACGAGCCGCGGGCCGAGGGCACGGCCGCGCTGTTCGGCGCCGTCGCCCAGGAGTTGGACCGCTCCCCCGCCGACCACGTCCTGACGCTGCGCCACCTCCGGCTCGGTCCGGCCAAGGCGGCGCGGCTGGCCGAGGCGCTGACCGCGCTGGTCGACGGGACGGAGGAGGATCCGGAGGGCGAGCCGGTGCACGGCCTGCTGGTGACGCTCTACCAGCAGGCCGGGGCGTAGCGCGGCCCGAGGCGTCGGACTCTCTTGCCACAACAGGTTTGTGATGCAAAGCTGACTGCATGACAGACGCATCGCTGCCCTCGCCGGGCACCCCTCGTGAAGTCCTCGCCGGATTAGGCGACTTGACCCGCAAGGTCCGGGCCGCGCAGCGCGGCACCTGGTTCCCGCTCCTGCTGCTGGGCGCGCTCACGCTGGGCGGGATCCTGGTCGGCCGGCTGACCTTCAAGGTCGAGACCGCGCCCTGCCCGGCGGGCGACGGCTGCACGCTGGTCAGCCAGGGCTCGCCGGTCTACTGGCCGGTCGGGCTCGCCCTGGCCTACGCCGCGACGGCCTCCTTCTACCTCCGCCGCTCCCGACGCCGCGGCGTCGGCACGCCGGTCCGGCCGTACGTCGTCACCGGGGTCGTCCTGGTCGGCCTCGTGGCCGCCACCACGCTCTGGACCGTGCGCGACGGGATGCCGCGGCCCGGCGGCCCGGTCGACTTCTGGGGCCTGCACCTCGACCCCGCCGCCGGGTCGACCGAGTTCCTCGAACGGCTCACCGGGGGCGCCGTGGCCGTCGGGCTGCCGCTGCTGGTGCTGTCCTGGGTGGAACGCAGCCCCGCCCTGGCGCTGCTCACCGCCGCGTATCTGGCCATCGAGCTGGCGCCGCTCCCCACCGGCTGGGCCGGGATCGCCGCCACCTCCCCCTGGTCGGCGCTCCCCCGGTTCGCCGTCCCGGGCGCGCTCCTGCTGTTCGGCGCGCTCGGCTTCGGCCTCGCCCAACGGCCCCGGCGGCGCGCCACGTGACGACCGATCAGCACGACCCGCACCCGGCCACCGGCCTGGACGACGTCGTCCACCAGCGCGTCCGCCTCGGCATCCTCACCGTCGCCCACCAGGCCCGCCGGGCCGAGTTCGGCTTCCTGCGCACGACGCTCGGCCTCACCGCCGGGAACCTCAGCCAGCACCTGGCCGTCCTGGAGAAGGCCGGACTGGTCGAGATCGAGAAGGGCTACGAGGGCAGGCGTGCCCGCACCTGGCTCTCCCTCACCCCGGCCGGCGACCGCGCCCTCCGCGACGAGGTCGCCCAGCTCAAGCGGCTCATCCACCAGATCGAGCAGGGCGGTTCGGGGCAGGACGGTGTCGAGTGGGGTGGTGTCGAGCAGGGCGGCTCCGCGCACACCACCCGGTGATCCGGCGGCCGTGACCGCCACCGGCCCGGACGCCCGGGAGCCCGTTCGTACCCGGGCGGGCTCCCCGGACGGCCGAGCAGGCCAATCCGATCGAATTGGCCTGGGACGGCGCGGCCGTACCCCGATAGCCTCGGAGGCACCAACGATCAACGGAGAACCCTCATGCACGCCGAACTCGCCGCCGACCTCGACCAGTTGCCCGCCCTGCTGGAGCAGACCCGGCAGCAGGCGGTCGGCTTCCTCGCCGGGCTCGCGGACCGGCCCGTGGTGCCGCGGCAGCCCGACCGGCCGACTCCGGAGGCGCTGAGCACGGCGGGCGGCGGCCTGCGGGCGGCGCTGGCGGAGTTCGCCGAGCGCTGGCAGCCACGGCTGTCGGCGAGTGCCGGGCCGCGCTACTTCGGGTTCGTCACCGGCGGCGCGACACCGGCCGCGCTGGCCGGGGACTGGCTGACGGCCACCGCCGACCAGAACTCCAACTCCTCGCTGGATCCGGCCGGCCAGGACCTGGAGCGGGAGGCGGTCGGCTGGCTGCGCGAGCTGTTCGGGCTCTCCGACGCGCACTCCGGCACCTTCGTCAGCGGCGCGACCATGTCCAACACCGTCGGCCTGGCGGTCGGCCGCGAGTGGCTGGGCGAGCGGCTCGGGGTGGACGTGGCCGAGGCGGGGGTCGGCGCGCTGGGCCGGGTGCGGGTGCTGTCCGGCAGTGCGCATTCCAGCGTGGCCAAGGCGCTCTCCGTGCTGGGCCTGGGCCGCTCCGCGCTGACCGCGGTCGGCACGCTGCCCGACCGGGAGGCGGTGGACCTGGCCGCGCTGGAGCGGGCCCTGGCCGAGGCCGGGGGCCCGTGCATCGTGGTGGCGAACGCGGGCACCGTGAACACCGTCGACTTCGACGACCTGCGCGCGATCGCGAGGCTCCGGGACCGGTACGGGTTCTGGCTGCACGTCGACGCCGCCTTCGGCGCCTTCGCCGCGCTGTCGCCGGAACACGCCGAGCTGGTGGCCGGCCTGGACTTGGCCGACTCGGTCTGCGTGGACCTGCACAAGTGGCTCAACGTGCCCTACGACAGCGCCGTCCAGTTCACCCGCCGCCGCGACCTGCAGGCGAAGGTCTTCCAGAACGCGGCCGCCTACCTCGGACCCCTGGGCGAGCACCCCGACCTGGTCCACCTCACCCCGGAGAACTCGCACCGGCTGCGCGCGCTGGCCGCCTGGTTCACCCTGCGCGCCTACGGCCGGGACGGCCACCGGGAGATCGTCGAGCGCTGCGTCACCGGCGCCCGGGCCCTCGGCGAGGCCGTCACGGCGACCGAGGGGCTGCGCCTGCTCGCGCCGGTCCGGCTGAACGTGGTCTGCTTCACCCTCGCCGCCGACCCGACGCCCGAACGCCTCGCCGCCCTCACCGCCGAGCTGTCCGGGGACGCCTTCCTCACCCCCACCCGCTACGCCGGCCTGCCCGCCCTGCGCGCGGCCTTCAGCAACTGGCGCACCACCGAGGCGGACGTGCGCCGCACCGCGGACGCCCTCGCCGCGGCGGTCCGGAAGCTGGAGACGGTCTGACCCGACGGGCGACAGCGGATCACCCCCGGCCCTCCGACCCGATCGGCCCGATCGGCCCGCTGGGCCCGTCCGGCGACGGCCCGAGGGCTTCCTCGGCGGCCCGGCGGCCGGCGACGCCGAAGATCAGCTCGTTGGAGTCCACCTCGTGCCACCGGGCGTCGTGCAGCCGGACCCGGAAGGCCCGGACCGGCCGCCGCCCGTCGCCGTGGGCGTAGAGCCCCTCCCGCAGGCCGCGTTCGAAGGCCTCGGCGTAGGGCGTCGGGAGGCGGTCGTCGGGGACGTCGAGGACGAACTCGAAGAGCTCGTCCGCGTCGGCGGGCAGCGGGGTGAACTCGGCGGTGGCGACGGCGTAGTGGCCGCACATCCAGGGCTTGACCAGCCGGACGTGCACGTCCCGGCCGGGGGCGGTCGCGTCTTCCGCCCGCCGCCCGGTGAGCGGCAGGGTGACCAGTCGGCGCGGTCCGGTGCCCTCGGCGACGGACTCGTCGAACTCGTACACCGCCGCCTCCCCGGCCGCCGCGAAGCCCGCCGCCGTCGACTCCCCCGCCCGCCAGTGGGCCCGGCGCAGCCGCACCCGCAGCGCCCAGGGCAGCGTGCCGCCCCGGGACCAGGCCCGCAGCCGGGTCAGCACGCCCTCGCCGAAGGCGGCCCCGAACTCCGGCGGCAGCTCCGCGGCGGGCACCTCGTTGACGAACTCGAACGGCAGCTCGCGGTCCCGGCCGGGCGGAAGGGGTTCGAAGTCGGCCGAGGCGACGGCGAATGGGCGCAGTCCGCCGCGGCCGGACAGGTACGCCTGGACGTCCCTGATCGGGTGGTCGAGTTCCCTGGGGCGCTTGGGCTTTCCGGTCATGGGACCCGATCGTACGGGCCGTCGCCCCGGCCCCGGACGGTGGCCGGGGCACACCCGCCTCCCCGCGGCGGGCGGGCCCCGGCGGCCGGTCAGGCCAGGGTCTCGCAGAGGTTCTCCACCCGGTTCTGGACCAGCACCTCGACCTGGTGGTCCGGGTGATCCAGCAGCACCGCGCCGCCGCTGAACACGTAGGCGCCGGCCGGGTGGTACGGGTTGCCGGGATGGATCCTGGCGGAGATGTGCGAGTTCTTCGGGACGGTCCACAGCGTGCTGCCGTCCGGCCCGACGTACTCGGTCGCCTTGCCGCTCTGGTCGCGCTCGGCCTGGGCGCCGGTGTCCACGTTCGTGTAGCGCAGCACCAGCGGCCCCCGCCACAGCACCTTGGCGGGCGAGCCGTCCGGGTAGCGGGCGACGGTCTTGGTCTCCTCCTCGTCGGTCACGACGGTGATGTGCAGGTGGAACGGGCAGACCGCCCCGGCGGGCGCGTCGGTGTCGTGATTGCGGTAGGGCTGCCAGCCCTGGTCGTCGTCGGCCTGCGCGGCCGGGGCGGCCAGCAGCAGGACGGCCGCCGCGAGGGCGGCGGCGAGGGCGGCCGGTCGGGTACGGAACGTGGGTGTGCGCATCGGTCCTCCTGGGAGTCGGGCGGCCGGACGGGGGGGGCGTGCACGCCCCTGCCCTCCCGACCGCGCACTGGGTATCGTCGGACGGTGGCGGCGCCGGCGCGATGCTTTCGGCCGGGGCCGAAAGCATCGGAGCCGAAAGCCTGGGAGCAGACGGCGACGGGCGCCGAACGCACGGGGAGGGGTGGGGCGCGGTGCTGCGGATCCGCTTCACGGCCGAGGACCTGCTCGACACCCGGTTCGCGCCCGGGCCGGCACCGCTGATGGAGCTCGAACTGGCCGTCGCCATGCTGCAGCGGCGGGACGCGGAGTCACTGTCCGCCCGGCGGCACCGCGCCCCCGGCGGCCCGGCCGCCCGCTCCCTGGCACGGTCCGTCGCGCCGCTGACCGGGCTCGTCCCGCCGACCGGCGCCGGCCCGTTCTTCCTCGACCCGCTCAGCACCGACCTGGAGGGCGGCCTGGAGCTGGTGCGCTCCGCCACCAACACCCTGGTCCGCAGCGAACTCGCCCGCATCTGCCGCAACGGACTGCCCGTCACCCCGCTGATGCACGGCCTGGCGAACGAGGACCGGCAGGCCTGGCAGCACCTGGAGAGCAGCCTGCGCGCCTGCCACGCCGCGCTCGTCGACACCGTCTGGCCGCGGCTGCGCGCCGGCTTCGACACCGACCTCGCCTGGCGCGGGCAGGTGCAGCGCGAGCAGGGGCTGCGCGGCATGCTGGCGGGCCTCCACCCGGGCAGCCGGTGGCGCGGGGCCACCCTGGAGATCCCGATCGCCCGGGAGGCGGAGTACCGGCTGGAGGGCGGCGGCGTGCTCCTGCTGCCGTCCGCGCAGTGGACCGGGGAGCCGCTGTGCGGGACGCTGCCGGACGGCTCGCTGCTGCTGCTCTACCCGGCGCTGACCCCGCTGCCGCACCTCACCGGGGAGGCGCCGGCCCCGGGCGCGGACCCGGACGACCCGGCCGCGGCGCTGCTCGGGCGCACCCGCGCGGCCGTCCTGCGGGCGACACTGCGGGAGCCGACCACCAGCCGGCTCGCGCACGAGCTGGGCATCTCGGTGGCCAGCGCCTCCGAGCACGCCCGCGCGCTGCGACGGGCCGGGCTGGTGAGCACGGCGCGGGCCGGACGGGCGGTGCGGCACAGCTGCACGTCGCTCGGCCACCGGCTGCTCGTCGCGGCGCAGGCTCCGGCGCCGCCGGTGGCGGCCGCCCGCACCGGCGGGCGGGCCTGAGCGGCCCGCCCCCGCGGCGGCGCCGACCGCCTCAGCGGGTGCCGGAGTTGTCGACCCAGAACAGCAGGATCCGCTGCAGCGCGCCCGGGGCGCCGGCGCCGAAGGTGAGCACCATGGCCTGGCCGACCGCCACATCGGTGGGGTCGACGCCGGGCGACCAGGTCAGCTCGGCGTCGATGCCCGGGATGCCGCCGCCGGGCCCGTACGAGCGCAGGGTGCCGCGCGCGTGCCCGATGACCCGCTCGTCGCGCCGGAGTTCGGCCCGGCACAGCCCGGTCGGCCGCAGCTCGTAGCGGCGTCCGCCGACCAGGGCGGTGCGGGTGTTGGCCCGGCGCCTGGGGTCCCATTCGGTGTTGCCCTCGTGGGTGGGCACGGACTGTCCGCCGACGTTCAGCGCGCCGTGCTGCCGGTCGAGCGCCATGGTGACGGTGGGGATCCCGGCCCCGGTCATCCGCGCGACGGCCGCGGGCCAGCGGTCGTAGTCGATCCGGATCTGCCCGAACGGGCTCTCCAGCACGCGGTGTCGGGACAGCCGGACCTTGCTGCGCTTCGTGAACACGGACATGCCCGACCGGCCTCGGATCCTTCGGTGACAGACGACGTACAGACGACGTACAAACGACGTGAGGACACAACAAGAGAGCCGGGGCCGGCGCACGATGCGCCGACCCCGGCTCTCAGCAGTAGCGGGGACAGGATTTGAACCTGCGACCTCTGGGTTATGAGCCCAGCGAGCTACCGAGCTGCTCCACCCCGCGTCGGTGAACACCACAGTACGGGGAAGTCGCCGGGATGGGAAATCCGTTCCCCGGCGCACGACGGGCGGGCCGCCACCGGCCGCCGCCGCCGCACGCACCGGAGCACATGCGCCACCGCATGCGCCACCGCGCACGCCCGCCGGCGCGCCGGGGCACACCACGACGTACTCGATCTTCGGGCCGCGACCCGAGCACACCCATTCACCGAATCCACGGAGTCGAAACCCTGAATCACGGAAAATTCCCGCATCAAAACCCGCCGCCCGGATCGGGAATCGACCGAAAAACGCCCCCCGCCGACGCCCGCTCCGACCTGCGCCCGGGCCGGGAATTGGCCGGATTCCCGCTCCCCGAACCGGCGTTGGCCCGGCGGGCCCGGACCCCCGAACCGGAGGTCGTGCAGCGTTCAAACATCTCCCCGTCCCCGAGGGATGAGATCGCGTCACACCAGCCTCGGGACCGAGCGGTTGAACCACCCCGCCACACCTGCCCGTTCATCTGCCATACCAACGCAAGCCCCCGGTATCCAGACCTTCTCTCGCAACGTTTTGCAAGTACGCTGTCACCTACCGTGCGAGGACCTGTTCGACTCCCCGGGGCGTTGTCGGCACCGGGAGCGTTTCCGGTGCACGGTCGACCACGTTTCTTCGGTACTTGGGGGTGACTTGTGGCGGAGGTTCACGCAAACCAATTCAACGTGCTCGGTCCGCTGGGAGTTTGGGCCGACGGAATCCCGGTGAATCCGGGCTCGGCCCGGCAGCGGGCGGTTTTGACGGCCCTTCTGCTGACGCCCGGCCAGCCGGTCACGCCGGAACAGCTCAGCGAGGCCGTCTGGCCCCGGAATCCGCCCAACGACGTGATGGCGAACCTGCACAGCTACGTCTCCAACCTCCGGCGGATCCTGGAACCGAACCGGCAGCCGCGCAGCCGGGACACCGTGCTGCGCCGCGAACCGGCCGGCTACGTGCTCGCGGTGGAGGCGGACTGCATCGACGCGGTCTGCTTCGAGCGGCTGCTGTACCAGGGCCGCCGGCAGTTGCAGTCCGGGGCGCACCGGCAGGCGAGTCTGACGCTGGCCGGCGCGCTGGCCCTGTGGCGCGGCCCGGCGTTCCCCGAGGTGAGCGACTACGCGCTGGGTGCGCAGGCGGCGTCGCGGTTCGAGGAGCTGCGGCTCCTGGCGCTGGAGAGCCTGTGGGAGGCCGAACTGGCCGAGGAGCGCGACTTCTCGGTGATCGCGGCCGAACTTCCGGCGCTGACCAAGCGGTTCCCGACCCGGGAGCGGTTCAGCTGGCTCCTGATGAAGGCCCTGTACCGGTCCGGGCGGCGGGCCGAGGCGATCGAGGCCTACCACCGCACCCGCCGGACCCTGGCGGAGGAGTACGGCGTCGATCCCGGCGCCGAGTTGCAGCAGTTGTTCGGCACGATCCTGCGAGGAGAGCCGGTCGCCGGCCGGTGCTGATTCACAGGCCCGCCCGGTACGGGGGCCGGGGCGTGGCCGACCGTCGACCCTGAGGCGTCGAACGGTCGGCCGGGGCATGCGGCGGATCAGCCGCGGAAGCACGCGTTCACCGTGTCCTGTCCCGGCCATTGGATTGACATGAATATGCCAGTCAATCCCCCCGTCACTCTTTGGGGGCATTCGCATCCGCGCAGGTCGGCGCCGGTTTCCCAGAAGCCTCCAAGTCCCCTCCAAGCGGGCTCCAAGTCGCTTCCAAGTCGCCTCCAAGTCGGCGCCAAGAAGGCCCTGGCAGGGTGCTGCACGTCAAGCGGGGAGATCAACACGAGGCGGGCACCGCCACCTCACCGCACCGGGGACGAACGCACGCCGTACGCCCGGGAGGGCTCGGCGGGCGGGCGTGCGACGGCGCGCCGCCTCCGGCGGACCGGACGCAGGGCTCCACCGAATCCAGACGACGAGGAAGGCCGAGTACGCCGTGCCCCAGACGAGTTGCGAGGACGAACCGGTCGCCGTCGTCGGTGTGGCCCAGGGCCCCGGCAGCGGAGCGGAGGCCGCCTTCTTCGGCCCGACCGCGCCGGCGCGGACCGCGGAGCCGGTCGCCCCCGCCGCCCCCGCCGAATCGACCGGGGCCGACACCGCCGCCCCGCTCGCGCTGGAACTCGCCTGGACCGCGCTGGAGGACGCCGGGATCGTCCCCGCGACGCTGCGCGGCGGCCGGGTCGGCGTCTTCCTCGCCGCCCAGGACGACACCGCGGAGCAGGTCGCGACCGTCCTGGAGCTGGCCGGCCCCCGGGAAGCCGTCAGGACCGCCCCGGACGGCGCCCGCACCGCCGCCGCCGCGGCGGCCGAGAGCCTGCGGCGCGGCGACTGCGAACTCGCCCTCGCCGGCGCCCTCGGCCCCGACCCGGAGCAGGCCGTCCTCGCCGTGCTCCGCCCCCTGCCGCACGCCCTGCGGGACGGCGACCGGATCCACGGCCTGCTCACCGACCGGGTGCCGGACGGGCCGGACGCCCTCGCCCGCCTCGGCGCCCAGGCGCACCGGGCCGAACCGGCCGAGCCGCGGCCCGCCGCCCCCGCGACCGAACGCCCGCTGCTCGACACGCCGTTCGCCCCGCTGCCGTTCTCCGCCCGCGACGAGGCGGCGCTGCGCGCCCGGGCCCGCGACCTCGGCGCGCGCGTCGAGGCCGACCCGGCCCTGCGGCTCGCCGACCTCGGCCTCTCGCTGGCGACCACCCGCACGGCCTTCGAGCAGCGCGCCGTCCTGCTCACCGACCGCCGCGAGGAGGCGCTCGGCGCCCTGCGGGCCGTCGCCGACGGCGGCTTCGGCCCGCTGCTCGTCCGCGGCACCGTCCTCGCGGACGCCGGTGCCGGGCGCCCGGTGTTCGTCTTCCCCGGCCAGGGCACCCAGTGGCCGGGCATGGCGCTCGAACTGCTGGAGTCCTCGGCGGTGTTCCGGGAGCAGCTGGAGGCCTGCGCCGCCGCACTGGAACCGCACCTGCCCTGGCGGCTGGCGGACGTGCTGCGCGGCGCACCGGGCGCGCCCGCCCTGGTCGCGGTCGACGTCGTCCAGCCGGCCCTGTTCGCCGTGCTGGTGTCGCTGGCCGCGCTCTGGCGCGCCTGCGGCGTCGAGCCGGCCGCCGTGGTGGGCGCGAGCCTGGGCGAGTTCGCGGCGGCCCACGTGGCCGGGGCGCTCAGCCTGGAGGACGCCGCCCTGCTGGCGGTGCGGTGGAGCGAGGCGCAGGCCCGGGCGGGCGCGGTCGCGCCGGGCGACCTGGCCTCGGCGCTGCTGCCCCGGGAGGAGCTGGAGCCCCGCCTGGCCCGCTGGTCGGGGCGGCTGACCGTGGCCGGCAGCAACGGTTCGCGCTCCGTGCTGTTCTCCGGCGAGCGGGCGGCGGTGGAGGAGCTGCTGGCCGAGCTGGTGGCGGACGGCGTCAGGGCGCGCAAGCTCTCCAACGGCCTCGCCGCGCACTCCCCCTGGCTGCCGGTCGACCGCGACCGGATGCTGGCCGACATGGCCGGGGTGACGGCCCGCCCGTCCGCGGTGCCGTTCTACTCCTCGCTGACCGGCGGCCGGGTGGACACCGACGGGCTGGACGGCGACCACTGGTTCCGCAACCTCAGCTCCGAGATCCGCTTCGAGCAGGCCACCCGGGCGCTGCTGGCGGACGGCTACCGGACGTTCCTGGAGGTCGGCCCGCATCCCGGGCTGATCGGCGGGCTGCAGGAGACCCTGGAGGACGCCGGGCCGATCGGCCCCACCGCCGTCGTGGGCACGCTGCGGCGCGACCAGAGCGGGCCGCAGCGGCTGCTGACCTCGCTGGCGGAGCTGCACGTCCACGGGGTGACGGTGGACTGGCCGGCCGTGTTCGCCGGCACCGGCGCGCGCCGGGTGCCGCTGCCGACCTACCCGTTCGGGGCCTCGGGCACCCCGGCGCAGGACCGCTCCGAGAGCGAACTGCGCGACTGGATCCGCGAGCTGGTGCACGACCAGCTGGCCGCGCTGCGCGGCCCCGAGGTCGCCCGCGAGGCCGGCCCGGACCGTCCGTTCCGGGACCTCGGGGTCGACTCGGCCGTCGCGGTGGAGCTGCGCGGCCGGCTGGCCACGGCGACCGGGCTGCGGCTGCCGCTGACCCTGCTGTTCGACCACCCGACGCCCGGCTCGCTCGGCCGCCACCTGCTGGCCCGGCTCACCGGCGCGGCGGAGCCGGCGGACGCCGTCGACGACGCGGCCGGCGCCGCCCCGGCGGCGGGCGCGGACGAGCCGATCGCGATCGTCGCGATGGCCTGCCGCTTCCCCGGCGGGGTCCGCGACCCCGAGGCCCTCTGGCGGCTGGTCGCCGGGGGCACGGACGCGATCGGCGCCTTCCCCGACAACCGCGGCTGGGACGTCGAGGGCCTGTACGACCCCGAGCCGGGCCTGTCCGGCCGCACCTACACCCGGCAGGGCGGCTTCCTGCACGACGCGGACCGCTTCGACGCCGCGTTCTTCGGCATCTCGCCGCGCGAGGCGCTGGCCATGGACCCGCAGCAGCGGCTGCTGCTGGAGACGGCCTGGGAGGCCTTCGAGCGGGCCGGCCTCGACCCGGCGGCGCTGCGCGGCAGCCGCACCGGCGTGTTCGTCGGGGCGATGCAGCAGGACTACGGCGCCCGGATGCACCAGCCGAGCGGCGGCACCGAGGGCCACGTGCTGACGGGCACCACGGTGAGCGTGGCGTCCGGCCGGCTGTCGTACGTGTTCGGGCTGGAGGGCCCGGCGATCACCGTCGACACGGCCTGCTCCTCCTCGCTGGTGGCGCTCCACCTGGCCGTCCAGTCGCTGCGCCGCGGCGAGTGCGCGATGGCGCTCGCGGGCGGCGCGGCGGTGCTGTCCTCGCCCGGCCTGTTCGTCGAGTTCAGCCGCCAGCGCGGGCTCGCCCCGGACGGCCGTTGCAAGGCCTTCGCCGAGGCGGCGGACGGGACGGGCTGGGGCGAGGGCGTCGGCGTGCTGCTGGTCGAGCGGCTCTCGGACGCGCGGCGCAACGGACACCAGGTCCTCGCGGTGGTGCGCGGCTCGGCCCTCAACCAGGACGGCGCCTCCAACGGGCTCTCCGCGCCCAACGGGCCGTCCCAGCAGCGGGTGATCCGGGCCGCGCTGGCCGACGCGCGACTGACGGCCGACCAGGTCGACGCCGTCGAGGCGCACGGCACCGGCACCAAGCTCGGCGACCCGATCGAGGCGCAGGCCTTGCTGGCCACCTACGGGCAGCACCGCGAGGCCGAACAGCCGCTCTGGCTCGGCTCCTTGAAGTCCAACATCGGCCACACCCAGGCCGCCGCCGGGGTCGGCGGCGTGATCAAGATGGTGATGGCGCTGCGGAACGGGCTGCTGCCGCGCACCCTGCACGTGGACGAGCCGACCCCGCACGTCGACTGGGCCGAGGGCGCGGTCGCGCTGCTCACCGAGGAGCGGGACTGGCCGGCGGGCGAGCGGGTGCGGCGGGCCGCCGTGTCCTCGTTCGGGATCAGCGGCACCAACGCGCACGTCATCCTGGAGGAGGCGCCGGCGGCCGAGCCCGTGGTCGACGGACCGGCGGCCGAGCCCGCCGACGCGCCGTCGCCGGTGGTGCCGTGGGTGCTGTCCGCCCGGGACGAGCAGGCGCTGCGGGCGCACGCCGGGCAGCTGGCCGGCTACCTGCGGGAGCGCCCCGACGCCGATCTGCCGGGCGCGGCCCGGACGCTGGCCACCGGCCGGGCCGCGCTGGAGCGGCGCGCCGTGGTGCTCGGGCAGGACCGCGCGGAGCTGCTGGCCGGGCTCACCGCCCTCGCCGAGGGCACCGCCGCGCCCGGGGTCAGCACCGGCGGCGGCAGCTTCGAGCGGCCGGTGTTCGTGTTCCCCGGCCAGGGCTCGCAGTGGCTCGGCATGGGCGCCGAACTGCTGGACGCTTCCGAGGAGTTCGCCGCCTCGATCGCCGCCTGCGAGGCGGCGCTGAAGCCGCACGTGGACTGGTCACTCACCGAGGTGCTGCGCGGCGGCGACGACCTGACCCGGGTCGACGTCGTCCAGCCCGCGCTGTTCGCCATGATGGTCTCGCTGGCCGCCCTGTGGCGCTCGCTCGGCGTCGAACCCGCCGCCGTCATCGGCCACTCCCAGGGCGAGATCGCCGCCGCCACCGTCGCCGGGGCCCTGTCGCTGGAGGACGGCGCCCGGATCGCCGCGCTGCGCAGCCAGGCGATCGTGCGGATCAGCGGGCAGGGCGGGATGGCCTCGCTGCCGCTGCCGCGCGACCGGGCCGAGGAACTCGTCGCCCGCTGGGCGGGGCGGATCTCGGTCGCCGCGCTGAACGGTCCGACCGCGACCGTGGTCGCCGGGGACGGCGACGCGCTCGACGAACTCCTCGCCCACTGCGAGGCCGAGGAGATCCGGGCCCGCCGGATCGACGTGGACTACGCCTCGCACTCGGCGCACGTCGAGGCCATCGAGGAACGCCTCGCCGAAGCCCTCGCGGGCATCGCCCCGCGCAAGGCCGCCGTGCCGTTCTACTCGACCGTCACCGGCGAGCCGATCGACACCACCGAGCTGGGCGCCGGCTACTGGTACACCAACCTGCGCCAGACCGTGCGCTTCACCGACGCCGTCCACGTCGCGCTCGCCGCCGGGCACCGCGCCTTCGTCGAGGCCAGCCCGCACCCGGTGCTCACCGCCGCCGTCCAGGACGCCGCCGAGGACGCCGGGCCCGAGGCCGTCGCCGTGCTCGGCACCCTGCGCCGCGGCGAGGGCGGCCCGCGCCGCCTGCTCGCCTCGCTCGCCGAGGCCCACGTGCGCGGCGCCACCGTCGACTGGCCGGGCCTGCGCCCGGGCGGCGGGCCCCTCGACCTGCCCACCTACCCGTTCCAGCGCGAGCGCTTCTGGCTCACACCGGCCGCCACCGGGGACCCCCGCACGGCCGGCCTGGACGCCGCCGGGCACCCGCTGCTCGCCGCCGCCCTCGACCTGCCCGGGGACGAACTCGTCCTCACCGGCCGCCTCTCCGCGGCCGGCCACCCCTGGCTCGCCGACCACGCCGTCTGGGGCACCGTGCTGCTCCCCGGCACCGCGCTGGTCGAACTCGCCCTGCACGCCGGCCGCCGGCTGGACTGCCACCACCTCGACGAACTCACCCTGCAGGCACCGCTGCTGATCCCGGAGGAGGGGGCCGTCCGGGTCCAGGTCCGGGTCGGCGCCCCCGACGACACCGGCCGGCGCCCGGTCACCGTCCACTCCGGCCCCGGCACCGAGCAGGACTGGACGCAGCACGCGAGCGGCGTCCTGGCCGAGGACGGCCCGGCGGCGCCCGAGGACGCGCGGCGGCCCTGGGCGGGCGGGCTCGCCCCGGCCGGGGACCTGTACCCGCGGCTGGCCGGGGTCGGCTTCGACTACGGCCCGGCCTTCCAGGGCCTGACCGCCCTGGGCCGGCACGACGAGGAGATCCTGGCCGAGGTGGAGCTGCCGCAGGACCGGCACGGCGACGGCTTCGGCGTGCACCCGGCGCTGCTGGACGCGGCCCTGCACGCCTGCCTGCTGGAGGGCGCCGAGAAGGTGCGGCTGCCGTTCGCCTGGTCGGACGTCGCCCTGCACCCGGCCGCCGCCACCGCCACCGCGCTGCGCGTGCGGCTCACGCCGACCGGGCCGGACACCGTGGCGCTGACCGCGACCGACGAGACCGGCGAGCCGGTCGTCTCGGTCGGCTCGCTGACGCTGCGCGCCGTGACGCCCGGGCAGTTCAGCGCGGCCGCCGGCCGCTCCGGCGACGGCCTGTACCAGGTCGACTGGGTGCCGCTGCCGCCCGCCGCGCAGGCCGAGGCTGAGCAGCAGCCGCTCCGGCTGGGCCCGGACGCCGACCTGACCGGCCTGCTCGGCTCCGGCACCCCGGTGCCCGCGGCGGTCGTCGCCCCGTTCCTCCCCGCGCCGGACGCCGGACCGGACGGACCCGCCGGGTCGGACGGCCCGGTGGCCGCCGTGCACGCCGCCGCCGCCCGCGCCCTGGGCCTGGTGCGGGCCTGGCTGGCCGAGGAGCGCTTCGCCTCCTCCCGGCTGGTGCTGCTCACCCGGGGCGCCGTCGCGGTCGACCCGGCGGACGACGTCGCCGACCTCGTGCACGCCCCGCTCTGGGGCCTGCTGCGCTCGGCGCAGTCGGAGAACCCCGGCCGGCTGGTGCTGGCCGACGTCGACGAGCACCCCGACTCGCACCCGGCGCTGCTCCGCGCCCTGGCCTCGGGCGAGCCCCAACTGGCCGTCCGCGAGGGCCGGGTGAGCATCGCCCGGCTCGCCGCCGCGGCGCGCCCCGCCGAGGCCGGCCCCAACGCCTTCGAGGGCACCGGTGACGGCACCGTCCTGCTGACCGGCGGCACCGGCGGGCTCGGCGCCCTGCTGGCCCGCCACCTGGTCACCGAGCACGGCGTGCGGCACCTGCTGCTGGTCAGCCGGCGCGGGCCCGCCGCCGAGGGCGCGGACGAACTGCGCGAGGCCCTGACCGCGCTCGGTGCCCGGGTCACCGTCCGGGCCTGCGACGCGACCGACCGCACCGCGCTGGCCGCCGTGCTGGCCGAGGTGCCCGCCGAGCACCCGCTGACCGCCGTGGTGCACACCGCCGGCGTGCTGGACGACGGCGTGCTGACCGCGCTCACCCCCGAGCGGGTGGCCGCCGTGCTGCGCCCGAAGGTCGACGCGGCCTGGCACCTGCACGAGCTGACCCGCGAACTCCCGCTGAAGGCGTTCGTCCTGTTCTCCTCGGCCGCGGGCGTGCTCGGCCAGTCCGGCCAGTCCAGCTACGCGGCGGCCAACGCCTTCCTGGACGCCCTCGCCCAGCGCCGCCGCGCCCGGGGCCTGGCCGCCCGCTCCCTGGCCTGGGGCCTGTGGGCCGAGTCCAGCGGGATGACCAGCCACCTCGACGAGACCGACCTGCGCCGGCTGGGCCGCACCGGCCTCGCGCCGATGCCCTCCGACCAGGGCCTGGCCCTGTTCGACGCCGCCCTGGCCGAGGCCGGGCCGGGCGAGGGACGCGCCGTGCTGGTGCCCGCCCGGCTGGACACCGCGACCGTGCGCGGGCTGGCCGAGGTCCCGCCGCTGCTGCGCGGCCTGATCCGCGCCCCCCGGCGGGCCGCGACCGCCGCCACCGCGACCCTCCGGCAGCGGTTCGCGGACCTCCCGCCGGAGAAGCGCCACCGGGCGGTGCTGGACGTGGTCCGGGCGCACGTCGCGGCGGTGCTGGGCTACCCCGCGCCGAACCGGGTCGACCCCGACCGCGGGTTCCTGGACCTCGGCGTCGACTCGCTCACCGCGCTGGAGCTGCGCAACCGGCTCGGCGCCGAGAGCGGCAGCCGGCTGCCCGCCACGCTGATCTTCGACCACCCCAGCCCGGCCGCCGTCGCCCGCCACCTGGAGGCCGAGGCCTTCCCGGCGGAGGACCGGGGCACGGCCCCGGACGGGCCGGACGGCCTCGACGGGGTCGACGAGGCCGCCTTCCGCCGGGCACTCGCCGCCATCCCGCTGGACCGCTTCCAGGAAGCGGGACTGGTCGGCACCCTGCTCCGGCTCGCCGACACGGCGGCCGGGTCCGCACTCCCCGAGGAGAGCGGCGAGGAGCCCGGCAGCGCGCTCGACGACATGGACCTGGCCGACCTGGTCCGGGTCGCCCTCGGTGACAGCTGATGGCGCCGAGAACCTCCCACGCCCGTCTCCGGACCCCCGCCCGCGGGGGTCCGAGGACGAGCCGTAGGGCTCGCCCGGCGAGCCCCAGTGCCCACGACACCCGTCCCACCCGTCCCCACGGCTCGGAGTTCCGGAGTTCTCGATGACCACATCCAGTGAAGAAGTCGTCAAGGCGCTGCGAGCCTCCCTCAAGGAGGCCGAGCTGCTGCGGCAGCAGAACCGCCGGCTGACCGCCGCGGCCTCGGAGCCGATCGCGATCGTCGGCATGGCCTGCCGCTACCCGGGCGGCGTCGCCTCCCCCGAGGACCTGTGGCAGCTGGTGGCGACCGGCACGGACGCGATCAGCGCCTTCCCCGAGGACCGCGGCTGGGACGTCGACGGCCTGTACGACCCGGACCCGGACGCCACCGGGAAGACGTACACCCGGGCGGGCGGCTTCCTGCACGAGGCGCCGCTGTTCGACCCGGACTTCTTCGGCATCAGCCCGCGCGAGGCGGTCGCGATGCACCCCCAGCAGCGGCTGCTGCTGGAGGCGTCCTGGGAGGCCCTGGAGCGGGCCGGCATCGACCCGTCCTCGATGCGCGGCACCCGCACCGGCGTGTTCGCCGGCGTGATGCACCAGGACTACGCCGCCCGGCTGCGCGAGGCCCCCGAGGACCTTGAGGGCTACCTGATGACCGGCAGCCTCGGCAGCGTGGTGTCCGGCCGGGTGGCCTACACGCTGGGCCTGGAGGGGCCGGCCGTCACGGTGGACACGGCCTGCTCCTCCTCGCTGGTGGCCCTGCACCAGGCGGCGCAGTCGCTGCGCAGCGGCGAGTGCACGCTGGCGCTGGTCGGCGGCGTCACCGTGATGACCGGGCCGGGCGGTTTCGTCGAGTTCAGCCGCCAGCGCGCGCTCTCCGCGGACGGGCGCTGCCGGGCCTTCGCGGCCTCGGCGGACGGCACCGGCTGGGCGGAGGGCGTCGGCGTCCTGCTGGTCGAGAAGCTGTCGGACGCGCGGCGCAACGGGCACCGGGTCCTCGCGGTGGTGCGCGGCTCGGCCGTCAACCAGGACGGCAGCAGCAGCGGCTTCTCCGCGCCCAACGGGCCGGCCCAGCAGCGGGCGATCCGCGAGGCCCTGAAGAACGCCCAGCTGTCGGCCGAGCAGGTCGACGCCGTCGAGGCGCACGGCACCGGCACCAAGCTCGGCGACCCGATCGAGGCGCAGGCCCTGCTGGCCACCTACGGCAAGCAGCGGCCGGCCGAACGGCCGCTGTGGCTGGGCTCGTTGAAGTCCAACATCGGGCACGCGCAGGCGGCGGCCGGGGTCGGCGGCATCATCAAGATGGTGATGGCGCTGCGGCACGAGGTGCTGCCGCGCACCCTGCACGTGGACGCGCCGACGCCGCACGTGGACTGGTCGGGCGGCGGGGTGCGACTGCTGACCGAGGAGCGGGCCTGGCCGGCGGGCGAGCACGTCCGGCGGGCCGCCGTGTCCTCGTTCGGGATCAGCGGCACCAACGCGCACGTCATCCTGGAGGAGGCGCCGGCGGCCGACGAGCCGGCCGAGCGCGCCGACGCGCCGTCGCCGGTGGTGCCGTGGGTGCTGTCCACCCGGGACGAGCAGACGCTGCGGGCCCAGGCCGGGCAGCTGGCCGCCTTCCTGCGCGCCGACCCGGCCGCCGACCTGCGGGCGATCGGCCGCACCCTGCTGACCGGCCGCGCCTCGCTGGAGCAGCGCGCCGTCGTGCTCGGGCAGACCCGCGGCGAGCTGCTGACCGGGCTCACCGCGCTCACCGAAGGCGTCGCCGCGCCCGAACTCGTCACCGGCGGCGGCACGTTCGAGCGGCCGGTGTTCGTGTTCCCCGGCCAGGGCTCGCAGTGGCTCGGCATGGGCGCCGAACTCCTGGACTCCTCCGAGGTGTTCGCCGCCTCCATCGCGGCCTGCGAGGCCGCGCTGGCCCCGCACGTGGACTGGAACCTCACCGAGGTGCTGCGCGGCGGCGACCTCACCCGGGTCGACGTCGTCCAGCCCGCCCTGTTCGCCATGATGGTCTCGCTCGCCGAGGTCTGGAAGTCGCTCGGCGTCGAGCCCGCCGCCGTCATCGGCCACTCCCAGGGCGAGATCGCCGCCGCCACCGTCGCCGGCGCCCTGTCCCTGGAGGACGGCGCCCGGATCGCCGCGCTGCGCAGCCAGGCCATCACCGCCATCGCCGGGCAGGGCGGCATGGTCTCCGTGCCGCTGCCGCGCGACCGCGCCGAGGAGCTGCTGGGCGGCTGGGACGGCCGGGTCTTCGTGGCCGCCGTCAACGGCCCGTCCGCCACCGTCGTCGCCGGGGACCGCGACGCGCTCGACGAACTCCTCGCCCACTGCGAGGCCGAGGAGATCCGGGCCCGCCGGATCGACGTCGACTACGCCTCGCACACGCCGCACGTCGAGGCCATCGAGGCCCGGCTCGCCGAAGCCCTCGCCGGCATCGCGCCGCGCTCCGCGGACGTCCCGTTCTACTCGACCGTCACCGGCGGCCTGCTCGACACCGCCGCCCTGGACAGCGGTTACTGGTACACCAACCTGCGCCGGACCGTCCGCTTCACCGACGCCGTCAAGGCCGCCCGGGCGGACGGCCACGAGGTGTTCGTCGAGTCCAGCCCGCACCCCGTGCTCACCGCCGCCGTCGAGGACACGCTCGACGCCGCCGGGGCCGTGGTGGTCACCGGCACCCTGCGCCGCACCGAGGGCCACTGGACCAGGCTGCTCACCTCCGCCGCCCACCTGCACACCCACGGCGTGCCGGTCGACTGGACGGCGTTCCTGCCCGCCGGCGACCACGCCGACCTGCCGACCTACCCCTTCCGGCACCAGCACCTGTGGATCCGGGAGGCCGCCGCGGACGGGCCGGGCACGGCCGCGGCCGACGCGCCGGAGGCCGGGTTCTGGCAGGCCGTCGAGGAGCAGGACGTCGCCGCCGTGGCCGCCGCCCTGCGGGTCGAGGACGAGGAGCGGCGGCGGTCGCTGGACGCGCTGCTGCCCGTGCTGTCCTCCTGGCGCCGGGAGAGCCGGGAGCGCTCGGCCGTCGACGACTGGCGCTACCGGATCACCTGGAAGCCGCTCGCGGACCGCCCGGCGGCGGCCCTGACCGGCACCTGGCTGGTCGTCGTCCCGGCCGGCCGCGAGGAGGAGCGCTGGGTCGCCGAGGCCGTCCGGACCCTGGAGGGCGGCGGCGCGCGCACCGTGCTGCTGGAGACGACGGCCGCCGACGCGGACCGCGCCGTCCTCGCCGACCGGCTGCGCGAACTGCCCGAGCTCGCCGGCGTGCTGTCCTTCCTGGCGCTGGACGACAAGCGCCTCGACGGGCACCGCAGCCTCACCACCTGCGTGGCGCTGACCCTCACCCTGGTGCAGGCGATGGGCGACCTCGGCCTGCGCACCCCGCTGTGGTGCGCCACCCACCGCGCCGTGGCCACCGGCCTCTCCGACTCCCCCGCCGACCAGGTGCAGGCCCAGCTGTGGGGCCTCGGCCGGGTCGTCGCCCTGGAGCAGCCGCACCTGTGGGGCGGCCTGGTCGACCTGCCCGCGGAGCCGGACGCGCGGGCGCTCGGCCGGCTCGCCGGGGTCCTGGCCGGCGCCGGCGAGGAGGACCAGCTGGCGATACGCCCAGCCGGGCTGTTCGCCCGCCGGATGGCGCACGCCCCGCTCGGCGCGGCGCGGCCGGTCCGCGACTGGCGGCCGGGCGGCACGGTGATCGTCACCGGCGGCACCGGGAGCCTCGGCCCCCGGCTCGCCCGCTGGCTGGCCGAGCGCGGCGCCGAACACCTGGTGCTGGCCAGCCGTTCGGGCCCGGACGCCCCCGGGGCGGCGGACCTGGCGGCCGAGCTCACCGCGACCGGTGTGGACGTCACCCTGGCCGCCTGCGACGTCGCCGACCGGGACGCGGTGGCCGCGCTGCTGGACGGGCTGCGGGCCGAGGGCCGCACCGTCCGGGCCGTGCTGCACACCGCCGCGTTCATCGAGCTGCTGCCGGTGGACGGCACCCCGCTGGAGAGCCTGGACCAGGTGCTGGCCGCGAAGGTGGACGGCGCCCGGCACCTCGCCGAACTGCTGGACCCGGAGGCGCTGGACGCGTTCGTCCTGTTCTCCTCCATCGCCGGGTTCTGGGGCAGCGGCGACCACGCCGCCTACGCGGCCGCCAACGCCGCCCTCGACGCCCTGGCCGAGACGGGCCGCGCCCGCGGCCTGCCGATGACCTCCGTCGCCTGGGGCGTCTGGGAGGACGCCCTCAACACCTGGAAGAACCTCGGCGACCAGGACGTCGAGCGCACCCGCCGCAAGGTGCAGGCCCAGGGCCTTCCGCTGATGCGCCCCGAGCTGGCGATCGCCGGCCTGCAGCAGTCGCTGGACCACGACGACACCTTCGTCGCGATCGCCGACATCGACTGGGCGCGGTTCGTCCCGCTGTTCACGGCGCTGCGCCCGAGCCCGCTGCTCACCGAACTGCCCGGGGCGCGCGCGGCGCTGGCCGCCCCGGAGGCCGGCGCGGGCGCGCCAGGTGCCGGGAACGACTCCGAACTGCGGCGCACGCTCGTCGAGTTGTCCGAGGCCGACCAGCTCCGCACGCTGACCGAACTGGTGTCCGCGCACGCCGCCGCCGTCCTCGGGCGCACCGGCGCGGAGGCGATCAAGCCCGAACGGGCCTTCAAGGAGCTCGGGTTCGAGTCCCTGACGGCCGTCGAGCTGCGCAACCGGCTGAACGCCGCCACCGGGCTGCGGCTCCCGGCGACGCTGGTCTTCGACTACCCGACGCCCGCCGTGCTCGCCGCCGAACTTCGCCGCGAGGTCCTGGAGTTGGCGGCCACCGCGGCGCCCGTGGAGCAGGCCCCCGCCGGGGCCGGCGCGGACGAGCCGATCGCGATCGTCGGCATGGCCTGCCGCCTGCCCGGCGGGGTCACCACCCCCGAGGAGCTGTGGCGGCTGCTCGCCGCGGACGGCGACGCCGTCTCCGGCTTCCCGCCGGAGCGCGGCTGGGACCTGAGCGGGATCCACGGCCCCGGCGGCCGGGTCCGCGAGGGCGGCTTCGTGGCCGACGTGGACCGCTTCGACGCCGCGTTCTTCGGGATCAGCCCGCGCGAGGCGCTGGCCATGGACCCGCAGCAGCGGCAGCTGCTGGAGACCTCCTGGGAGGCCTTCGAGCGGGCCGGCATCGACCTCACCACCCTGCGCGGCAGCCGGACCGGCACCTTCGTCGGCGCCATGGACCAGGGCTACGGGGTGACCTCCGCCGACGCGCCGCCCGCGATCGAGGACTACGTCATCACCGGCAGCGTCACCAGCGTGATATCCGGCCGGGTCGCGTACGCGTTCGGCCTGGAGGGCCCGGCGATCACCGTCGACACGGCCTGCTCCTCCTCCCTGGTCGCGCTCCACCTGGCCGTCCGCTCGCTGCGCGGCGGCGAGTGCACGATGGCGCTGGCCGGCGGCTCGGTGGTGATGCCGGTACCGGACTCGTTCATCGGCTTCGACCGGATGGGCGCCCTGTCCGAGAGCGGCCGCTGCAAGGCCTTCTCCGACGACGCGGACGGCTTCGGCCTGTCCGAGGGCACCGGCGTCGTCCTGCTCGAACGGCTCTCCGACGCGCAGCGCCACGGGCACCCGGTGCTGGCCGTGATCCGCGGCTCCGCGCTCAACCAGGACGGCGCCTCCAACGGCCTGGCCGCCCCCAACGGGCCCTCGCAGCAGCGGGTGATCCGGGCGGCGCTCGCCGACGCCCGGCTGACCCCCGAGCAGATCGACGCGGTCGAGGCGCACGGCACCGGCACCCGGCTCGGCGACCCGATCGAGGCGCAGGCCCTGCTGGCCACCTACGGCCACCGGCGGGACACCGAACGGCCGCTGTGGCTGGGCGCGTTGAAGTCCAACATCGGCCACACCCAGGCGACCTCCGGGGTCGCGGGCGTCATCAAGATGGTGCTGGCGCTGCGCAACGAGGTGCTGCCGCGCACCCTGCACGTGACCGAGCCGACCACGCACGTGGACTGGTCCGGCGGCGGGGTGGCGCTACTCACCGAGCCGCGGGAATGGCCGCGCGAGGAGGGGCGTCCGCGCCGGGCCGGCGTGTCCGCGTTCGGCATCAGCGGCACCAACGCGCACCTGATCCTGGAGGAGGCGCCCGCCCCGGAGCCCGCCGGGGAGCCGGCCGAGCGCGCCGACTCGCCGTCGCCGGTGGTGCCGTGGGTGTTCTCCGCCCGCGACGAGCAGGCGCTGCGGGCCCGGGCCGGGCAGCTGGCCGCCTTCCTGCGCGAGCACCCGGAGGCCGACCCGCGCGCCGTCGGGCACACCCTGCTCACCGGGCGCGCCGCGCTGGAGCACCGCGCGGTGGTGCTCGGGCAGGACGTCGAGGAACTGCTGAACGGCCTCGCCGGGCTCGCCGAGGGAGCCGCCAAGCCGGCGGTCACCACGGGCGAGGGCGACCACGGGCGGCCGGTGTTCGTCTTCCCCGGCCAGGGCTCGCAGTGGCTCGGCATGGGCGCCGAACTCCTGGACTCCTCCGAGGTGTTCGCCCGCTCGATCGCCGACTGCGAGGCCGCGCTGGCCCCGTACGTCGACTGGTCGCTCACCGAGGTGCTGCGCGGCGGCGGCGACCTCCACCGGGTGGACGTCGTGCAGCCCGCGCTGTTCGCCATGATGGTCTCGCTGGCGGAGCTGTGGCGCTCGCTCGGCGTCGAGCCCGCCGCCGTCATCGGGCACTCGCAGGGCGAGATCGCCGCCGCCACCGTCGCCGGGGCGCTGTCCCTGGCGGACGGCGCCCGGGTCGCCGCGCTGCGCAGCCAGGCCATCACCGCCATCGCCGGGCAGGGCGGCATGGTCTCGCTCCCGCTGGCCCGCCAGGAGGCCACCGAGCTGCTGGCCCGCTGGGAGGGCCGGATCTCGGTCGCCGCCCTGAACGGCCCGACCGCCACCGTGGTCGCCGGGGACGTCGACGCGATCGAGGAACTCCTCGCGCTCTACAAGGACCAGGAGGTCCGGGCCCGCCGGATCGACGTCGACTACGCCTCGCACTCCCCGCACGTCGAGGCCATCGAGGCCCGGCTCGCCGAAGCCCTCGCGGGCATCACGCCGCGCTCCGCCGACGTCCCGTTCTACTCGACCGTCACCGGCGCGCTGCTGGACACCGCCGCCCTGGACGCCGGGTACTGGTACACCAACCTGCGCCAGACCGTGCGCTTCACCGACGCCGTCAAGGCCGCCCGTGCGGACGGCCTGGACGTCTTCGTCGAGTCCAGCCCGCACCCGGTGCTGACCCCGGCCATCGAGCAGGCCTTCGACGACACGCCGGCCCTGGTGACGGGCACGCTGCGCCGCACCGAGGGCGGCTGGACCAGGCTGCTCGCCTCCGCGGCCCACCTGCACACCCACGGGCTGCCCGTCGACTGGGCGCCGCTGCTGCCCGCCGGCGACCACGCCGAGCTGCCCACCTACCCGTTCCAGCGCGAGCGGTTCTGGCTCGCCCCGCCCGCCGCGGCCGACCCCCGCACCGCCGGGCTCGACGCCGCCGACCACCCGCTGCTGGCCGCCGCGCTGCCGCTGCCCGAGGACGACGGCGTGCTGCTCACCGGCCGCCTCTCCACGGCCACCCACCCGTGGCTGGCCGACCACGCCGTCTGGGGCACCGTGCTGGTCCCCGGCACCGGGCTGGTCGAACTCGCCCTGCAGGCCGGCCGGCAGCTCGACTGCCACCACCTCGACGAACTCACCCTGCAGGCACCGCTGCTGATCCCGGAGGAGGGGGCGGTCCGGGTCCAGGTCCGGGTCGGCGCCGCCGACGAGACCGGCCGCCGCCCGGTCACCGTCCACTCCAGCCCCGACGCCGAGCAGAACTGGACCCGCAACGCCGGCGGCGTGCTGGCCCCCGAGGGCCCGGCCGCCCGCTGGTCGCCCGAGCCGGTGTGGCCGCCGGCCGGCGCCGTGCCGGTCGGACTGGACGGCCTGTACGGCCGGCTCGCCGAGGACGGGCTGGTGTACGGCCCGGCCTTCCAGGGCCTGCGCGCGGCCTGGCGGCGCGGCGACGAGGTGTTCGCCGAGGTCCGGCTGGCCGAGGAGCAGCTCGCCGACACCGAGCGCTTCGGCGTCCACCCGGCGCTGCTGGACGCGGCCCTGCACACCACCCTGCTGGACGGTGCGGCCCAGGTCCGGCTGCCGTTCTCCTGGTCCGACGTCACCCTGCACGCGACGGCGGCCACCGCCCTGCGGGTGCGGCTGACGCCGACCGGGCCGGACGAACTGTCGCTGGACGTCGCCGACCAGACCGGCCAGCCGGTCGCCTCGGTCGACTCGCTCGCCGTCCGGCCGGTCTCCCGCACCCAGCTGGGCTCCGCCCGCTCCACCGCGGACGCGCTGTTCTGGGTGTCCTGGACCGAGGCCGCGGCCACCGCCGCCGGCCCGGCCCGGCTCGCCCTGCTGGGCGAGGACCGGCTCGGCCTCGCCGCCGCGCTGGCCGGGGCCGGGGCCGCGGCGAGCGCCCACCCGGACCTGGCCGCGCTCGGCGCCGCCGTCGCCGCCGGGGCGCCCGTGCCCGAGGCCGTCCTGCTGCCGTGGCTGCCCGGGCCGGGCACCGACACGCTCTCGGCGGACGCCGCCCGCGACGCCGTCGAGCGGGCGCTGGCCCTGCTTCAGGCCTGGGCCGCCGACGAGCGGTTCGCCGACTCCCGCCTGGTGCTGGTCACCCGGGGCGCCGTGGACACCCCCGACCCGGCCGGCTCGGCCGAGCCGGCCGACCTCGCGGCAGCCGCCGTCTGGGGCGCGGTGCGCTCCGCGCAGGCCGAGCACCCGAGCCGCTTCGTCCTGGTCGACCTCGACGGGCCCGACGCCGCCTCGCTGCGCGCCCTGCCCGCCCTGCTCGGCGGCGCCGAGCCGCAGTACGCCGTCCGGGCCGGCCGGGTCCTGGTGCCCCGGCTCGCCCGGCCCAACCCGGCCGACGCGGCCGACGGCGGGCCGCTGCTGGACCCGGAGGGCACGGTGCTGATCACCGGCGGCACCGGCACGCTCGGCGCGCTGGTCGCCCGGCACCTGGTCGAGACCCACGGCGCCCGGCACCTGCTGCTGGTCAGCCGCCAGGGCCGGCAGGCCGAGGGCGCCGAGGACCTGGTCGCCGCGCTCACCGAGGCCGGCGCCGCCGTCACCGTGGAGGCCTGCGACGCCGCCGACCGGGGCGCGCTGGCCGCGCTGCTGGCCGCCGTCCCGGCCGAGCACCCGCTGACCGGCGTGGTGCACGCCGCCGGGGTGCTGGACGACGGCACGCTCGCCTCGCTCACCCCGGAACGCACCCGCGCCGTCCTGCGGCCGAAGGTCGACGCCGCCTGGAACCTGCACGAACTGACCCTGGACGCCAAGCCCGCGCTGTTCGTCCTGTTCTCCGCCGCCGGCGGGGTGCTGGGCAACGCCGGGCAGGCCAACTACGCCGCCGCCAACGCCTACCTGGACGCGCTCGCCGCCCACCGCCGCACCCTCGGCCTGCCCGGGGTGTCGATGGCCTGGGGCCTGTGGGCCACCGTCAGCGCGATGACCGGACGGCTCAGCGAGGCCGACCGCTCCCGGATGCGGCGCGCCGGCGTGCTGCCGGTGTCCGCCGCGGACGGCCTGGCACTGTTCGACGCCGCGCTCGCCCAGGACCGCCCGCTGGTGCTGCCCGTCCGGCTCGACCTGCCCGCGCTGCGCGCCGGGGAGGCCGCCGAGCGGCCGCCGCTGCTGCGCGCCCTGCTGGGCACCGCGCCCCGCCGGGCGGCCCGCGCCGCGGCGGCCGGCAGCGCCGCCCCGGGCCTCGACCTGGCCGCCCTGCCGGCCGGCGAACAAGCCCACGCCCTGCTGGAACTGGTCCGGGCCCAGGTCGCCACCGTGCTCGGCTACAGCGATCCGGAGGCGGTCGGCACCGGGCGCGGCTTCCTGGAGTCCGGCTTCGACTCGCTGCGCGCCGTCGAGCTGCGCAACAGGCTGAACGCGGCCACCGGCCTGCGGCTGCCCGCCACGCTGGCCTTCGACCACCCGACCCCGGCCGCCGTCGCCGCCCACCTGGGCGAGCTGCTGCGGAGGCAGGCCGGGCCGGAGCCGGCGCCCGCCGCACCCGCGGCGGTTGCGCCCGAGCGGACCGAACCGGCCGTCGAGGACGACGAGTTGGCGGACGCCACGCTCGACGAACTGCTCGACATCGTCGACGACGAACTGCGCAGCTCTTGACCGCCGAACACCACCCGCACCCGAACCAGCCGAACCCGGACCACGTGTCGGACAGGAAGGCACACAGCGCAATGACCAGCGACGCGAAGGTCCTCGACACCCTCAAGCGGCTGACCCTCGACCTGCGCAGGACCCGCCGCCGTCTCCAGGAGGTCGAGGACGGCGCCCGCGAGCCGATCGCCGTCATCGGCATGGCCTGCCGCTACCCCGGCGGGGTCACCTCCCCCGAGGACCTGTGGCAGCTCGTCACCGAGGGGCGGGACGCCATCTCCCCGCTGCCGACCGACCGCGGCTGGGACGAGGACCTGTACCACCCGGACCCGGCCCGGCACGGCAGCGTGTACGTGCGCGACGGCGGATTCCTGGACGACGCCGCCGACTTCGACCCGGCGTTCTTCGGGATGAGCACCCGCGAGGCGCTGGCCACCGACCCGCAGCAGCGGCTGCTGCTGGAGACCTCCTGGGAGGCCTTCGAGCGGGCCGGCATCGACCCGGCCACCCTGCGCGGCTCCCGCACCGGCGTGTTCGCCGGGGTGATCTACCAGGACTACGCCTCCCGGCTGCGCCGGGTGCCGGGCGAGTTCGAGGGCTACGTCGGCAACGGCAGCACTGGCAGCGTCGCCTCCGGCCGGATCGCCTACACCTTCGGCCTGGAGGGGCCGGCCGTCACCCTCGACACCGCCTGCTCCTCCTCGCTGGTCGCCCTGCACCAGGCCGCCCAGTCGCTGCGCGCCGGGGACTGCTCGCTGGCGCTGGCCGGCGGCGTCACGGTGATGGCCTCGCCGCTGGCCCTGGTCGAGTTCAGCCGCCAGCGCGGCCTGGCCCCCGACGCCCGCTGCAAGGCCTTCTCGGCCGGCGCGGACGGCACCGGGCTGGGCGAGGGCGTCGGCATGCTGCTGCTGGAGCGGCTGTCCGACGCCCGGCGCAACGGGCGGCACGTGCTCGCCGTGATCCGCGGCAGCGCCGTCAACCAGGACGGCGCCAGCAGCGGGCTGACCGCGCCCAGCGGCCCGGCCCAGCAGCGGGTGATCCGGCAGGCACTGGCCTCGGCCGGGCTGTCCGCCCACGAGGTCGACGCCGTCGAGGCGCACGGGACGGGCACCACCCTGGGCGACCCGATCGAGGCGCAGGCGCTGATCGCCACCTACGGCCAGGACCGGCCCGCCGACCAGCCGCTCTGGCTCGGCTCGGTGAAGTCCAACATCGGGCACGCGCAGGCCGCGGCCGGCGTCGCCGGGGTGATCAAGACGGTGATGGCGATCCGGCACGGCGTGCTGCCGCGCACCCTGCACCTGGACGGCGGCAACCCGCTGGTGGACTGGGACGCGGGCGCCGTCGAGCTGCTCGCCGAACAGCGGGACTGGCCCGCGACCGGGCGGCCGCGCCGGGCCGGGGTGTCCTCCTTCGGGGTCAGCGGCACCAACGCGCACCTGATCCTGGAGGAGGACACGCCCGAGGAGACCTCGCCCGAGGAGGCCACGGCCGAGGAGGCCGCCGCCGTCGCCCCCGTGACCGTGCCGTGGGTGCTCTCCGGGCGGACCGAGGCCGCGCTGCACGCCCAGGCCGCCCGGCTGCTCGCCCGGCTGGACGAGCAGCCCGGCTTGACCGCCGTCGAGGTGGGCGCGGCGCTGGCCCGCACCCGCTCGGTGTTCGAGCACCGGGCCGTGCTGCTCGGCACCGACCTCGCCTCGCTGCGCTTCCAGCTGGCGGCGCTGGCGGACGGGTCGGCCACCCGGCGCGGGATCGCGGCGCAGGAGCGCCGGGTCGCGTTCGCGCTGCCCGAACAGGCCGAGGGGGCGGAGCAGGAGACCGGCGGACTCGACTGGGCCGCCCGCCTGCTGGAGACCTCGCCGGCCTTCGCCGCCCGCCTCGCCGCGTGCGACGCGGAACTGTCCCAGGTCGTCGGCTGGACGGCGACCGACGTGCTGCGCGGCGCCGCCGGCGCGCCCGACCCGGCGGCGGAGCCGGTCGCCCGGCCGCTGCGCTGGGCCGTGCTGGTGGCCCTGGCCGGCCTCTGGCAGGAGCACGGGGTGCGCCCGGCCGCCGTGATCGCCGCGGGCGCGGGCGCGCTCGCCGGGGCCACCGTCGCCGGGGCGCTGTCGCTGGCCCAAGGCGCAGCCGCAGCAGCCTCGGGCACCCCGGTCGACCTGACCAGCAGTCACATCCCGCTGTTCGCCGACCTGTCGGAGGCCGACAAGCGCCGCCACACCCTCGTCCTCGCCCTCGGCACCGACCCCGCGCCCGCCGCGGCCGGGCCGGGCCAGCGGGTGGTCGACGGCGGGCGCGACGCGGACGGCTTCCTCGCCGCACTGGCCGAACTCCACGTGCTCGGCGTCCCGGTGGACTGGTCGGCGGCCTTCCCCGCCACCGGCCTGCGCCGGGTCGAACTGCCCACCTACGCCTTCCAGCGCCGCCGCTACTGGCTGGAGGACGAGCCGCAGAGCCTCGACGTGGCGGCCGCCGGGCTGGCCCCCGCCGACCACCCGCTGCTGCACGCCGAGGTCGAACTCCCGGACGGCGGCGGTCTGCTGTTCACCGGCCGGCTCTCCCCGCGCGAGCAGGCCTGGCTGGCCGACCACGCCGTCCACGGGCGGGTGCTGCTCCCCGGCACGGCCGTGGTGGAGCTGGTCCGCTGGGCCGGCGAGCAGGCCGGCCGCCCGGGCGTGGGCGACCTGACGCTGCACGCCCCGCTGTTCCTCCCCGACCAGGGCACCCGCATCCGGCTCGCGGTCGGCGCGCCGGACACCGCCGGCCGTCGCCCGGTCGAACTGGCCTCCTGGGCCGCCACCGAGGACGGCGAGGGCACCTGGACCAGGCACGCCACCGGGACGCTCACCGCCGGGACGCCCGTCGACTCCTCCGACCTGGTCAGCTGGCCGCCGTCCGGCGCCGTGCCGTTCCCCGTCGACGGCTTCTACCCCCGCACCGAGGCGCTGGGCATCGCCTACGGCCCGGCCTTCCAGGGCCTGCGCGCGGCCTGGCGGCGCGGCGACGAGGTGTTCGCCGAGGTGGCGCTGCCCGCCGAGCTGCGCTCCGAGGCCGCCCGGTACGGCGTCCACCCGGCGCTGTTCGACGCGGCCCTGCAGGCCTTCGCCGCGGCCGGCCCCTCGGCCGGGGAGTCCGGGCCGGCCCTGGTGCCGTTCGCCTGGCAGGGCGTGTCGGTGCGGGCCGCCGGGCCCTCGACCCTGCGGGTGCGGCTCGCCCCGGCCGGGCCGGACGCGATGACCCTGGAGGCCGCCGACCAGGCGGGCGTGCCGGTGCTGTCCGTGGCGAGCCTGCACGCCCGGCCGATGGCGGCCGGCGACCAGGCCGCCGACGCCGACCGCAGCCGGCCGCTGTGGCGCACCCGCTGGCTGCCGGTGGCCGCGCCCGCGCCGGCCGCCGCCCCGCCCGCCGCCCCGCGCACGGCCGTCGTCGGCGCCGAGGCCGCCGGGTGGCCGACCGACGCCCGGTACCCGGACCTCGCCGCGCTGGCCGCCTCCGGCGACCCGGTGCCGGAGACCGTCCTGCTGCCGCTCGCGCCGGCCGGCCGGTCTCCGGTCGACCAGTCCCCCGCCGCCGTCCACGCGGCCACCGCCGCGGCGCTGCGCCTGGTCCAGGACTGGCTGGCCGAGCCCCGGTTCGCCGCCGCCCGCCTGGTGGTGGCCACCCGCGCGGCCCAGGCCGTCGAGGACGGCGACCCGGCCCCCGACCTCGCGGGCGCCGCCGTCTGGGGGCTGCTGCGCACCGCCCAGTCCGAACACCCGGGCCGCTTCGGCCTGGTGGACACCGACGGCATCCCGGCCGCGGAGCCGCTGGCGGCGGCGCTGGCCGCCCTGGCCGCCGACGAGCCTCAGTTGGCGGTCCGGCGCGGCAGTCTGTCGGCGCCGCGCCTGACCCGGAACACCACCCCCGCGAGCGGCGGGGCCGGGCTCGACCCGGAGGGCACCGTCCTGATCACCGGCGGCACCGGCACCCTCGGCGGCCTGCTCGCCCGCCACCTGGTCGAGGGCGGCGCCCGCCACCTGGTGCTCACCGGCCGGCGCGGCGACCGCACGCCCGGCGCGGCCGAGCTGGCGGCCGAACTGACCGCGCTCGGCGCCGAGGTGACCGTGGCCGCCTGCGACGCGGCCGACCGGGACGCCCTGGCCGCCCTGCTGGACTCGCTGCCCGCCGCGCACCCGCTGACGGCGGTGGTGCACGCGGCCGGGGTGACCGACGACGGCCTGCTGGCCGCGCTGACGCCCGAGCGGCTGGCCGCCGTGCTGCGGCCGAAGGTGGACGCCGCCTGGCACCTGCACGAGCTCACCCGGCACCTGGACCTGGCCGCGTTCGTGCTGTTCTCCTCCGCCTCGGGCGCCTTCGGCACCGCCGGCCAGGCCAACTACGCGGCCGCCAACGCCGGTCTGGACGCGCTCGCGCTGCGGCGCCGCGCCGAGGGCCTGCCCGCGCTCTCGCTGGCCTGGGGCCTGTGGGCCGAGCGCAGCGAGCTGACGGGCCGTCTGGACGGCGTCACCGCCGCCAGGTTGACCCGGGAGGGCGTCGGCGCACTCGACACCGCCGAAGCCCTTGATCTTTTCGACCGGGCCCGTAAGATCGACGAGCCGGTGCTGGTCCCCGTCCGGTTCGACCTCGGGCAGCTGCGCGAGCGGGCTGATCGGGACCGGATCCCGGCCCTGCTACGGGAGTTGGCGGCTCCGGCCCGGACTCCCGAGGCACCGGCGGCGGCCACCGCACCGAAGGCGTCCACCGCGCCGGAGGCCCCGGCGGCCGACCCGGCGACGGGCTTCGCGCAGCGCCTGCGGGCGATGCCGGAGGCCGACCGCCGGCGGGCCCTGCTCGACCTGGTCCGCAGCCACGCGGCCGTGGTCCTGGTCGAGGCGACGCCCGAGGACATCGACCCCGGTCAGGGCTTCGTCGACCTGGGCTTCGACTCCCTCGCCAACCTCGAACTGCAGGACCGGCTGAGCGACGCCACCGGGCTCAGCCTGCCGAGCACCCTGATCTTCGACTACCCGACCGCCCAGGCCCTGGCCGACCACCTCTGCGCCGAGTTCGGCACCGAGGAGGCCGTCGAGGTCGGGCCCGTCCTGGCCGAACTGGACCGGCTGGAGGCCTTCCTGGCCTCCTTCGACGCCAACCTCCAGGCCCGGCAGGCGATCACCCACCGGCTGAGGGACCTCCTCTCCCGCCGGGACGAGGACGCCCGCGACGGCACCGACAGCGACACCAGCACGGAACGACCCGATCTCGACTCCGCGACCGACGACGAGCTCTTCGACGTGCTCGACCAGTTGCGCGCCGGCTGACGGCGCGTACTCCCCAGGTCATCCCCGCACCGGCTATAGGAGCAGGCTCACAGTGGCAAATGAAGACAAGCTTCGCGAGCACCTCCGGTGGGCTGCCGCCGAACTCGGCGAGGCACGCCGCCGGGTGGCCGAGCTGGAGGCCGCCGAGCGCGACCCGATCGCCATCGTCGGGATGAGCTGCCGCTTCCCGGGCGGCGTCCGCACGCCGGAGGAGCTGTGGCGCCTGGCCGCCGAGGGCCGGCACGCGATCGGCGCGCCGCCGGCCGAACGCGGCTGGCGCGTCGAGGAGTTCTACGACCCGGACGGCGTGCGCCCGGGCACCTCGTACGTGTGCGAGGGCTCGTTCCTGGAGGGCGCGGACGCCTTCGACCCGGCCTTCTTCGACATCAGCCCGCGCGAGGCGCAGGCCATGGACCCGCAGCAGCGGCTGCTGCTGGAGACCTCCTGGGAGGCCTTCGAGCGGGCCGGCATCGACCCGTCCTCGATGCGCGGCGCCAAGGTCGGCGTGTACGCGGGCCTGATGTACCACGACTACGGCAGCCGGCTGACCTCGGTGGACGAGTCGATCGCGGGCTTCGTCGGCAGCGGCTCCTCCGGCAGCGTCGCCTCCGGCCGGATCGCCTACGTGCTCGGCCTGGAGGGCCCGGCGGTCACCGTGGACACCGCCTGCTCCTCCTCCCTGGTGGCCCTGCACCTGGCCGCCCAGGCCGTCCGGCGCGGCGACTGCACCATGGCGCTGGCCGGCGGCGTCACGGTGATGGCCACGCCCGACACCTTCGTCGAGTTCAGCCGCCAGGGCGGCCTGGCCCCGGACGGACGCTGCAAGTCCTTCGCGGCGGCCGCGGACGGCACCGCCTGGGGCGAGGGGGTGGGCATGCTGCTGGTGGAGCGGCTGTCCGACGCCCGCCGCCTCGGGCACCGCGTCCTCGCCGTGCTGCGCGGCTCCGCCGTCAACCAGGACGGCGCCAGCAGCAGCCTCTCCGCGCCCAACGGGCCGTCCCAGCAGCGGGTGATCCGGGCCGCGCTGGACGACGCCGGGCTCTCCCCCGACCTGGTCGACGCGGTCGAGGCGCACGGCACCGGCACCAAGCTCGGCGACCCGATCGAGGCGCAGGCCCTGCTGGCCACCTACGGGCAGCAGCGGCCGGCCGAACGGCCGCTGTGGCTGGGCTCGTTGAAGTCCAACCTGGGGCACACCCAGGCCGCCGCCGGGGTCGGCGGCGTGATCAAGATGGTGCTCGCGATGCGGCACGGCCTGCTGCCGCGCACCCTGCACGTGGACGAGCCGACCCCGCACGTCGACTGGGCCTCGGGCGCCGTCTCGCTGCTCACCGAGGAGCAGCCCTGGCCCGCGACCGGCCGCCCCCGCCGCTCCGCCGTGTCCTCCTTCGGGGTCAGCGGCACCAACGCGCACGTGATCCTGGAGGAGGCGCCCGCCGAGGAGGAGGCCGAGGAGCCGGCCGAGTCGGCCGACGTGCTGCCCTGGGTGGTCTCCGCGCGCACCGCCGACGCCCTGCGCGCCCAGGCCGGGCTGCTGCACGCCGCCGTCGACGCCCACCCCGAGTGGCGCCCGGCCGAGGTGGCCGCCGCGCTGGTCTCGCAGCGGACCGGCTTCGAGCAGCGCGCGGTGGTGGTCGGCGGCAGCCGCGAGGAGCTGCTCGGCGGCCTGGCCGCGCTCGCCGAGGGCGACGCCGCGCCCGGGCTGGTCATCGGCGCCGGCACGTTCGAGCGGCCGGTGTTCGTGTTCCCCGGCCAGGGCTCGCAGTGGCTCGGCATGGGCGCCGAACTGCTGGACTCCTCTGAGGTGTTCGCCGCCTCGATCGCGGCCTGCGAGGCCGCGCTGAAGCCGTACGTGGACTGGAACCTCACCGAGGTGCTGCGCGGCGGCGACCTCACCCGGGTCGACGTCGTCCAGCCCGCCCTGTTCGCCATGATGGTCTCGCTCGCCGAGGTCTGGAAGTCGCTCGGCGTCGAGCCCGCCGCCGTCATCGGCCACTCCCAGGGCGAGATCGCCGCCGCCACCGTCGCCGGCGCCCTGTCCCTGGAGGACGGCGCCCGGGTCGCCGCGCTGCGCAGCCAGGCGATCGTGCAGATCAGCGGGCAGGGCGGGATGGCCTCGCTGCCGCTGCCGCGCGACCGGGCCGAGGAGCTCGTCGCCCGCTGGGCGGGCCGGCTGTCCGTCGCCGCCGTCAACGGCCCCGCCAGCACGGTGGTCGCCGGGGACGGCGACGCGCTCGACGAACTCCTCGCCCACTGCGAGGCCGAGGAGATCCGGGCCCGCCGGATCGACGTCGACTACGCCTCGCACTCCCCGCACGTCGAGGCCATCGAGGCCCGGCTCGCCGAAGCCCTCGCCGGGATCAGCGCGAAGGCCGCCGAGATCCCCTTCTTCTCCACCGTCACCGGCGAACCGATCGACACCACCGAGCTGGGCGCCGGGTACTGGTACACCAACCTGCGCCGGACCGTCCGCTTCACCGACGCCACCCTGGCCGCGCTCGCCGCCGGGCACCACGCCTTCGTCGAGGCCAGCCCGCACCCGGTGCTCACCGCCGCCGTCCAGGACACCGCCGACAGCGCCGACCGCACCGCCGCCGTCGTCGGCACCCTGCGCCGCGGCGAGGGCGGCCCGCGCCGCCTGCTCACCTCGCTCGCCGAGGCGCGGGTGCAGGGCGCCACCGTCGCCTGGCCGGGCCTCGGTGCCGCCGGCCGCACCCTCGACCTGCCCACCTACGCCTTCCAGCGCGAGCGGTTCTGGCTCGACGCGCCGGCCACCGACGCCGACCCCCGGGCGGCCGGCCTCACCGCCACCGGCCACCCGCTGCTGACCGCCCTGCTGCCGCTGCCGGACGGCGACGAGCTCGTCCTCACCGGCCTGCTCTCGGTGGCCGGCCACCCCTGGCTCGCCGACCACGCCGTCTGGGGCACCGTCCTGCTCCCCGGCACCGCGCTGGTCGAACTCGCCGTCCACGCCGGCGACCAGGCCGGCTGCGACGTCCTCGACGAACTCACCCTGCAGGCGCCGCTGCTGCTGCCCGCGGACGGCTCCGTCCAGGTGCAGCTGCGGGTCGGCGCCCCGGACGGGACGGGCCGGCGCCCGCTCACCGTCCACTCCCGCCCCGACGCCGAGCGGCCCTGGACCAGGCACGCGACCGGCCTGCTGGCCGCCGGCGCCGAGCGGCCCGACTGGGACCTCACCGCCTGGCCGCCGGCCGGCGCGCAGCCGGTGGACGTCGACGGCCTGTACCCCCGCCTCGCCGAGGACGGCCTCGGCTACGGCCCCGCGTTCCAGGGCCTGACCGCGCTGTGGAAGCGCGGCGAGGAGCTGTTCGCCGAGGTCCGGCTGCCGCGCGAACTCCACGAGGACGCCGCCCGGTTCGGCCTGCACCCGGCCCTCCTGGACGCCGCCCTGCACGCGGCCGCGGCCGCCGGGCCGGGCCAGGTCCGGCTGCCGTTCTCCTGGGACCGGGTGACCCTGCACGCCACCGGCGCGACCGCCCTGCGGGTGCGGCTGGCCCCGGAGGGCGCGGAGGGCGTCTCCCTCCAGGTCGCCGACGGCGCCGGCGCCCCGGTGGCCCGGGTCGCGTCGCTGCTCAGCCGCCCGGTGGCCGAGGAACAGCTGCGGGCGGCCCGCGCCGGGGAAGCCGACCCGCTGCTGGCGGTGGAGTGGACCGAGTTGCCGGCCCCCGGCGCGGCCCCGGCCGCCACCCTGGTGCTGCTCGGCGACGACGCCGCGCCGCAGTTCCCCCGCTACCCCGACCTGGCCGCGCTGGCCGAGGCCGTCGACCGCGGCGCGACCGTCCCGGACGCCGTCCTGGTGCCGGCCGCCGTCACCGACCCGGAGCAGCCCGCCCCGGCGGCCGTCCGGGCGGCCACCGAAGGCCTCCTGACGCTCCTCCAGCAGTGGCTGGCCGACGAGCGGTTCGCCGCCGCCCGCCTGGTGCTGCTCACCCGGGGCGCGGTCGGCGCCGCCGAGGGCGAGGACGTGCGCGACCTCGTCCAGGCCCCGCTGTGGGGGCTGCTGCGCTCCGCCCAGACCGAGCACCCGGGCCGGTTCGTCCTGCTCGACCTGGACGGGCACAGCGCCTCGGCCGCCGCCGTGGCCGCCGCCCTGGCCACCGAGGAGGACCAACTGGCGCTGCGCGGCGGCCGGTTGCTCGCCCCCCGACTGGTCCGGGCGGCCACCGAGCGGCTGCTGCGGGCGCCGGCCGACGCCGAGCACTGGCGGCTGGACACCACCGGCAAGGGCACCCTGGAGAACATCGCCCTGCTGCCCCACCCCGACGCCGGCGCGCCGCTCGGCCCCGGCCAGGTGCGGGTCGCCGTCCGCGCCGCGGGCATGAACTTCCGCGACGTGCTGCTCGGCCTCGGCATGGTCAACCAGGACGTGATGGGCGGCGAGGCCGCCGGCCTGGTGCTCGACGTCGCCCCGGACGTCACCGGCTTCGCCCCCGGCGACCGGGTGATGGGCATGGTGCCCGGCTCCTTCGGCCCGGTCGCCGTGGTCGACCACCGGCTGCTCGTCCCGCTGCCCGCCGGCTGGAGCTTCACCGACGGCGCCACCGTGCCGATCGCCTTCCTCACCGCCTACTACGGCCTGGTCGACCTCGCCCACCTCTCGGCCGGCGAGTCGGTGCTGATCCATTCGGCCACCGGCGGCGTCGGCATGGCCGCCACCCAGCTCGCCCGCCACCTGGGCGCCGAGGTGTACACCACGGCCAGCCCCGCCAAGTGGGAGACCCTGCGCGCCCTCGGCGTCCCCGAGGACCGGATCGCCTCCTCCCGCAGCCTCGACTTCGAGCAGCGGGTCCGGGAGGCCACCGGCGGCCGGGGCGTGGACGTGGTGCTGAACTCGCTCGCCAACGAGTTCGTCGACGCCTCGCTGCGGCTGCTCCCCGAGGGCGGCCGGTTCGTCGAGATGGGCAAGACCGACATCCGCGACGCGGACGAGGTCACCGCCGCCCACCCCGGCACCAGCTACCTGTGGTTCGACCTGATCGAGGCCGGCTACGAGCGGATCGGCCGGATGATGGGCGAGCTGATGCCGCTCTTCGAACGCGGCGTGCTGCGGCCGCTGCCCGCCGCCACCTGGGACGTGCGGCGCGCGCTGGACGCGTTCCGGTTCATGAGCCAGGCCAGGCACACCGGCAAGGTCGTGCTCACCATGCCGACCGCGCTCGATCCGGACGGCACCGTGCTGATCACCGGCGGCACCGGCGTACTGGGCGGCCTGGTCGCCCGCCACCTGGTCGCCGAGCACGGCGTGCGCCACCTGCTGCTGCTCGGCCGCCGCGGCCCGGCCGCCGCCGGCGCCGAGGAGCTGCGCGCCGAACTCGCCGCACTCGGCGCCGAGGTGACCATCGCCGCCTGCGACACCGCCGACCGCGCCGCGCTCGCCGAGGTGCTCGCCGCCGTCCCCGCCGCGCACCCGCTGACCGGCGTCGTGCACGCGGCCGGCGTCCTGGACGACGCGGTGATCGCCTCGCTCACCCCCGCCCAGCTGGAGTCCGTGCTGCGCCCCAAGGTGGACGCCGCCTGGCACCTGCACGAGCTGACCCGGGACGCCGACCTCGCCGCCTTCGTCCTGTTCTCCTCCTCCGCCGCCGTGCTCGGCGGCCCCGGCCAGGGCAACTACGCGGCCGCCAACGCCTTCCTCGACGCGCTCGCCCAGCGCCGCCGGTCCGAGGGCACCAGCGGCCTCGCCGTCGCCTGGGGCCTGTGGGAGCAGGCCAGCGCGATGACCGGCCACCTGAACGCGGCCGACCTGACCCGGATGCGCCGCTCCGGGATCAGCCCGCTCGGCGACGCCGAGGGCCTGGCGCTGTTCAGCGCCGCGCTGCGCGCCGACCAGCCGCAGCTGGTCGCGATGAAGCTCGACGTCACGGCGGCCCGCGCCGCGTTCGCCACCGGCCCGGTGCCGCCGCTGCTGCGGCAGCTGGTCGGCGGCTCCACCCGGCGGGCGGTGGCGGCGGCCGGCGGCGACGGCGGCCGCTCGGCACTGGCCGGCCGGCTGGCCGGGCTGCCCGAGGCCGGCCGGGCCCGGGTGCTGCTGGACCTGGTGCGCGGCCATGCGGCCGTCGTGCTCGGCCACGCCACCGACGAGGCCATCCAGCCCGCCCAGGCGTTCAAGCAGCTCGGCTTCGACTCGCTGACCGCCGTCGAGCTGCGCAACCGGCTGAGCGCGGCCACCGGGCTGCGGCTGCCCGCCACGCTGGTCTTCGACCACCCGACGCCCGAGGCGCTGGGCCGCTTCCTGCTCACCGAACTGGCGCCCGCCCAGGGCGAGTCGGCGGACGGCGATCCGGCGGCGGACGCCGAGGTGGCCCGGCTGCTCGCCACCATCCCGCCGGCGAGGCTGCGCGCGGCCGGCCTGCTGGACGCGCTGCTGGCCCTGGCCGGCGGCCCGGGACCGGACGGGCCGCCCCCGGCCGGGGACGCCCGGGCCGAGGAGGAGGAGCTGGCCGAGGTCGACGACATGGACGTCGACGACCTGATCGGCCTGGCCCTCGGTACCGGCGACAGCGCCGGTGATCACGACACCGAGTCCACTGACTTCTGATCGCGTTCGGAGTGCGGAGACCAACGATGGCTGCATCACAGGACAAGGTGCTGGAGGCGCTGCGGGCCTCGGTCAAGGAGACCCGGCGGCTGGAGCAGCAGAACCGCCGGCTGACCGAGGCCCGGCACGAGCCGATCGCGATCGTCGGCATGGCCTGCCGCTTCCCCGGGGACGTCCGCTCCCCGGAGGACTTCTGGCGGCTGCTGGCCGACGGGCGTGACGCCGTGGCCGAGTTCCCCACCGAACGCGGCTGGGACACCGAGGAGTTGTACGACCCGGACCCGGACGCCGCGGGGAAGAGCTACGTCAAGCACGGCTGCTTCGTGCGGGGCGCGGAGCGCTTCGACGCCGCGTTCTTCGGGATCAGCCCGCGCGAGGCGGTGGCGATGGACCCGCAGCAGCGGCTGCTGCTGGAGACGTCCTGGGAGGCGTTCGAGCGGGCCGGCATCGACCCGTCCTCGGTGCGCGGCAGCCGCACCGGCGTGTTCGTCGGGGCGTCCCCGCTCGGCTACGCCGCCGGGCCGCACACCGCCGAGGGCGCCGAGGGCTACCTGCTGACCGGCACCACCGTCAGCGTCGCCTCCGGGCGGCTCTCGTACGCCTTCGGGCTGGAGGGCCCGGCGGTCACCGTGGACACCGCCTGCTCCTCCTCGCTGGTGGCCCTGCACCTGGCCGGCCGGGCGCTGCGCGACGGCGAGTGCACGATGGCGCTGGTCGGCGGCGCGGCCGTGATGGCGGCGCCGCACATGTTCATCGAGTTCAGCCGCCAGCGCGGCCTCGCCCCGGACGGCCGCTGCAAGGCCTTCGCCGGGGCGGCGGACGGCACCGCCTGGGGCGAGGGCGTCGGCGTGCTGCTGGTCGAGAAGCTGTCGGACGCGCGGGCCAACGGGCACCCGGTGCTCGCGGTGGTGCGCGGCTCGGCGATCAACCAGGACGGCGCCTCCAACGGCCTGACGGCGCCCAGCGGGCCGGCCCAGCAGCGGGTCATCCGGCAGGCGCTGGCCGACGCCCGGCTGACGGCCGACCAGGTCGACGCCGTCGAGGCGCACGGCACCGGCACCCGGCTCGGCGACCCGATCGAGGCGCAGGCCCTGCTGGCCACCTACGGCAAGGAGCGGCCCGCCGAACGGCCGCTGCAGCTCGGCTCGGTGAAGTCCAACATCGGCCACACCCAGCTCGCCGCCGGCGTCGCCGGGGTGATCAAGATGGTGCTGGCGATGCGGCACGGCGAGCTGCCCGCGACCCTGCACGTGGACGAGCCGACCCCGCAGGTCGACTGGTCGCGCGGCGCCGTCGAGCTGACCACCACGCGGCGGGCCTGGCCGGCCGCCGACCGGCCCCGGCGGGCGGCGGTGTCCTCGTTCGGGATCAGCGGCACCAACGCCCACGTGATCCTGGAGCAGGCCCCCGCCGAGGAGCCGTCGGCGTCGCCCGCCGAGCCGCCCGCCGCCACCCCGTGGCTGCTGTCCGCCCGCACCCCGCAGGCCCTGACAGCCCAGGCCGACCGGCTCGCCGCCGCCGTCGCCGCCCACCCCGACTGGCAGCCGGCCGACGTGGCCCGCACGCTGGTCACCGCCCGGGCGGACCTCGACCACCGGGCCGTGGTGCTCGGCGACGGCCGCGCCGCCCTGCTCGCCGGCCTGGACGCGCTGCGCACCGGCGCCGCCGCCCCGCAGCTGGTCCGCGCCGACGCGACCCGCCCCGGCAAGCTCGCCTTCCTGTTCACCGGCCAGGGCTCCCAGCGGGCCGGCGCCGGGCGTGAACTGCACGCCCGCTTCCCGGTGTTCGCCGCCGAGCTGGACAAGGTCTGCGCCCTGCTGGCGGAGCGCACCGGCCTGCCGGTGCGCGAGGCGCTGCTCGCCGAGGACGACGCGCTGCAGGGGAAACTGGACGAGACGGCGTTCACCCAGGCCGCGCTGTTCGCGCTGGAGGTGGCGCTGTACCGGCTGGCCGAATCCTGGGGCCTGACGCCCGACTTCCTGCTCGGCCACTCCATCGGCGAGCTGGCCGCCGCGCACGTCGCCGGGGTGTTCTCGCTGGAGGACGCCGTCACGGCGGTCGCCGCGCGCGGCCGGCTGATGCAGGAACTGCCCTCCGGCGGCGCCATGGTGGCCGTCGAGGCGGACGAGGCCGAGGTCGCCGCGCTGCTGGCCGGCAAGGAGGCGCTGGCGAGCATCGCCGCCGTCAACGGGCCGCGGGCGGTGGTGGTCTCCGGCGACGAGGCGACCGTCACCGAGCTGGCCGAGCGGCTGCGGGCCGAGGGCCGGCGCACCAAGCGGCTGACCGTCAGCCACGCCTTCCACTCCCCGCGGATGACGGGCATGCTCGACCGGTTCCGCGAGGTGCTGGCCGGCCTGACCCTGCGTGAGCCGGTGCTCCCGCTGGTCTCGAACCTCACCGGGCTGCCGGTGGACGGGGCCGAGATCCGCACCCCCGAGTACTGGGTGCGCCACGTCCGGGAGGCGGTGCGCTTCCACGACGGGGTGCGCCACCTGCTCGGCCAGGGCGTCACCACCCTCCTCGAGCTGGGCCCGGACGGCGTGCTGTCCGCGATGGCGCAGAACGGCGCGGGCGAGCGGGCCGCGGCGATCGCCGCCCTGCCGCTGCTGCGCAAGGGCCGCCCGGAGCCCGACACCGCGCTCGCCGCCCTCGCCGGGGCACACGCGCGCGGCGTCCCGGTCGACTGGTCGGCCGTCCTCGGCGGCCCGGCCGCCCACCCGGTCGACCTGCCGACCTACCCGTTCCAGGGCGAGCGCTACTGGCTGGACGCCGGCCACGCCGCCGCGGCCGAGCCCGCCGGCCTGGGCGTCGCGGCCGCCGGGCACCCGCTGCTGGGCGCCGCCGTCACCCCCGCCGACGGCGGCGGGCTGATCCTCACCGGGCGGCTGTCCGTCCGCTCGCACCGCTGGCTGGCCGACCACGTCGTGCTGGACACCGTGGTGGTGCCCGGCACCGCCTACCTGGACCTGGCGCTGCACGCCGCCCGGCTGACCGGCTGCACGGCCGTCGAGGAGCTGGACCAGGAGGCCCCGCTCGTCCTCACCGGCGCCGACGCCCGCCAACTGCAGCTGGTGGTCGGCCCCGACGACGGCACCGGCCGCCGGCCGATCGCCGTCTACTCCCGGCCCGACGACGGCGACGCACCCGCCCTGGAGGGCGCCGAGCCGCAGCCGTGGACCCGGCACGCCGGCGGCGTCCTCGCCGCGGGCGGCACCGACGAGCCGGCCTGGCGGGCGGACGGCGTCTGGCCGCCCGAGGGCGCCGAGCAGGTGTCCGTCGACGACTTCTACGAGGCCGTCGCCCGCGCCGGCTTCGCCTACGGCCCGTCGTTCCAGGGCCTGCGGGCGATGTGGCGGCGCGGCGAGGAGCTGTTCGGCGAGGTGACCGCGCCCGAGCAGGCCCGGGACGCCGGCTTCGGCGTGCACCCGGCGGTGCTGGACGCGGCGCTGCACACCGGCCTGGTCGGCACCACCGGCGAGCGGGTGCTGCTGCCGTTCGCCTGGAACAGCGTGCGCCTGCACCGGGCCGGCGCGACCGCGCTGCGGGTGCGCCTGGCCCCCGCCGGGCCGGACGCGATGTCCCTGCAGGTGGCCGACGAGAGCGGCGCGCCGGTCCTCGCGGTGGCCTCGCTGCGGGCCCGGCCGGTCTCGGTCGAGCAGCTGCGCGCGGCCTCCCGGGCCGGGGTCGGCGACGCGCTGTTCCGCGTCGACTGGACGCCCGCCGAGCCGGCCACCGGCGGCGTCGGCCGCTGGGCCGTCCTCGGGGACGGCGAGCTGGGCGCGGACGTCGCCCCCGAGCGCTACCCGGACCTCGCCGCGCTCACCGCCGCCGAGGCACCCGACACCGTCTTCCTGCTGCCGCGGCAGGCCCCGGACGGCGACCTGCCCGGCGCCGTGCGCGCCGCGCTGGAGCACACCGCCGCCACCCTGGTCGCCTGGGCCGAGGACGAGCGGTTCGCCGCCTCCCGCCTGGTCGTGCTGACCCGCGGCGCGGTCGCCGCCGGCGCCGACCAGGACGTGCCGGACCTCACCCAGGCCCCGCTGTGGGGCCTGGTCCGGGCCGCCCAGGCCGAGCACCCGGGCCGGTTCGTGGTGCTCGACCTCGACCCGGCCGGCGCCGACCCGGCCGCCGCCCTGCAGACCGCCGCCGTCACCGGGGAACCGCAGCTCGCCCAGCGGGCCGGGGGCGTCCTGACACCCCGGCTGGTCCGGGCCCGCGCCGCCGCGCCCGCCGCGCCCGCCGTCCTCGACCCCGAGGGCACCGTCCTGGTCACCGGCGGCACCGGCGCGCTCGGCGCCCTGCTCGCCCGCCACCTGGTCACCGAGCACGGCGCCCGCCACCTGCTGCTGCTCGGCCGTCAGGGCCCGGCCGCCGCCGGCGCCGCCGAACTGCGCGCCGAACTGGCCGCGCTCGGCGCCGAGGTGACCGTCACGGCCTGCGACGCGGGCGACCGCGCCGCGCTGGCCGAGGTGCTGGCCGCCGTCCCCGCCGCACACCCGCTGACCGCCGTCGTGCACGCGGCCGGCGTGACGGCGGACGGCGCGCTCGCCGCCCTCGACGCCGCGCACTTCGACGCCGCGCTGCGCCCGAAGGCCGACGCCGCCTGGCACCTGCACGAACTGACCGAGGGCAGCGACGCCGCCTTCGTCCTGTTCTCCTCGGCGACGGCCACCCTCGGCGGCGCCGGTCAGGGCGCCTACTCGGCGGCCAACGCCTTCCTGGACGCCCTCGCCCGGCACCGCACCGCCCAGGGCCGCCCCGCCCTCTCGCTGGCCTGGGGCCCGTGGGAGCAGCGCGACGGCATGGCCGGGGCACTCGACGAGGCGACGCTGGGCCGGATGCGCCGCGCCGGCGTCCGCTCGCTCACCGAGGCGGACGGCCTGGCGCTGTTCGACGCCGCGCTGACCGGCGGCGAGCCCGTGCTGCTGCCGGTGCGGCTCGACGCGGCGGCCCTGCGCGCCGCCGGCCCCGACCTGCCGCCGCTGCTGCACGGGCTGGCCGGCCCGGCCCGCCCCCGGGAGGCCGGGGCGGCCGACGAGCTGCGCCGCCGGCTCGCCGGGCTGGACGGGCCGGAGCGCGAACGCGCCCTGCTGGACCTGGTCCGGGCCCAGATCGCGGTGGTGCTCGGCCACGCCGACGCGACCGCGGTCGGCGCCGACCGTACCTTCGGCGACCTCGGCTTCGACTCGCTGACCGCCGTCGAACTGCGCAACCGGCTGACCGCCGCCAGCGGCCTGCGGCTGCCCGCCACGCTCGTCTTCGACTACCCGACGGCGGCCGAACTGGCCCGCTACCTGGACGGCGCGCTCCCCCGCGAGGGCACACCCGCGGCCGCCCCGCTGCTGGACGACCTCGACCGCCTCGACACCGCCCTCGCCCGACTCGCCGCCGACCACCCCGACCGGGCCCGGATCGGCGCCCGGCTGCGCGCCCTGGCCGCCCGCTGGAGCGACCAGCGCGCCACCGGGGAGAGCGAGAACCCGGACGGCGAGCTGGAGTTGGAGTCGGCCGACGACGACGAGGTGTTCGACTTCATCACCAATGAGCTCGGCATCTCCTGACCAGCCGTCCGCCTGTCCCACCGTCCAGTCCTCCTGAAGGGGTTGCGCCACCGTGGCGAACGAGACCGAGGAAAAGCTCCGCTACTTCCTCAAGCGGGTGACCGCCGATCTGCAGGAGACGCGCCGGCGTCTCCAGGAGCGGGAGTCCGTCGAGGGCGAGCCGATCGCGATCGTCGGCATGGCCTGCCGGTACCCCGGCGGCGTCGACTCCCCCGAGGCCCTGTGGCGGCTGGTCGCGGACGGCACCGACGCGGTCACCGGCTTCCCGACCGACCGCGGCTGGGACGTCGAGGGCCTGTACGACCCGGACCCGGACCGGATCGGGCACACCTACGCCCGCGAGGGCGGCTTCCTGGACGCCGCCGACCGCTTCGACGCCGCCTTCTTCGGCATCGGCCCGCGCGAGGCCCTGGCCATGGACCCGCAGCAGCGCCTGCTCCTGGAGGCCACCTGGGAGACCTTCGAGCGGGCCGGCATCGACCCGGCCACCCTGCGCGGCTCCCGCACCGGCGTGTTCATGGGCACCGGCCAGCAGGACTACGCGGCGCTCGCCCAGCGCGCCACCGAAAGCCTGGAGGGGTACCTGCTGGCGGGCGGCGCGGCCAGCGTCATCTCCGGCCGGCTGTCCTACACCTTCGGCCTGGAGGGCCCGGCGCTCACCGTCGACACGGCCTGCTCCTCCTCGCTGGTCTCGCTGCACCTGGCCGTCCAGTCGCTGCGCCGCGGCGAGTGCGCCACGGCGGTGGCGGGCGGCGCCGCGGTGATGGCCTCGCCCGGCATGTTCGTCGAGTTCAGCCGCCAGCGCGGCCTGTCCCCGGACGGCCGCTGCAAGGCCTTCGCCGCCGCCGCGGACGGAACGGGCTGGGGCGAGGGCGTCGGCGTGCTGCTGCTGGAACGGCTCTCGGACGCGCAGCGCCTGGGCCACCCGGTGCTCGCGGTGGTGCGCGGCTCGGCCGTCAACCAGGACGGCGCCTCCAACGGGCTGACCGCGCCCAACGGCCCCGCCCAGCAGCGGGTCATCCGGCAGGCGCTCGACAACGCCCGGCTGGCGGCGGGCGACGTCGACGCCGTCGAGGCGCACGGCACCGGCACCACCCTCGGCGACCCGATCGAGGCGCAGGCCCTGCTGGCCACCTACGGCCAGGACCGGCCCGCCGAACGGCCGCTGTACCTCGGCTCGGTGAAGTCCAACATCGGCCACACCCAGGCCGCCGCCGGCGTCGCCGGGGTGATCAAGACGGTGATGGCGCTGCGCAACGGCGTGCTGCCGCGCACCCTGCACGTGGACGAGCCCACGCCGCACGTCGACTGGTCGGCGGGCGCCGTCGAGCTGCTCACCGCGGAGCGCGCCTGGCCCGAGGTGGACGGGCGGCCGCGCCGGGCCGCGGTGTCGGCCTTCGGCGCGAGCGGCACCAACGCGCACGTCGTCCTGGAGCAGGCTCCGGACACCGAGTCGGCCGTCGAGGTCGTCGACCCGCCCTCCGCGGTGGTGCCGTGGGTGCTCTCCGCGCACAGCGAGCGCGCCCTGCGGGCCCGGGCCGGGCAGCTGTCGGCCTACCTGCTGGAGCACCCCGGCGCCGACCTGCGCGCGGTCGGCCGCACCCTGCTCACCGGCCGCGCCGCGCTGGAGCAGCGCGCCGTCGTGCTCGGCCGGAGCAGCGCGGAGCTGCTGAACGGCCTGGCCGCGCTCGCCGAGGGCACCAGCGCTCCCGAACTCGTCACCGGCGCCGGCGCGTTCGAGCGCCCGGTGTTCGTGTTCCCCGGCCAGGGCTCGCAGTGGCTCGGCATGGGCGCCGAACTCCTGGACTCCTCCGAGGTGTTCGCCCGCTCGATCGCCGTCTGCGAGGCCGCGCTGGCCCCGCACGTGGACTGGAACCTCACCGAGGTGCTGCGCGGCGGCGGCGACCTGACCCGGGTCGACGTCGTCCAGCCCGCCCTGTTCGCCATGATGGTCTCGCTGGCCGCCCTGTGGCGCTCGCTCGGCATCGAACCCGCCGCCGTCATCGGCCACTCCCAGGGCGAGATCGCCGCCGCCACCGTCGCCGGGGCGCTGTCGCTGGAGGACGGCGCCCGGATCGCCGCGCTGCGCAGCCAGGCCATCACCGCGATCAGTGGCCGGGGCGGCATGGCCTCGGTCTCGCTGCCGCGCGCCGAGGCCGAGGAGCTGCTGACCCGCTGGGCGGGCCGGATCTCGGTCGCCGCGCTGAACGGCCCCGCCAGCACCGTGGTCGCCGGGGACGGCGACGCCCTCGACGAACTCCTCGCCCACTGCGAGCAGTCCGAGATCCGGGCCCGCCGCATCGACGTGGACTACGCCTCGCACTCCCCGCACGTCGAGGCCATCGAGGCCCGGCTCGCCGAAGCCCTCGCCGGCATCGCGCCGCAGCGGGCCGCCGTCCCCTTCTATTCCACCGTCACCGGCGGCTGGCTCGACACCACGGCCCTGGACGCCGGCTACTGGTACACCAACCTGCGCCGGCCGGTGCTGCTCGAACCGGCCGTCCGCGACCTCGCCGCCCAGGGCCACGCCGCCTTCGTCGAGGTCAGCCCGCACCCGGTGCTGACCCCGGCCATCGAGGAGACCCTGGACACCGCCGACGCCCTGGTCACCGGCACGCTGCGCCGCACCGAGGGCCACTGGACCCGCGTCCTGGCCTCCGCGGCCCACCTGCACACCCACGGCCTGCCCGTCGACTGGGCGCCGTTCCTGCCCGCCGGCGCCCACCCCGACCTGCCCACCTACCCGTTCCAGCGCCGCCGCTACTGGGTCGAGACCGTCCCGGCCGCCGCCGGCCCCGCGGGCAGCGCGCCCGCCGCCGAGCCGGACGAGCGGGAGAGCGGCAGCGCCGGCTCCGAACTGCGCGCGCAGCTCGCCGCCCTATCCCAGCCCGACCGCGAGCGGCTGCTGCTCGACCTGGTGGCCACCCACGTCACCGCCGTCCTCGGCCTGGACGACCCGGTCGCCCCCGGCCGCCCCTTCCGCGACCTGGGCTTCGTCTCGCTCACCGCCGTCGAGCTGCGCAACCGGCTGATGGCCGCCACCGGCCTGCGGCTGCCCGCCGCCGTCGCCTTCGACCGCCCGACGCCCGAGGCGCTGGCCGGGTACCTGCTCGCCGAACTCACCGGCGCCCCGGGCACGGACGGCGGCGCCGCGCCCGTCCAGGCGGCCGCCGACGACGCCGAGCCGATCGCGATCGTCGCGATGGCCTGCCGCTACCCCGGCGAGGTCGCCGGCCCGGACGACCTGTGGCAGCTGGTCGCGGACGGCCGCGACGCCGTCACCCCGTTCCCGGAGAACCGCGGCTGGGACCTCGACGGCATCTACGACCCCGACCCGGACCGCCCCGGCCGCAGCTACGTCCGCGAGGGCGGCTTCCTGCACGACGCCGACCGCTTCGACGCCGCCTTCTTCGGCATCGGCCCGCGCGAGGCCCTGGCCATGGACCCGCAGCAGCGCCTGCTGCTGGAGACCGCCTGGGAGGCCGTCGAGAACGCCGGCATCGACCCGACCGCGCTGCGCGGCTCCCGCACCGGCGTGTTCGCCGGCTCCAGCGGCCAGGACTACCCGCTGCTCGCGCAGGGCGCGGGCGGCGGCGTCGAGGGCTACCTGCTGACCGGCAACGCGGCCAGCGTCATCTCGGGCCGGCTCGCCTACACCTTCGGCCTGGAGGGCCCGGCCGTCACCGTCGACACCGCCTGCTCGTCCTCCCTGGTCGCGATGCACCTGGCCTGCCAGTCGCTGCGCTCCGGGGAGAGCACGCTGGCCATCGCCGGCGCCGTCACCGTGCTGACCACGCCGCAGGCCTTCATCGGCTTCAGCCGTCAGCGCGGCCTCGCCCCGGACGGCCGCTGCAAGCCCTTCGCCGCGGCCGCGGACGGCACCGCCTGGGGCGAGGGCGCCGGCGTGCTGCTGCTGGAACGCCTCTCCGACGCCCGCCGCAACGGGCACCCGGTGCTCGCCGTCATCCGCGGCAGCGCGACCAACCAGGACGGCGCCAGCAACGGCCTGTCCGCCCCCAACGGCCCCGCCCAGCAGCGGGTGATCCGCCAGGCGCTCGCCAACGCCCGGCTCGCCCCCGGCGAGGTCGACGCGGTGGAGGCGCACGGCACCGGCACCCCGCTCGGCGACCCGATCGAGGCCGAGGCGCTGCTCGCCACCTACGGCCAGGACCGGCCGGACGGGCGGCCGCTGTGGCTCGGCTCGATCAAGTCCAACATCGGCCACACCGCCGCGGCCGCGGGCATGGCCGGGGTGATCAAGATGGTGCAGGCGATGCGGCACGGCATGCTGCCGCCCACCCTGCACACCGATGAGCCCACCCCGCACGTGGACTGGTCCGGCGGCGGCCTCGCGCTGCTCACCGAACCGGTCGAGTGGCCGGAGCACGGCCGCCCGCGCCGCGCGGGCGTGTCCGCCTTCGGCATCAGCGGCACCAACGCGCACGTCGTCCTGGAGCAGGCGCCCGCCGAGGCGCACCGGCCCGCACCGGCCCCGACCGAGCGCGCCCCGCTGCCGGTGCTGCCCTGGCCGGTGTCGGCCCGCGGGGAGGCCGCGCTGCGCGGCCAGGCCGAACGGCTGGCCGCGCACCTCAGCCGGTCGGACCGGTCGGACCGGCAGGACCCGGCCGCGATCGGCCGCTCGCTGGCGCTGACCCGGGCCGCGCTGCCGCACCGGGCCGTGCTGCTCGGCCGCGACCTGGACGAGCTGCGGGCCGGCCTGGCCGCGCTCGCGGCGGGCACGCCCGCCCCGGGCCTGGTGCGCGGCACCGCGGCCACCGGCGGCCGGGTCGGCTTCCTGTTCCCCGGTCAGGGCAGCCAGCGCCCGGGCATGGGCCGCGGCCTGTACGAGGCGTACCCGGTGTTCGCCCGCGCCCTGGACGAGGTGTGCGACCGGCTGGACGACCACCTGGCGGCCCCCGGCCGGCCCGCGCTGCGCGAGGTGCTGTTCGCCGACGAGGGCACCCCGGCCGCCGAGTCGCTGGACCAGACGGTGTTCACCCAGGCCGGGCTGTTCGCGGTCGGCCTGGCCTCCTTCCGCCTGCTGGAGTCCTGGGGGGTCACCCCGGACTGGGTCGGCGGCCACTCGATCGGCGAGCTGACGGCGGCCTGCGCGGCCGGCGTGCTGTCGCCGGACGACGCCTGCCGGCTGGTCGCGGCGCGCGGCCGCCTGATGCAGGCCTCGCCGGAGGGCGGCGCGATGACGGCCGTGGAGGCGGCCGAGGCGGAGGTGCTGCCGCTGCTGGCCGGCCGGGAGGACGTGGTCGGCGTCGCCGCCGTCAACGGGCCCCGGGCGACGGTCGTCTCCGGCCTGGCCGAGGCCGTCGAGGAGGTGGCGGCGGAGCTCGCCGCGCGCGGCTGCCGCACCAAGCGGCTGCGCGTCACCCGGGCCTTCCACTCGCCGCTGATGGACGGCGTGCTGGACGAGTTCCTGCAGGTGGCACAGGAGTTGGAGTACCGGCCGCCGCGCCTGCGGCTGCTGTCCAACCTGACCGGCGAGCCGGCCGTGACGGCGCAGGTGTGCACCCCCGAGTACTGGGTGCGGCACATCCGGGAGGCGGTCCGCTTCCACGACGGGGTGCGCGCGATGGCCGCGGACGGGGTGACGGCCTTCCTCGAACTCGGGCCCGGCGGCGTACTGTCGGCGCTGGTCCGGGACGCGCTGGCGGCCGAACCCGGGGCCACGGCCCCCGCCGCGGTGCCGCTGCTGCGGTCCGGCCGGCCGGAGGCGGAGAGCGCGCTCACCGCGCTGGCCCGCGCGCACGTGCACGGCGTGCCGGTCGACTGGGCGGCGGTGTTCGCCGGCGCCGGGTCGGAGCCGGTCGCCCTGCCCACCTACGCCTTCCAGCGCCGCCGGTTCTGGCCGGAGGGCGTCACGGCGGCGGCCACGGCCACGGCCACGGCCACGGCCACGGCCACCGTCGTCGAGCCCGTGGAATCCGTCGACACCGCCGCGCCGCCCCGGCTGCGCGAGCGGCTGGCCGGCCTCGACGCCACCGAACAGCACGCACTGCTGCGGGAGTTGGTGGCCGCCCAGGTGGCCGCCGCGCTCGGCCACGAGTCGACCGAGGAGGTCGAGTCGGGCCTCGGCCTGCCCGAGCTGGGCCTCGACTCGCTCGCCGCCACCGAACTGAGCGCCGCCCTGCAGGCCGCCACCGGCCTGCCGCTGCCGGCCACCGCCGTCTTCGACCACCCCACCCTGGACGCGCTCGCCGCGCACCTGCGGGCCGGGCTGGACGCCGCCCCCGCCGAGGCGGACGCCGCCACGGCCGGCGGCCTGCTGACCGCGCTCGCCCCGCGCGCCGCCGCCGAGGGCCGGTTCGCCGAGTTCGGCGAACTCCTTGCGGCCGCCGCCCGGTTCCGGGACACTTTCGACGCCCCGCCCGGTTCCGGGGAGCGCCCGGCACCCGTCCGGCTCGCCCAGGGACCGGCCGCGCCGCGCTTCTTCTGCTTCCCGTCCTTCGCCACCCGCTCGGGCGCCCAGCAGTACGCCCGGCTGGCCGCCGAGGTGCGGGGCCGGCACGAGCTGTGGGCACTGCCCGCCCCCGGCTTCACCGCCGGCGAGCGGCTGCCCGCCGACCTCGACGCGCTGGTGCGCCTGCACGCCGAGGACGTCGAACGCCTCGCAGACGGCGCGCCGTTCGTCCTGCTCGGCCACTCGGCGGGCGGCTGGATCGCGCACGCCGTCGCCGAGCGGCTGGAGAAGCAGGGCACCGCACCCGCCGCGCTGGTGCTGCTGGACAGCTACCGGCCCGGCAGCGAGATCCTCCCCCGCATCCAGGAGCGGATCGCCGGCTACCTGACGGACGACCAGACCTCCTGGGACGACGCCTGCCTGACCGCGATGGGCGGCTACGGCCGGCTCTTCGCCGACTGGCAGCCGCAGCCCCTGACCGCCCCCACCCTGCAGTTCCGGGCCGACCGGCCGCTCCCCGACTTCCCGGCCGCCGGGTGGCAGGCGGCCTGGCCCGTCCCGCACACCGAGGCCGAGGTGGCGGGCGACCACTTCACCCTGACCGGCGAGCACGCCGCCGCCACCATGCGGGCCGTCCTCGACCGGCTCGCCGAACCGACCGCGTGACCCCGGGGCCCCGTCCCGGACCGACTGCCCGACCCGCCGACCCGGCAGCCCGACCCGAACCGGAAGAGAGCACCATGACCAGCACCGACCACGACTACCGCCCCGGCGTCTCCCTGGAGCAGGCGGTCGACGACGGGCAGTCCCCCTACCACGGCCGCAACCTGGCCTTCTACGACTTCATGGTCTTCCGCGGCAGCGCCCCGCTGTTCTGGCGCGCCTCGCCGCGCGACTTCCTGAAGATGTACAACACCTGCCTCGGCGCCAAGCACCTGGAGATCGGCGTCGGCACCGGCTACCTGCTGGACCGGGCCCGCTTCCCCGTGTCGAACCCCGAGATCACGCTGGCCGACCTCAACCCCAGCACCCTCGACTTCGCCGCGCAGCGGCTCGCGCACTTCAAGACCACCAAGGTGGTCGCCAACTGCCTGGAGCCGATCCCCGTCCCCGAGGGCAGCCACGACTCGGCCTCGCTGAGCTTCCTGCTGCACTGCGTCCCCGGCAGCCTGCGCGAGAAGGGCGTGGCGATCAAGCACGCGGCCACCGCCGTCCGCTCCGGCGGCACCGTGTTCGGCCACACCATCCTCTCCTCCGGGGTGCCGGTCTCCGGCGCCGGCCGCTGGCTGATGAAGAACCTCAACCAGAAGGGCGTCTTCCACAACGACGAGGACGACCTGGCCGACCTGCGCGACCAGCTCAAGCAGAACTTCGACGAGTTCGACCTGGTGACGCGCGGCAGCGTCGCGCTCTTCCGCGGCCGCAAGCCGTAACCCCCGCCCCTCCGACGCACCGACCGTTCATCCCCGGGAAAGGACCCGTCCCCATGGCCCGCCGCTGGTATCCGATCGAGGAGGCCGACGACTCGCTGTTCGCCTCCGCCCCGCTGTACCACGCCCGTTCCGTCGAGGTTCCGTTCTCCGCCGAGGAGACCTGGGACGCCCTCGTCGGCGACGGCGTGTCGAGCTGGACCAAGGGCATGCGGCAGCTGACCTGGACCTCGCCGCGCCCGTTCGGCGTCGGCACCACCCGGGAGATCGAGATGAACAGCGGTCTCGTCCTGCGCGAGCGGTTCTACCGCTGGGAGGAGGGCACCCGCAAGACCTTCACCGCCACCGAGGGGACCAGCCCGATCTTCCGCAGCCTGGTCGAGGACTACGTCGTCGAACCCACCGAGGCCGGCGCCCGGTTCAGCTGGCGCTGGGCCGCCGAGCTGAACCGCCCGTACTCGTTCCTGGCGGGCGTGTTCGACCGCTTCTTCTTCGAGCCCACCGGGCGCTCGCACATCGACGGCCTGGCCACCTACATGGCCGGGCGGCAGCGCGACGCGCTGCGCTGACCCCTTCGGGGGCGTCCAGCCCCCGGCTCCCCCTCTCCCGAACGAAGGAACACGCGAATGTGCGGGATCGCCGGCTGGATCGACTTCCAGCTCGACCTCGAACGTGAACTGCCCGCCCTGCGGGCCATGACCGAGACCATGGTCTGCCGCGGCCCGGACGCCGGCGGCACCTGGGTGTCGCGCTGCGCCGCCCTGGGGCACCGCCGGCTCGCGGTGATCGACCTCGCGGGCGGCGTGCAGCCCATGGTGGTCGAGACGCCGGACGGCCCGGTCGCGCTGACGTACAGCGGCGAGGCCTACAACTTCACCGAGCTGCGCGACGAACTGCGCCGCCGCGGCCACGAGTTCCGCACCTCCAGCGACACCGAGGTGGTCCTGCGCGGCTACCTGGAGTGGGGCCTGGAGCTCGCCGACAAGCTCAACGGCATGTACGCCTTCGGCCTGTGGGACGGCCGGGTGGACCGGCTGGTGCTGGTGCGCGACCGGCTCGGCATCAAGCCGCTCTACTACCACCCCACCGAGCACGGCGTGCTGTTCGGCTCCGAGGCCAAGGTGCTGCTCGCCCACCCGGCGGTCTCGCCGGTGGTCGACACCGACGGCTTCCGCGAGCTGTTCGGCTTCGTCAAGGAGCCCGGCCGCTCGGTCTGGGCGGGCATGCACGAGGTCAAGCCGGGCACCATGGTGACCGTCGACCGCTCCGGCCTGCGCGAGCACGTGTACTGGCGGCTGGAGGTCGCCGAGCACCGCGACGACACCGAGACCACCGTGCGGCACGTCCGGGAGCTGCTGGAGGACAGCGTCGCCAAGCAGCTGGTCGCCGACGTCCCGCAGTGCGTGCTGCTCTCCGGCGGGCTCGACTCCAGCGCCCTCACCGCGCTGGCCGGCCGGAAGATGGCCACCTGGGGCGAGCGGGCCCGCACCTTCACCGTCGACTTCGAGCAGCCCGAGGCGTTCCGCCCGGACGACTGGCGCGGCTCGCAGGACGCGCCGTTCGCCCGCGCCGTCGTCGAGCACATCGGTACCGAGCACCACGACATCCGGCTCGACCACCAGGAGCTGGCCAACCCCGAGGTCCGCCGGGCCACCGTCACCGCGCGCGACCTGCCGTTCGGCTTCGGCGAGGCCGACAACTCGCTGTATCTGCTGTTCAAGGCGATCCGGCAGCACTCGACGGTCGCGCTGTCCGGCGAGTCCGCCGACGAGATCTTCGGCGGCTACCCGTGGTTCCACCTCCCGGCCGTCCAGGAAGTGGAGATGTTCCCCTGGGTGACCGCCTCCGGCCTCGTCCCCAAGTCCCACCCCACCAAGCTGATCAACCCGGACCTGCTGCTGCGCACCCTCGACGTGCCCGGCTACTGGGCGCAGCGCTACGCCGACACCGTCGCCGAACTCCCGGTCGTGCCGGGCGAGTCCGCGCACGAGCAGCGGATGCGCCGGTTCTGCTACGTGCACCTGACCAGCCTGCTCGGCCAGCTCCTGGACCGCAAGGACCGGATGAGCATGGCGGTCGGCCTGGAGGTGCGGGTGCCGTTCTGCGACCACCGGCTGGTGGAGTACGTCTTCAACACGCCGTGGGCGATGAAGACCTTCGACGGCCGCGAGAAGAGCCTGCTGCGCGCCGCCGTCTCGGACGTGCTGCCGCGCTCGGTGCTGGAGCGTCGGAAGGCGCTCTACCCGAACACCCAGGAGCTGCGCTACGTTGCCGAGTTGCAGCGCCAGGTCGGCGAGCTGCTGTCCGGCGACCACCAGGCGGTCGAGTTCTTCGACCGCACGGCACTCACCGGTGCCGCGCACTCCGCGGCCGAGGCCGTCAGCCGGGACGAGCGGGAGGCCTTCGAGCGCGTCCTCGACCTGGCCGTCTGGCTCGACCTCTACCGCCCGACCATCAAGCTCTCCTGAGGAGTTCGCGACCATGGCTGTCGACAACGACGTCTACAACAACCTCTCCTGGTGGAACGACGACCAGCCGTTCGCGACGCTGGAGGCGTTCACCCCGGCCCGGTTCCAGTACTTCCAGAAGGTGCTGACCCGGCTCGGGATCGACCCCAAGGGCCTGAAGGTGCTGGACATCGGCTGCGGCGGCGGCCTGCTGGCCGAGCTGTGGGCCGGCGTCGGCGCGCACGTCACCGGGATGGACCCGTCCGGCCCCTCGCTGGAGGCCGCGGCCGCGCACGCGAAGCAGTCCGGGCTGGAGATCACCTACCTGCAGGGCGTCGCCGAGGAACTGCCCTTCGAGGACGCCAGCTTCGACCTGGTGTACTGCTGCGACACGCTGGAGCACGTCACCTCGGTGGACAAGGCCGTCTCCGAGGCGGTCCGGGTGCTGAAGCCCGGCTCCTACTACCTCTACGACACGATCAACCGGACCTTCCAGTCCAAGCTCGCCATGATCAAGATGGCGCAGGACTGGAAGTCCACCAGCTTCGCGCCGAAGGACCTGCACGACTGGGCTGCCTTCATCAAGCCCGAGGAGCTGCACGCGGTCTTCCGCCGGCACGGGCTGGACAACAAGGACCTGGTCGGCTTCGCCTCCAACCGGTCGCAGTTCCAGGTCCTTCGCGACATTCGGCTGCGGGCCAAGGGCAAGATCACCTACGGTGAGCTGGGCCGCCGGTTCCAGCTCACCGAGCACAAGGACACCTCCGTGGTCTACGGCGGGTACGCAAGGAAGGCTTCCTAAGTTGAACGACCGCACCATCCCTGACGTCCGCGTCCCCGTCCTGATCGTCGGAGCCGGCCCCGCCGGCCTGGTCGCCTCGCTGGCGCTCTCCCGCTACGGCGTGCGCCACCTCGCGGTCGGCAAGTACCCGGGCACCGCGCACACCCCGCGCGCCCACCTGCTCAACCAGCGCACCGGCGAGATCTTCCGCGACCTCGGCGCCGAGCAGGCCGTGCTCGCCCAGGCCGCGCCGCGCGAACTCCTCGCCGACTTCGTCTTCATGACGACGTTCTCCGGCCCCGAGGTCAGCCGCCTCGGCGCCTACGGCAACGGCCCGGACCGGGTCGGCGACTACCAGGCCGCCAGCCCCAGCCTGATGTGCAACCTGCCGCAGCACCTGCTGGAGCCGCTGCTCGTGGACCAGGTCCGCGAGGCCGGCGTCGGCGAACTGCGCTTCGGCCACGAGTTCCTGAGCATGGAACAGGACGAGGACGGCGTCACCGCGGTGATAGCCGAGCGGCAGTCCGGCCTGACCTACACCGTGCGCGCCGACTACGTGATCGGCGCGGACGGCGCCCGCAGCAAGGTCATGGAGCAGGCCGGGCTGACCGTCGAGGGCGCCACCGGCCTGTCCAAGGTCGCGTCCATCTGGTTCGAGGCCGACCTCTCCCGCTACAGCGCCCACCGCCCCGGCATCCTGTACATCGGCGCCGTCCCCGGCAACCCGCCCGAGGACGGCCGGGTGTTCGTCAACGTCCGCCCGTGGAACGAGTGGATGTACCTGCGGTTCTTCAAGGACGGCGACTCCTTCGACCCGGAGGACCACGCCGAGATCGTCGACCACCTGCGGGAGAGCATCGGCGACCCGGTCGTGCCGATCACGGTCAAGCGGGTCTCCCCCTGGGAGGTCAACGCCACCGTCGCCCCGCGCTACGGCACCGGCCGGGTGTTCTGCGTCGGCGACGCCGTCCACCAGATGCCGCCCACCAACGGCCTCGGCCTCAACACGGCCGTCGCCGACTCCTTCAACCTCTGCTGGAAGCTCAAGCTGGTCCTGGACGGCACCGCCGACCCGAGCCTGCTCGACACCTACCAGGAGGAGCGGCAGCCGGTCGGCGGCCAGGTCGTCGACCGCGCGGTGCGCAGCATGATGGACTTCCTCGGCATCCCCGCCGCGCTGGGCTACACCGCCGAGCAGAGCGCCGCCGAGCAGTGGGAGCTGCTGCGCTCCCTCGGCGACGACGGCGAGGAGGCCGACGCCCGCCGCGCCGCCCTGGCCGCCGCCACCGACCGGATCAACTACCAGGCCAACGCCCACGGTGTGGAGATCGGCTACCGCTACCGCGGCGGCGCCCGGGTCGACGACGGCACCGCCGAGCCGGCCCCCGAGCGCGACCCCGAGCTGTACTACCAGGCCACCACCTGGCCCGGCGCCCGCGTGCCGCACGCCTGGCTGGAGGACGGCGGCCACCGCCGCTCCACCCTGGACATCACCGGCCGCGGCCGCTTCGTCCTGCTCACCGGCCGCGGCGGTGCCCCCTGGCACGACGCCGCCCGGGAGGCCGCGCGCCTCACCGGCGTCGAGGTCACCGTCCGGGTGATCGGCGCCACCGAGGGCCTGCGCGACCCGTACGGGCAGTGGGAGCGGCTGCGCGAGGTCGCGGCCGACGGCTGCGTGCTGGTCCGCCCGGACGGCCACGTCGCCTGGCGGGCCCAGACGGCCGAGACGGCCGCGGAGCTGCCGAAGGTCCTGGCGAGCGTGGTGCACTCCGCGCGGGTCTGACGTCCGAACGCCTGAGTGCCCGTCCCCCCTGCGTGGTGGGGGGACGGGCACTCGGTCCTTTTTACCTCATCAGCCGGTGAAGGCCGCAAGGCCGTTCGGGGTGCCGTTGCCGGTCGGGCCGTCGTAGCCGGTGCCCGCGGTGCACAGGTAGGACGGCGAGCAGGTGCCGTTCGAGCCGGTGGTGACGTCGTTCAGCGCCGAGGTGTGGCTGTAGCCGTCCGCCGCCGGAATGCTCGCGGCCGGGGTGCCGGCCAGCGCGTACACGCCCGCGATGATCGGCGAGGAGGCACTGGTGCCGCCGTACACCGACCAGCCCGAGCCGCCGTACGTCTGGTACACCGCGACGCCGGTGGCCGGGTCGGCGACGGCCGACACGTCCGAGACGGTGCGGTGGGAGCAGCCGGTGTCCTTCTGCCAGGTCGGCTTCGGCTCGTACGCCGAGCAGCCGGAGCCGGTGCCCTCGGTGGCGCTGGTGTTCCACACCGACTCGCTCCAGCCGCGGGCCGAGGAGTCGCGGTGCAGCGCGGTGCCGCCGACCGCCGTGACGTTCGGCGAGGAGGCGGGGTACTGCGCGCCGTACGCGCTGTCGCCGGCCGAGACGGTGATCGCGACGCCCGGGTGGTTGAAGTAGGTGTTGTCGTAGCTCAGGTCGGTGGAGGACTCGGCGCCGCCGTAGCTGTTGGACACGAACTTCGCGCCGAGCTTCACGGCCGTGTTGACGCTGGTGCCCAGGTCGGTCATGTTCGCGGTGCTCGCCTCGACCAGGATGACGTGCGCGTTCGGCGCGATGGCCGACACCATGTCCAGGTCGAGCGAGATCTCGCCGGCCCAGCTGCTGCTGGCCCGCGGGTACTTGGTGCCGCCGGTCTCGTTGACCTTCTTGAAGCAGCCGCTCGCGGTGGTGCAGGACGGCAGGCCGAACTGCGCGCGGTAGGCGTTCATGTCCGACTCGGCGTTCGGGTCGTCGTAGGCGTCGACGATCGCGATCGTCATCCCCGCCCCGCCGTTGGCCGGCAGGTTGTAGGCGCTCAGCAGGTCGCTCGGCCCGAACCCGGACGGCGTCGCGTTCGGGGTCAGCTGCTGGGGCGCGTTGACGACCTTCAACGCGTGGCAGGACACCGTGTCGCCCTTGGCGAGCGTGTCACAGGCCCGGACCCAGGACGTGCCGCCCTTGGAGTACACGGTCGGCGCGGCACCGGCCGGAGCGGCGGCGGCGAAGCTGGATATCGCGAGAGCGGCGGCACCGGCAACGGCGAGAACGGACTTGCGGGCGACTGCGGACGTGGGGGTACGCAAGGAACTGCCTCCTGTTGAGGGGGAACGGGGGGCACAACGGCTGATACCAGGTCAGACCGGCGAGATGCTTGGGTCCGCCGGTGCGCGACTGGAGGAAGCTGGCGCTGAAGTTAGCGAGGTCCCGACAACCCGAACAACAGGTGAACAGAAGATAAGACCAGTCCTTTACACAAGGCTGGTCGGATGTGGGGGCCACTTCATAAACAGAACATCAGGACGGAAAACAGGGCATGGCCTGAATCCGCCATCAGCCCTTCCGGCGGAACCAGCGCTTGGGCGACGATGCGTCGATCCGCCGCAGCGCGTTCTCGTCACCCAGCTCCGCCAGGGCAGACCTGATCGCGCCCAAATCCGCGCCGCGCAGCTCCCCGACCACCGCGATCGCCCGCTCGAAATCCGCGTCGAGTCGGGCGCCGCCGAGGTGGTGCAGGAACTCGGCCACCCTGCGCGGCTCCTCCGCGAGCACGGCGTCGACGATCCCGCGGACATCGTCATGCTGCTCGTGGAGCACCAGCGTCTCCAGCACCGAGACGAGTTCGCACACCGACCGAGCCACGGCCAGGACTCGCCACAGTTCCTCAAGGGCTGCCTGTTCGCCCGCCACGGCCACCCGGGCCAGCACCTCGACGACCTCCGGCGGCGGCCGGAACAGGACCGCCGCCGCCAGTGCGGACCTGCTCGGCGCGAGCCACATTCTGCTCAGCGGGACATCGGCCCCCGATGCCTCTTCCATCGCCGAGTGGTCGATCTCCACCGGGGTGGTGACCAAGTCCCGGTACCAGGCTCCGATGTTCACTTCACGTGGGGCCGAATCGAGCAGTCCGGCCGCGCGCTCGAACCGCCCCACGCTCTGCAGCCAAATCCACCCGGCGCAGGCGTTCTCCGACCGGGCGAGCGCCCGGATCAGGGAGTCGCAGATCCGGGGCGGGGCCCCGTGTCGGCCGAGATACTCGATCAGCTCGACCGTCAGGGGTGGGTACAGGGCCACAGCGACCCATGCACTCAGCAGCTCCACCTGACGGACTCCGTGCCGGTCCGCGTCGAGGAACAGAGCCGCCATCGGTCCCGTCACGCCGAGCCACGGGACGACGCTCAACACCTCCGAGGCCAGCCAGTCCTCCCCCCGATCGAGCAGCTCGCACAGCAGCTCCCGGCACCGGTCCTGTTCGACCGCCGGGCTGTACCACGAGGCGAAGCCACCGACTCCGCCCCCCAGCCCCGCGAAGGCGACCAGCACCTCGGCGACTTCCCTCGCCGCCCGACCGCCCAAGGCCCGGCAGGCCTCCGCGAAGTCACCCCGGGAGGCGGTCTGGAACGTCACCAGATACGAGGCCACCACGTCCGGTCGCTGCGAACGCACCGCCGTGTCCCGGACGAAGTTCGCCGTGCTCTGGCCGCCGGACATGCGCAGCCCTGCCAGAAGGCCCAGAAGCGCCGGCAGCACCACCGGTGTACCGCTCATCCACACGGCCAGCAGGCTCGCGGTGACGACCTCGGAACCACGCATCCGCTCGGCCGCGTGGAAGAGCACGGGGGCGTTCGCCCACACCACGTCGGAGACACGCAGGGCCACGAGGCTTCCGGGTCGAGCGCCCCGCAGCAGAATGATCCGGGCCGCGAAGTCCTCCGGCGCGCGGCCCGCCAGGTAGCAGTCGAGCAGCTGCCCAAGCAACGCCGGATCGCCGTGCGGCTCGGCGTCGAGCGCGAGCAACAGGTCCGCCGCCTGCTCCGGCGAGCACACGTCGACGGCACGGGACAGCAGGTACCCGGCGCCCCGAGCGATCGGCTGACTGCCCGTTCGCACACCCGTCGCTGCCAACCGCCGCCACAGCCAGACCAGATCGCCGGTCTGCCACCGCTGGGCCGCGTGGTCCAGGACGTCCTCTCCGAGCTGCGGTTGCGGACCGCTCAGCAACTCCTCGGCGAGCGCTCCCACACTCTCCGTGTCCCGCTCACCGCACGCACCGGTGATCAACGCCCTGGCCTGCCGCCCGTGGCCGTCCGCCTCCAACCCGACCACGAGAACGGCCTGCTGCAACGGCGTCCTGGTTCGGACGATCCGCGTGATCAGCAGGCACGATCCCGCTTCCCACCCCCGCGAACCGAGTTCGGCGAGCACGTCCTTCAGCACGGCGTCGTCGTACGCGCGGAGACCAACCGCAGCCCGACCGCCCAGGCGCTCGCGCAAGGCCGGGTGTCCGGGCATCTCGACGAGTTCGGCGAGATCTCCCGGCACGCGGCACGCCCTGACGAGCCAGTCCAGTAGTGCGGGCTGGGCCGCCTCCGGCATGTCCTCCAACATGGTCAGCAGGTCGGCCATCGGGCGGTGCTCGGCCGCGCGCTGCCAGAGATCGGCGTACACGCTGCGGCAGGAGCTGTCGTCGACCACCCTCGCGATCAGCAGGCTCAACTCCGCCACGGGACAGCTCGCCGCGAGCATCGACAGCAGGCTGCCCCCGCCATCCCCCTGCGCCGCCCGGAGGAAGTCCGCCACCTGATCGACATTCGCCGAGCAGAGTGCGGTGAACACGATCGGCAGCAGATCAGCCGGTCCGCGGTTCCCGAGCAGGGCCGCAAACCCGGCCGCCTCGTCCGGGCGCGCACCGACCACCGACTCGACGATCCGGTGCGCGAGGTCGGGCCGGCCGGCGCCGTGCAGGGCGCCCGTCAGCTCGACCAGCGATTCGATGTCGCGGCCTCGCACCGCCGCCGTCCACATCGCGTCCAGTGCCGGGCGCGGCATGGCCAGGCCGCTCAGCTCCAGCAGGCCCGCGGTGGAGCCCATGACGGCGAACTCCTCCAGAAACTCCGTTCGTCCGGAGGTGGCCACCTGGTGCAGGGCGTCCGCCATCAGCTTGGCCGGGTCCTTGACCACCGGCGCCGGCGGAACCTCCGGCGCTGCCCCGCTGTCGAGGACCGGCACCGGGCGCGTCCTCAACTCCCCCACGACCACGAAGTTCTTGTGCACCGCCTCCGTGAGCAGCCGGACCTCCTGCGCCCGGCCGGCCTTCCGGTGCTCGTGGTGCAGCGCATTGACCCGCCCGTGCACCTTCGCCCGCAGCTCGTCCAGGTTCAGCGGCCCCTCGTGCGAGAGCAGGACATCGCGGACCGCCCGCGAAAACAGGCTGAACGAACCGTCACCCGAGCTGGCCGTCGACTCCTCGACGGTCACGAACCGCGACAACTCCCCTGGTGCGCAGGCGTACAGCCGCGCGACCTTCCGATTCGCCACGGTGCGCATCCTGCTCGCAGACCACCCCCGCGGCGGCCCCATGCTGTCCCGGATGCCCTGCCGACAGGCGTCGATCAGGAACAGCACCTGGGTGGCGTCGGTCTCCTGCAGCTCCTGCTGCCAGCCGATCCTTATGCACCCCGAGCTGTACGGGCTCTGCCCCAGGTGGATGTCCTCGGGCACCAGGTAGTCATGCCCGTTCGCGTGTACGCCGTGCCCGCTCAGGCCGATCACCAGCCGGTCGCCCGGTTCGGCACGCGCGAGGAAGCTGCTCACCTCGCCGATGACGAAGTTCCGCGTGACCTGGGCGCCCTCCCGGGGTCGGGGCAGCTGGACGCCCACCCCTCGCGCTTCCAGGGCCTCGCCCAGGTGCTCCAAGTCCCGGGGCACAAACGGCAGGGGGTCCGTGACGTAGTCGGCGGCCCCGATCAGCAGCGCCGAGAATCTGCCCACCCGGTCGATCACTGACCGAAGACGAAAGCGATCCCCCGGGCCCCCCGGGTCTCGGACTCCGTACCACTCTCCGGCTCGCCCACCATTCCCCCAGCTCCCCCAACGATCATGCCTGCCAGCCGACTTGGAATATCGACCGCCGCCACAGAATATCCCCCCGAGCACCATCCCCGTCCGGCGTCAGGGTGTACCCCTGAAGCCGGAGGCCGGACGGTCGACCAACCCCCCGTGGGCGTGCTCGGTGACGGTGAACCCAAAGCCGACACCCACCGCGGAGCAGAAGTGGAAACGCCTGACAGGCCGGTCGTGCACGCGCCAGGATGAGCCCACCGATTGCGCAACTGCGCGGACCCAGAGTCACAGGGAGCATCGTGGAGCCTCTACAGTTCATCGGGATCATCTCCAACACGCCAGAGGTTGACTCGCCGACGATCTGGCGCGACCCGGAGAACGGTGACCTGCTCATCCAGTCCTACAAGGCCAGCGAAGGGGACTTGAGTCGCTGCAAGGAGGTCGGTTCGATCCCCGGGCACTCTACCGACGTGCCTGACCACGAGACCGTGATCCGTCTGCCGGAAGAAATGATCAAATTCATCGTGGACCTCGCCGCAAGGCTGGCCACTCAAGAGGACGAGAAGGAATAGCGTGGCCAACCCGATCGCCATGGCCATGGCCGAGGCCAAGTTCTCTGCCGTGCACCTGGAGATGCGCGACAACTACACGCCGAACGACCCGCAGTTCCGGCGCTATCGGGAGGGCCTTCGCTACAGCCCGGACGACCGGCCGGAGTGGTTCCAGAACTGGGCCAGGTTCGCCGGAGAGGTGATCAACCGTGGCGTGGTCTTGCGCCGGGCTCGGATCGTCTCCGAGCCGGTCACGGAGTACATCCGCTACGAGCACCACGTGACATTCCTCAACGTGGCCATCGGCGAGCAGGTTCGATGGCTTCCACGCCGGCTGGCGGCAAACATCGCCCTGCCCGGAACCGACCTGTGGATGTTCGATGACTCCAAGATCATGTTCACCTTCTTCTCGGGTGACGGGGATGTGGTGGACCGGCACTGGACGACCGAACCTGACGTCGTTCAGCTCGTGAAGAACGCCTTCGAGACCGTGTGGTACAGGGCGACTCCGCACGAGGACTACGTGCTCAAATAACCGAACGAGATGCGCACCTCTCGCTCATCGAGCGTTCAGCAGGCCCGGAAAGCCCTGGCCGAACGGCTCAAGGAGATCCGCAAGGACTCCGGGCTTACCGGGCCTGGTCTCGCCCTCGCGTGCGGTTGGAGCAAGTCGAAGTGCTCCCGTATCGAGAATGCGATCACCGCACCGTCCGAGCGGGACATCAGGGTTTGGTGCCGGGCCTGCGGAGCAGACGACCAGGCCGCAGACCTGGTGGCTTCCCTCCACTCGGTAGAGACCATGTTCACCGAGTGGCGACGCATGGAGCAGAGCGGTCTCAAGCGCGCCCAAGCGATGGTCCTGCCCTTGTACGAGCGAACCACGCGGTTCCGGGCGTACACACCCGGTATCCTGCACGGTCTCCTCCAGACCCGGGACTACACCCGCTCGGTACTCCAGGCCACCCAACGCCGTCGTGTTGCCGTGGACGACGTGGAAGAGGCCGTGCAGGTGCGTATGGAGCGACAGGAGATCCTGAGAGACCACGGGAAGACCTTCGCCTTCATCATCGAAGAGGCATGCCTGTATCACGGCCTTGGCGGCACGGAGGTAGCCGCCGGCCAGCTCGCGCACCTGATCGCTGTCGCATCCCTGGCGAACGTGAGCCTGGGAATCGTTCCGAGGGGCTATTCGCGTCACTCGATGCACGTCGAAGCGTTCTCGCTCTACGACTCGTCACAGGCCAACGTCGAACTCGTCTCCGGGTATCTCCAGATCACACAGCCTTCCGAAGTCGCCATGTACGTCAGCCGGTTCGGGGAGCTGTCCGCAGATGCCGTGCGCGGTGCCGCCGCTCGCACCCTGATCACAGAGGCAATTGACTCTCTCGGGTGACTGCTGTGCAACTGCGTGCAACTTGCTGGAGAGCGTCTCGCTGAAACCTCTACGGTCTATCACGAAGCCCCGCCACCAGGGCGACCAGGCCCCGAGCGAAGCGCAGCGCGCCTGGCAACGGCGCTGGTCGCATCCGGCCACCGCCTCCGACTCCCGCCTGCGCCAGCTGGACGCCCATAAGCCCCCGGCCTGCAGGAAAGGGTCTCCGTCCGGCCGGGCCGCACCACTCCACAAGACTGCCCGCCCGCACCCGGGCAGGCAGAGCCAACCCGATGGGAGAGGCACATGAGTACCGCCATCATCACGCCCGGTGACCCGGAGGTCACCAACCTGACCCGCCGCTTGGACCACTCCGTCCCGGACGGCGACTTCGCCCCGGCGGTGTCCGTCGCGTCCCTGACCCGCCGCTTGGACCACTCCGTCCCGGACGGCGACTTCGCCCCGGCGGACACCGAGGTCTGACCTCGGGTTCCGCACTGATGCCGCCTGGTTGACGGCATGGCGGGCCGACCCGGCTGGTCGGTCCGAGTCGGCCCGCCATGCCCTGATCCGCCATCCGCACGTTTCGCCCGAGGAGAGTCCATCGTGTCGACCACGATTGCCACCCGCGTCCCCGCCGGCTCCTTCTTCGACCTCGACCGGAAGGACCCGGATCTGATCCGGATCCGCGAGCAGGGCGCCGAGCCGGCTCTACCGTTCGTCCTGATGGAGCGCCTGGTGAAATCGGGCACCCCCTACGCGAAGCACGCCCGTTCCCTGCGCAGCGAGCCCGTGACCGTGGCCGGCGCGTCCTTCGACTGGTTCGACGCCACGCTTCCCGGGGAGATCGCCGACGAGATCAACCTGACGAACTACGAGATCGCCGAGCACACCGCCGAGCGCCGCACGGCGCTGACCCAGGCCCTGGACCGCCTGTCGCTGGTCCACCCCGACGGGTTCGCCCACCTGCGCGAATTCGTCCGCGGGCTGCTGTGGGTGGGCCTCAAGCCCGGCGTCCGCAGCTCCTCCTTGACCAGTTCCAGCGACCCGGCGCTCCCGTACGTCATCGTGTTCTCCGAGAAGGCCCGGCACCACATCCCGCCGAACACCGTCAGCCCCGAGCCGTCTCCCCTCTTCCTCGCCGAGAACCTGCTGCACGAGGGGACGCACCAGTCGATCAGTTTCCACATCCTCCAGCATCAGGTCTTCGCCGAGGGGTACTCGTCCCAGGAGTCCCCCAAGATCGAGATCGAGTGGCGCACCGGTCAGGGCATCGCGCGCAACCAGTTCTGGGAGGTGGACCGGGCCTTCCACGCGACCTGCGTGTACAACCAGCTGCTGCGGTTCCGCCGGACGGAACTCGACCGCCGCGACCTGACCGCCGACGAGCGTTCCTGCTTCCAGGCCGCCTACGACGAGGGGCTGCCGGCTGTCCGCTTCCTGATGCGCGAACTCGAACTCCTGAGTGACCAATTCTCCCCGCACGGGGTGGAGTTGCTCGCCGACCTCCGCCGGCAGACCGACCAGCTGTAGTGCCCCGCCGAGCTGAGCCGAACAAGGGAAGGTCCAGTGCTCCAGCACCTCATCACCCAGGACGATCACCTTCGGATGGTCCCCACCGACCGAAGCGAGCTCACCAGCGCGGTCAGCCGACTCCACCAGGAACTGCGGGACTTGCCGGAGGCCACCGACCCCGCTCGCACTCGGGTCCTGACCAGATGGATCGGCATCGGACAGCTGAGCCTGGGCAACCACGACGAGGCCCGTACGTTCCTTCGGCAGTCGCTCGACCTCGCTGCAGCGATCGGGAACACCCAGGCCGTCGTCGCCACCGGGCTCAACCTCGCCGACGCCCACCGCTACGCCGGGGACGCGGACGCTGCGGACGCGCTCTACCGCAGCGCGCTGAACACCGCGCGAAGCCGGCACCCGGAACTCGTCGACTTCGCCCTCCAGCACACCGGCAAGCACCTCATGGAGCGCGGCGACCTCGCGGACGCCCAGGGCCACCTCCAAGAGGCCCTGCGGCTGCGGATCGCCAAAGGGGACTCCGAGCTGGTCGAGTCCACGCAGGCCGCACTCGACCGGGTCGAGCTGCTGATCGGCCAGGCAGCCGCACCAGCGGCAGACGACGCGACACCGAGCCGGTGGAGCGGTCGGTGGACCTCCTGGCTTCGGTCCCGCACGACGGCCCGAACGCCGACCCGGTGGGAGGAGGACTTCCCGACCGTCCGGGACGCTGTGCGCGGTCTCAGCGGGCACCAGCGCGTACACCCGCGCCACCTGCGCGACCAGCCGTTCCCCGCCGAGCTGATCACCGCGATGGCGGAGGAGGCGGAGAGGGTCGTCGCCGCTGACGGATACCTCCACAACGGCAAGTGGAACGCCGCCGTCAGCGACGCCGCGAACCACTTCACCGAACAGGTCGATCTCGCCGCAGTCGTAGCGCGCTCCAGCGGACTGGCGGTCGAGCAGCCGCACACCGCCGTCTACATCGCCTACACGGAGGAAGGGCAGTACCTCGACTTCCACCTGGACGAGTTCGGCTTCGGTGACGCCAACCTGATCCTTTGCCTCAAACACGCGCGTCCCACCGGTGCTCCCCAGGTGAGCAACACCGTCTTCATCACCGCTGACGGCCACCTCGAATGCGATCTCGACCCGGGCGACTGCGTCGTGTTCGACGGCGCGCTCACGCCACACGGCCGGACACCCCTCAATGCCGGAGAACGTGTCACCCTCATCAGCTTCGGCTTCCGCGCGCGCGGCCGGGCCGCGCGCGCGATCACGGACCTCCCGCCGGCGCCGGCGTAGCGAGTGACCCCAACAGAACATCAGGACGGAAAACGGTCGGGTGCGCGGCGGGCGTCAGCCCTTCCGCCGGAACCAGCTCCTCGACGGCGCGGCTTCGGACCGCCGGCCACCGGTCACAGCCTCGATCCGCCGGGACACCTCCCCGTTGCCCATCCTCATCAGGAGCGAGCAGACCGCACCCGCCTGGCGCGTCCCGGCCACCGCCGCGACCGCCGTGTCGAGGTCCGCGTCGGCCCGGGCACGGTCGAGGTGGTGCAGGAGGTGGGCAACGGCCTCGTCCGGTCGGTGCTCGCAGAACCCCTCGGTCAGCCGGTCACGCACCTCGGGCGCCACCCCGGTCGCGGCGAGCCGCTGGATCAGGGCCGCCGCGCCCTTGGCGCCGGTCGCCGCGACCGCCAGCTGGTCGACCAGCCGTTCGACGGCGAAACCGTAGCCGGCGCCCGTCAGCGCGCGGATGAGCCGTGCCGTGGTCCCCGTCCGCATGGTCAGGTCGGCGACCACCCAGATCGCTCCCATCGGGCGTCCCGGCACGTGCCTCGGGGCGGTCTCCAGGATCTCGCCGACCCGAGCGGGCGACTCGTCCGCGAGGACGGCTTCGACGATCTGGGCGGCGTCGTCGCGCCGACCCAAATCCATCAGTCTGTCGATCACCGGGACGAGTTCGGGCACCGGACGCGCGACGCCCAGGATCCGCCGCAGCTCCGGCGCCGGTGCCACGGCCAGCAGGTCGGCGACCTCCGCCGGCGGCCGGAACAGGACCGCTGTCGCCTGGAGGGCCCTGTTCCGTCCCCACGAGGCCACGATCTCGGGAATCGGACGATTGGCTCTGAGCGCGCGCACCAGCGCCGATCGGTCCAGCTCCGTCGACGAGGCGAGCAGATCCCGGTACCAGGCCCCCACGTCCGTGGCCGCCGGGGCCAGGTCGAGCAGAGCCGCCGCACGAGCGAACCGACCCAGGGCCATCATGCCGGTCCAGATGGCGAAGGCGTCCTTCGCCTGCGCGAGTTCGCGGAGGAGGACCGCTGTCGTCAGGGGCGTTGCCCCACCCTGAGTGACGTGTTCGACCAGCTCGACCGCCCGCACCGGATCCAGCGCGGAGGCCAGGCCGTCCAGCGCCCCCACGCTCTGCGACGCCCCCCGCCGGTCCACGTCGAGGATCAGCCCGCCGACCCCCGCCATCCAGCGGGAATCCTCGACCGCGCCGGCCGTCCCGGCGAAACCGGCCAGCACCGCGGCGACCTCGCCCACCGGCCGATCGCCCATGACCTGGCAGGCCGCCACGAAGTCGTCCGGGTAGTTGGCCTGGCACATCGCCAGGAACGCGGCCACCGTCTCCGGCGGCTGCGAACGCACCGCGGTGTCCCGGACGAAGTCCGCCTCGCCCGCACTGCCCGAGCTGCGCAACTCCGTCAACAGGATCTCCAGTTCCAGCGGTCCGACCGGACCGCCGTCCCCGTACACGGCCAGCAGGCATTCGACGGCCTCCGCCGATGCGTCCCGCCCGGCCTCCCGGAACACCAGGGAGGCATGCGCCCGCACCCACGCGGAGACGCCGAGGGCCACGCGGCTCCCCGGGCTCGCGCCCCGCAGGAGCGCGATCCGGGGGACGGTCTTCGCCGCCGGGTCCGCCGTCAGGTAGTCGACGAGCAACTGGTCGACCGGTACCGGGCCCTGCTCCGGATCGGCGTCGACGGCGAGCAGGAGTTCCGCCGCCAGCTCCGCCGGCCGCACCTGCACGGCGAAGGTGAGCAGGAACGCGGCCCCTTCAACGGTCGCCACGCTCTCCCGTCGTGCGCCCACCTCTGCCAGACGCCGAGCCTGCCGGACCAGATCGCGGGTGGGCCACCCCCGCGCCGCCTCGGCCGCCACGTACAGGCCGAGCTTCGGCTGACCGCCGGCCAGCAGCTTCTCGGCCACCATGCTCTGGTGGGCCGTGCCCCGCTCCTCACAGATGCGGTCGAGCAGCGAACGGGCCTGCTCCCCGCTTCCGGTGCCCTGAAGCCACTCGGCGACTGCGGCCTGCTCCCGCGGGTTCCCATCGACGACGATCTGGCCGAGCAGCAGGCGGGCGCCCGCCGTCCAGTCCCGGTCGAGGAGTACGGCGAGCACGTCCTGCACTACCGTGTCGTCGCGGGCGAGGAGGCACGCCGCCACCTGGGGACCCGTCCGCCTGCGCAGCCGATGACGGCCCGGCATCTCGACGAGTTCGGCGAGCTCGCTCGGCGGCCGGTCACTCGACGCCAGCCGCTCCAGCACCGCGGACCGCCTTGCATCGCCCATGCGCTCCAGCATGACCAGCACGTCGGCCATGGGGCGCAGGTCGACCGCCCTCTGCCGAAAGGCGACGGCCATGGTGGGGAGGTGAACGCTCAGCCCCATAGCCAGCAGGTCGATCTCCGCGAGCGGATAGCGTTCCGCGAGCGCCGACAGCGCCTCGTCGACCAGGCCTGCCTCGTCCTTCGCGTCCCGGATGAAGTCCGCGATCTGGTCGACGTCCGCCCGGCACAGAGCCGTGAGTACGAGCGCGAGCAGATCCGCCGGTCCGTGTGCCCGGAGGAAGGCGGCCAGCTCGGCCACGGCCTCCGGGCGGAACGGCTCCAGGGCGCACCTCGTGACGGCCCTGCCGTCCTCGTCCGCGCCCACCTCACTCAGGCACACCAACAGAGAATGAAGCACCCGGAGTTCAAGCCGCCCCGCCTCCTCGTGGACCGTGGCCAGATGCCTGTCCTGACCGGTACGGCGCAGCTCGGTCAGCAGGAGGTGCCGGTCGTCCCGCTGGGCCACGGCGACGCGGAGCACGAACGCGGCGTCCTCCTCGGACCCCGATCGGGCCTCCCCGATCGCCAGCCACTCGACCAGCCGGGCCATCGACCCTGCGGCGATGGCCTCCAGCACGGCCGCGCGGTCCCGGTCCCGCCCGGCATCGGCCAGCACGGCGAGCAGGTGCTCCAGATCGGGCGGATCCCCGGCGGCGGCGACCGTCCGCACCGTTCCGTCCGCCTGAGCCTGGAGGCCCGCCGCCTCCAGCGCGTCGAGCAGCCCGGGCAGGTCCTCCCGTGGGCGAGCGGCGACCGCCAGGCCGAGCAGCCAGACCGCGCGTTCGATCTGATGCGCGCCGTGGAGGGCGACCGCCAGCTCGACCAGCGGTTCGACGGGTCGTCGCGTCGCCGCCGTCCACATCACGTCGACCGACGTGGCCAACTCCGCAAGTCCGCTCAGCTTCAGCACGTGGGCGGCGGGGGCGACGACGGCGAACTCTTCCAGGTACTCCGTCCGCCCGGTGGTCACGACCTGGTACAGGGCGTCCGCCATCAGCTTGGCCGGGTCCTTCACCACCGGCGGGACCGGCGCCGGTTCGCTCTCGACCGCGGCGACGACGCGCACGGTGGGTACGGCGGGCACGGCGGGTACCTTCAGCGCCCCCACGACCGCGAACTCCGCGTGCACGGCCTCCGTGAGGACGCGGACCTCCTGCGGCTTGCCCGCCTTCCGGTGCTCACGGTGCAGCGCGCTGACCCGCTCCTGCACGCCCGCCCGCAACTCGCCCAGGTCCAGCGGCCCCTCGTGCGAGAGCAGCACCTCCCGCACCGCGCGCGAGAACAGGCTGAACGAACCGTCGCCCGACGACGCCGTGGACTCCTCGGCCGGCACGAACCGCGCCAACTCCCCGGGGGCGCAGGCGTAGAGCCGCGCGACCTTCCGGCCTGCGACGGCCCGCATCTTGCTCGGCGACCACCCCGGCGGCGGCCCCATCGCGTCCCGGATCCCCTGCCGGCAGGCGTCGACCAGGAACAGCACCTGCGCGGCGGCGGTCTCCTGCAGCTCCTGCTTCCAGTCGATCGCGATGCACCCCGACCGGTAGGGCCGCAACTCCGGGTGGATGTCCTCCGGAACCAGGTAGTCCTGCCCGTCGACGTGCGTGCCGTGCCCGCTGAGGCTGATCAGCAGCCGCTCCCCCGGCTCGGCGCGCGCCAGGAAACCGACCACCTCACCGTTGACGAAGTTCGCGGTGACCTGCCGGCCGTCCCGAGGCCGGGGCGACTCGACCCGCACCCCGCGCCGCCGCAGCGCCTCGCCCAGCTTCTCCAGGTCGCGCGGGACGAAGCGCAGCGGCGCCTCGTCGTACGCACTGGCACCGATCAGCAGCGCCGAGAATCCGCCCGTCACTTGCCGAAGACGAAGGTGATTCCCCGAGTCCCCTTGACCTCGGACGTACCGACCAGTTGCACGCCGCCCTTGGCGGACACCTCGAAGCTCAACTGCACTTCCTTCAGCGGCAGCGGGCCGCCGCGCTCGGCGATCTTCTCGAACATCGCCTGCAGGGAGTCGACGGTCTGCTCCAGGTTGGTCCGCAGCGTCCCGACCGGAATCCGCCGCAGCACCGCCTCCCGGTCACGCCGGAACAGCCCCATGCTGTCGCCGTCCCCCGCCGACTCCTCCTCGCCCTCCGTCACCCAGAACACCAGCGACTCGGACTCCGCACCGATCTCCGGCTCGTCCATCGTTCCCCCACCCACCCCGACGTCAACGCTCGACCGCCGCCACAGAATAGCCCCTGCCCGCCTCCCGACGGCCAGGAGGGCGGCGCGGACCACGCCCCGAAGGACGCCTCGGTTCGGCCGGCGGTCAGGCCCGCGCGGATCAGCTCAGCGGAAGCCGCCCCCAGCACCACGATCCTCCGCGCGGGAAGTCGGCCGGGCCGACTTCCCGCACACCGTACGTCAACGCGCCTGCCCACGCTCGGCACCACTCACGAGCCCTCGTCCATCGGACCGGACGGGCTGCAGTCCGCGTCGGCCGCGCCGGCGGCCACGCGGATGCCGCCGAGGAGCATGGCGCGGAAGCCGGGGTCGGCGTAGGACTCCCGGGTGTGGCCCATGGCGGTGTACCAGGACCGGCCGCCGCCGTCGAGTTCCTGGCACCAGGTGATGGGGTGGTCGCCCATCCGGTCGGGGCCCGGGTCGTAGCTGGACTCGTCGACGGAGGCGAGGACGTGGACGGTGTTCCGGGGGTTGGTGCGGAAGTTGTACCACTCGTCCGACCGGATCCAACTGGCAGGCAGGTGCGCGGTGCTGGGATTGTCCCGGTCCTCGACGACCACCCGGGCCCGGAACTGCCCGTGCGGATGGCTCTTGAAGTAGGCGCCGACGACCCGGCCGTAGAAGGGCCAGTCGAACTCGGTGTCGGAGGCGGAGTGGATGCCCGCGTAGCCGCCACCGTCGCCGATGTACTCCTCGAAGGCGGCCTTCTCGGTGGCGTTGAGGATGTCGCCGCTGGTCGACGCGAAGACGACGGCCCGGTAGTCGGCGAGCCTGTCCGGCGTGAAGACCGTGTCGTCCTCGGTGGCGTCGACCGTGAACCCGTTCGCGGCGCCCAGGTCCTTGATGGCCTGGACCGCGGTGGGGATCGAGTCGTGCCGGTAGGCGCCGGTCTTGGAGAAGACGAGCACCTTGAACGCGGGCTCGGGAGCGGGCGCCGCCGCGGCGGCGCCCGCGGCACCCACGGAGGCGAACGGGATGAGGAGGGCGATCAGAGCGCCCAGGCCCGGCATCGGCCGGTGTGGACTGAGTCGGAACATTCGACCGAGTCTGCCGAACCCCGCGGCCGGCGCGGAGCACTCTCCGTGGGACCCACACGAACGGAAGACCGGACTGCGACGATTCCGAGACACCCGGGGCCTTGTCGGCCACCCCGCCGGAGCGGACCCTGGAACCACTGGTCGCTGACGGGGGTGAGCGATGAATCGCCTGGTGGGTGCGGTGTGTTCGGCGGCGGTCCTGGTCGCGGCGACCGCGTGCGGTCCCTTCGACGACGACGGCCCTCCGCGTCAGCTGGTGTTCCCCGAGCCGGCGTCGCGGTCCGCCCAGTGGATCGTGGACGCCGTGAGCCCGGAGGACGAGCGGCCGCCGCAGTGCCCGAGGCCGACGCTGTCGACCCTGGCCGTGCTCTCCGACGAAGGCTCCTGGGCACAGGCCTTCTGGGTCGTCGACGACGTCAATGTCTGCTCCGTGGTCATCGACAACGTCAACACCCACTGGAAGGGGGTCGAGTTCCAGCCGATCGACGGCCTGATCACCAGTAAGCCGGAAGCGTACAACTCGTCGTTCCCGACGCCGGATTCGTACATCTTCACCGTCTTCCACGGAGCGGTGCGGGGCCTCAGGGCGTCCGGTGGCACCGGGCACCTCGTCGGCTCCGTCCACGCGCGGACGGTCGTCCTCGGCTACGGCGAGGTCGTGACCTTCGTCGGACTCCACGTCCTGCTGCCCGGGCCCGGCGAGTCCGTCCCCCTGGACCTGTGCCCCGCGGACGGGCCGTGCCGCGCCGCGACCATCGACGGGGTCCCCGCGCACTTCGGGCCGGACCCCACACCCGGCGCAAGCGCATGACCGGCCGCGTGGCCGCGCCGGCATCCGGGTAGACAGACCGCGGAACCTCGGGCTGTCGGGCTGTCGGGCTGTCGGGCTCACGACACAGGGAGCGAAGCGTGCGGATCGACGTCGAGCGGGCACGTCAGGACACGGCCGGGTGCGCGAACGTCACCCACCTGAACAACGCCGGGGCCGCACTCCCGCTGCGCCCGGTGGTCGACGCCGTGGTCGCCCACCTGCGGCTGGAGGAGGAGATCGGCGGCTACGAGGCGGCGCTGCGGCAGGCCGAGCCGATCGAGCACGCCTACGACGCGCTGGCCCGGCTGGTCGGCGCCGCCCGGGAGGACATCGCGGTGGTGGAGAACGCCACCCGCGCCTGGGACATGGCCTTCTACTCCCTGCCCTGGAGCCCCGGCGACCGGATCCTCACCGCGCGTTCCGAGTACGCCAGCAACGCCATCGCCTACCTGCAGACCGCCCGCCGGCACGGCGTGCGCGTCGAGGTGGTGCCGGACGACGAGCACGGCCGGCTCGACGTCGACGCCCTGCGCGGGATGCTGGACGAGCGGGTCAGGCTGATCGCCGTCCCCCACGTGCCCGCGCACAACGGGCTGGTCAACCCGGCCGCCGAGATCGGGAAGGTGGCCCGCGCGGCCGGCGTGACCTACCTCCTGGACGCCTGCCAGTCCGTCGGCCAACTGGCCGTCGACGTCGGGGAGATCGGCTGCGACCTGCTCTCCGCGACCGGCCGCAAGTTCCTGCGCGGCCCGCGCGGCACCGGCTTCCTCTACTGCTGGCCGCGGATCCGGGCCGGCCTGGAGCCGCCCCTGCTGGACATGCACGCCGCCACCTGGACCGGGCCCCACGACTACCGGATCCGCCCGGACGCCCGCCGGTTCGAGACCTGGGAGACCAACCTCGCCGGCAAGATCGGCCTCGGCCTGGCCGCCGACTACGCCCTCGGCCTCGGGACGGACGCCATCGAGGAGCGCGTCACCCGACTCGCCGACACGCTCCGCCGCCGGCTGCGCGACCTGCCCGGGGTCCGCGTCCACGACCGCGGCACCCGGCTGTGCGGCATCGTCACCTTCACCGTCGACGGCCACGACAGCTTCCAGCTCGCCGACCAGCTGCGCGCGCAGCGGATCAACACCTGGGTCGCGTACACCGGCGCCGCACGGTGGGACTTCGAGTCGCGCGGCCTCACCTCCGTGGTCCGCGCCTCGGTGCACTACTACAACACCGAGGAGGAGCTCGACCGGCTCTGCGCGGCCCTGCCCGGCCGCCGGCCCTGAGCGCCGCCCGGGCAGCGCTCAGCCGAGGGTGATGCCGAACAGGCCCCGGAACGCGTCGGCGCCGGACGGGGTGACCCGGAGGGCGCGGCCGGTGCCGATGGGTTCGAGCCAGCCGGTGTCCATCGCGTGCGCGCGCAGCGCCTCGCCGAGGACGCCCGCGAGGTGGGGGCGGCGCTCGGTCCAGTCGAGGCAGCTGCGGACCAGCGGGCGGGAGCCGCGGCGCGGCTCGTCCAGGTCGATGCCGATGCCGGCCAGCCAGCTGCGGCCCGGGGCGGTCACGGCCAGGCCGCTGTCCTCCGTGACGACGCCGCGGGCCAGCAGGGCGTCCGCGAGGGCGACGCCGAGGGCGCCGGCGAGGTGGTCGTAGCAGGTCCGGGCGCGCGCCTCGGCGCTGCGCCGGACGCTCTCCCGCAGGTTGCGCGGCCGGGGTTCCGGTGGGGACGAGGCCGAGGCGAACGCGGCCAGCTCCTCGACCAGCGCGGCGGTGCCGGGCCCGGCGAGCCGCAGGTAGCGGTGACGGCCCTGGCGCTCCTCGACCAGCAGCCCTCCGGCGACCAGCCGGGTCAGCTGCTCGCTCGCGGTCGAGGCCACCACGCCCACGTGGTGGGCCAGTTCGCCCGCCGTCCAGGCGCGGCCGTCCAGCAGCGCGAGGCAGATCGCGGCACGGGTGGGGTCGGCCAGCAGCCCGGCGAGCCGGGCCAGAGGTTGCGCGGACATGGGTCCATCATGCCCCGGCCACGGTTCGGCGGGCGCCGAAGTCTCCCGCACCTAGCGTGGGCCGCATGACGATCTCCGACCCGTCCGGCTCCTCCCGCCGTGTCACCGGGTACGCCGACGCCCGTGCGGTGCTGGACGAACCGCTGCTGGTCCCCGAACCGGCCGCCGACGCGGCGGACGCCACCGCGGGCTCCCTGGCGTGGCTGCGCGCCACCGTCGCCCGCTTCACCGGCGACGGCCGGACGCACGCCCGCCGCCGCGCCCGTGCGGTGGCGGAGCTGGACCGCCTGGACCCGCGCGAACTGCGGTGGGCGGCCGCCGGCTCGGCGGTCGGCACGGACGACCGGCACACGGTCGTCCGCATCCTGGCCGAGCAGCTGGGCCTCCCCGGTCCGGACGCCGTGGCCGACGCCGTCCTGACCGTCTCCGCCGGATACTTCGGCGCCGACCTCGCGCCCGCCCGGGCCCGGGCCGCCGACGAGGCCGTCGCCGCGCTGCTCGCCGTCGCCGGGGAGCAGGACGACCCGCGGCCCGCGGAGGCCGCCGCGCAGCGGATCGGCCTGCTGGTGCAGGCGTGCGACGCGACCGCCCGGCTGGTCGAGCACGCCCGCCGCGCCGCGCCGGACGGGCTCCCGCCGGGCGGCGCGGACGCCCTCCTCGCCGAGGTGCTGCGACGGGACCCGCCGGTGACCGCGCTGCGCCGGCGAGCGGCCGCCGGCGTCCGGGTGGGCGCGCTGGACCTCCGCGCCGGGGAGGCGGTGCTGATCGACGTCACCGCCGCCGAGGCGGACGCCCCCGCCGGGCGCGCCGGTCTCGCCTTCGGCGCGGGGCCGCACCACTGCCCCGGCCGCGCCCAGGCCATGGCGCTCGCCGCCGGGCTGCTGGAGCGGGACGACCCGGCCCGGCAGATCACCGAAGCCGTCGCGCGGGTGCTGGACCTCGCCGCGACCTGGACCGCGTGGGACGGTCGACCGCTCGCCGTCGACGACCGCGTCTACACCCCGCACAAGGCGATCCGCCGGGTCGCCGACCACCTGGTCGACCACCTCGCCGAGTTGGAGGCCCGCCTGGCCGGCCAGGAACCGCAGCCCGACCACTGGCACGCCTCGGCGACCACCACCCCGGCCGACCTCGCCCCGTTCACCGCGGAGGACCTGGACGAGGCCCGCAGCCGGCTGGTCCGGCTCGACGGGATCTGGGCCGACCGCCTCCGGGCCCTGACCGAAGCCCAGTTGGACCGTTCGCCCGGCCGGGGCTGGCCGTTCCGGCAGCTCGCCGCACACGTCGCCGGCTCGCTGGACTACTACGCCGGGGCCATCGGCCGCCTCGGCGCCACCACCGACCCCGAGGAGCGGGCATGACCACCACCGACGCCGCCACCACCGCCGCCGACGCCGCCACCGCGTTCCGCGACCTGCACCACCGCCCCGACGCGCCGCTCCTGCTGCCGAACGCCTGGGACCACGCCTCCGCGGCCGCCCTGGCCGAGGCCGGCTTCGCCGCGATCGGCACCACCAGCCTCGGCGTCGCCGCCGCGGCCGGGCTGCCGGACGGAGCCGGACGCACCCGCGCCGAAACGCTCCGGCTCGCCCGCCGGATCGGCGGTCTGCCCGCCCTCCTCTCGGTCGACATCGAGGGCGGCTTCAGCGACGACCCGGCCGAGGTCGCCGCCCTCGCGGCGGAACTCGCCGAGGCGGGCGCGGTCGGCATCAACCTGGAGGACGGCCGCGCGGACGGCAGCCTCACCCCACCGCGCCTGCACGCCGCGAAGATCACCGCGGTCAAGTCGGCCGTGCCCCGGCTCTTCGTCAACGCCCGCACCGACACCCACTGGCTCCGCACCGGAGACGCCCGGGAGACGGCACTGCGCCTGGCGGCCTACCAGGACGCGGGCGCGGACGGCGTGTTCGTCCCGGGCCTGCCCGACCCGGCCGCCATCACGGCCGCGGTCGACACCACCGCCCTCCCGCTCAACGTCCTCGCCACCCCGGACGGCCCCTCGCTCCCCCGCCTCGCCGACCTCGGCGTGCGCCGCGTCAGCCTCGGCTCCCTCCTCTTCCGCCTCGCCCTCGGCGCCGCCGTGGACACCGCCACCCACCTGCGCACCCACGGCTCCCTCCCCCGGACGCCCACCCTCCCGGCCTACGCCGCGGTCCAGGCCCTGGCCGACTGATCGGCTGATCGATTGCTCGGCTGATCGGCTACCCCGTGCGGCACGCGACGTGCGGTACCGGGCGGCGACGGGCGCCTCCCCTCTTCCTCCGTCATGCGGGCGAGGCCACGCGGCCTGCCGGGCCCGGCTCGACCGACTTCACCCGGCGGCCGTCTGCGAGCGGCCCAGCAGGTCGAGCAACCACTGCTCGATCCAGTCGAGGAAGTGGACGGGGCCGCTCGCCGAGGCATCGTCCGGCTGGTGCGCGGCGGGGCGCCATTCGATCCGTTCGGCCCACTCGCCGTCCACGTCCCAGACGGTTCCGGCGAGTTCACCGGTCAACGCCAGGACCGTCCACCCGCCGCAGCCCCGCACGCAGATCCGCACCGCGCCGTCGAGCGGATGCGGCCGCAGCCGGAACGGTCGGACGCGGGCGTCGTGTGCCGTGATCGGGAACGGCGCGGCCGGATCGGGCGCCGGGACGCCGTCATCCGCGCAGTCGTCGCGGTCGAGCCGGACCTCGTAGCGGATCCTCTCCGGGGTCATCAGGCCGCCGTGCGGTCCGACTCCGAGCCCGATCTCCGTGAGGAACAGCGCGACCGCCTCCGGCAACGGCGTGCCCAGAAAGGCCTCCAGCTCCCTCACGACGGCCGTGTCGACCGGGCGCCCGAGCCGCCGGCGTCGCCTGTCCGGCTGCCCGGCGGCGAGCGCCGCCAGTTGCCGCCCGATGACCGCCACCCGGCGGGCCGGAGATCCTTCCGCAGTCCACGTCATGCGCCCAGCATGAGTCCTGACAGGAGCCGCCCGCCACGCCGATCCGGCCGAGGAGTGCGGGACGCCGGACCAAGCGCCGCCGCGCCTGGCCCGTGGCGCGCCGCCTCGTCGCACCACGGGGCTAGAGTGGCGCCGGAGTCACGACGGGGGGAGCGGCACGGTGGAGACGGAAGACGTCAGGGAGTTGACCCGGCGCGCGTTCGGGGAGTGGGCACTGCGCAGGGTCGACCCGGGGTGGGCCGCCGAGCGGATCGCCCACGAGCCCACCCGCCGCCTGGTGACCGAACTCGGGCTGCCGGTCCAGGGGCCGGGCTTCTTCTCCCCCCACCTGCACGAGGACCGGCACTGGCCCACCATCCGGGAACGCTTCGAGGCCTGCGCGCCCGAATCGCTCGGCACCCGGCTCTGCACCGAGTTCGGGCACTACCTCTACTTCTGCGACTTCAACGGCGAGGACATCCACCTCGACCCGGAGTCCGGCCGGCTCTACTGGTTCCGCGGGCTCCACGACACCGTGGAACGGCTCCTGGTCAACAGCGGTGTGGCCGAGTTCCTGACCTTCCTGGCCCTGATCGAGATCCACCGGGTCGTCGACGGCCGCCCCTTCGAGGACTTCCGCGAGGGCACCGAGGAGGAGTACGCGACGGCCCTGCGGTCCGTCCTCAAGGGCGTCGTCTTCGGCGTCCGCGACGTGGACCGGGCCGTCTTCCCGCCCAGGGGGGCCGCCGAGGGAGCCGAGCGATTCGAGTCCTTCTGGCACCCCTGGCTCATCGAGTACGCCGACGACGACCAGGCCTTCGACTCCTGGGCCTGGGACCGCCATTCCGCCGAGTACTTCGCCGCCCGCGGCATCCACGACCTCGCCGACCGCGAACCCCGGCACCCGGTGGACCTCTCGCTCGGCTGATCCGCACGCCGGGGCGGGCCGCGCCGGCGCGGGCTCCGGCGGGCGCGGGCTCCGGCGGCTACCGGCCACGGGTCCACAACTCCAGGAGGGCCAGCAACGCCGGGCCGCTCACCCCCGCGATGCCGAGCACGGCCCTGCGCCGCGCCTCCTCCCACAGCGACGCCCGAACGCCCCGCCGCCCCGGCCCGTCCTCCGGCGTGGGTGTCTCACGGTCGATCCGCATGCCAACCTCCCGACTGATCCGCGAACTTGCGGCCTCCTCCGGCGTGCCCGGCCGGCCGTGGCACCACCTTCCCGCCGTGCGGCGGCCGCGCCGGCCACTCCCGGGCGGGCCGGGCGGACGACGGGCTAGGGTGCCGGTCAGGGCCGTACGGAGCGCCTGCCCGCAGCGCCCGCTCCGGGCGAGCCGGGCGACAGGTCCGGGCGGGACGGACCGGGCTGGACGGGCTGGACGGGCTGGGGAGGGACGCGGACGGATGGGGCCGGCAGAACGGCGGGTGTGGGAGTTCCTGAGCGGACTGCGCGCCCGCGCCGAACGGCAGCGGAAGAAGGACGGACTGCCCACCGCGCAGCGGACGGTGGAGAGGGAGCTCCGGGCACGCCGACTGCCGTCCGGCGGCCGAGGGTTCTCCGGGCAGCGGATCAGCGAGTGGGCCGCCGAGAAGCCGTCCGGTTTCAGGCTGCCGCAGTCGCGCAACGACGACACGGTCGTCGCGCTCGCGTCCCTGTGGGCGGACTGGGCGGGCGAGCAGCCGCCCGGGCGAGGACTGCGCGACCTGCTGGAGAAGGCCCGCGACGAACGGGCCGAGGAGCGCCGTGAGGCCGGCCCGAAACCGGAGGCCGCAGGGGCCGGCACCGCTCTGGACCTCACGGCCCGGCAACTGGAGGTCCACGACGCCCCTCTTCCGGCACCCTACGACTGGGCGCTTCCCGAGCTCACCCCGTACCTGACCCGCGACCTCGACGGGAAGCTGCGGGAGCGGCTGGCCGCCGCGCTGGCCGGCGGAACATCGGTCCTTCTCGTCCTGACCGGGGAATCCTCCACCGGCAAGACCCGCGCGCTCTATGAGGCCGTCCGGGAACTGGCGCCGCACCGCCCGCTGCTGAGGCCGGCGACGGCCCATGACCTGCTCGCCCTGATCCGCGAGGGCGAGGTGCGGCACGGCCCGGTGCTGTGGCTGAACGAGTTCCAGCGCATCCTGCTCGACGGCGACGGGGAGCGGGCGGCGGCCGAACTCCGCGCCGTACTGGAACGGCGGCCGGGGGTGGCGGCGGTCGCCACCCTCTGGCAGCACCCGTACTGGCTGGAGCTGACCGCCCAGGGCCGGCTCCCCGACCCGCACCCGCAGGCCCGGGCCCTGCTGCTCGGCGCCCACACGCGCCGGATCCGGGTGGCGGGCCGGCTGACCGACGAAGAGCGCTCACGCTGGCGGCAGCTGACGACCAGCCATGGTGACACCCGCCTGCGGTACGCCCAGAACGCGGGAGGAGCGGACGGGCGCTTCGTCCAGCACCTGAGCGGTGGCCCGGAACTTCTCGACGCCTATCTGAGCGGTCCGGGCGACCACTTCACCCACCACGAACACGCGCTGATCAGCGCCGCACTCGATGCCCACCGGCTCGGCCACGAGACGCCGCTGCCCGCCGCCCTCCTCGCCGAGGCGGCGGATGCTTCGCTCGCCGCGCAGCACCGCGCGGCCTCCGCCGAGTGGGCCGGACCCGTGCTGGACGCGCTGAGCAGCGGCGTGCGGCCGGACGGCACGCGCACGGACATCCGCTGCAGCCTCGCGCCGCTCAGGGTGCGGCGCGAGGCGGCGGGAGACCGGCCGTTCTTCGAACCGACCGACTACCTCCGTCAGCACGTCAGGCGGTTCCGCGCCGACCGGGCCGGTTCCGCGGCCCTCTGGGAGGCGCTCGTCCGGCACACCCGGGACCTTCAGGATCTGCAGCGGTTGCAGGACGCCGCCTGGCGCCGCGGCCTCTTCCGGTACGCCGTGCGCTTCGACTGGAAAGCCGCCCTGTCCGGCGACGGCGAGTCCCTCGTCCGGCTGCTCCAGCGCCTGTCGAAGCAGCCGGACGTCGGAGCGGCTGCCCACTGGGTGGTCACGCACGTCGACATTCCCCCCGCCGCCCAGGTCGGACAGGTCCTCCGGGCGCTGCGCGCGGCGCAGGCGCAGGACGCCGTCGACGCGTTCGCCACTCGACTCGTCGAACGGGTCGACCCTCTCGACGTCGGGACCGCGGGCGCCCTCGCCAAGGAGCTGACGGAACAGGGCGTGTCCGCGGGGGTGATCGACCACCTCCTCGACTCGGTCGCGGCCCGTATCGATCAGATCGATCCCCGAGCGATCCCCGCCGCACTGCGCAGCCTCGCGGGCGTGCCCGACGGAGGCGTTGCCGACCTCCTGGCGCACCGCGCCGCCGCCGAACTCGATGTCACCGACCCGACGGCACCCTGGTTGGTCGCGACCCTGCACGCGGTCGGCTCGGACGACGCCCTGCGGCTCTTCGTCTCGCGCGTGGTGTCGCGGGCGTCGCACCTGCTGCCCGAGGCGTTGCCCTCCCTCATGGGGGAGTTGTGGGACGCCGGGGCCCACGAGGCCGCCCTCACCCTGATCGAGTCGGATCCGGCGGCCCGGATCGCTTGCGTCGACGCCGAGCAGGTGCTGCGCCTGCTCAACGTCCTCCTCGCCGCGGGAGCCGACGCCTCGGTGCGGACGCTCCTGAGCCGACGACCGGCCGCGATCGTCGACCTGGAGTCGGACGACTGCGAAGAGCCACACCACCTCTGTGAGCTGCTCCGAACCCTCAAGGAGATGGGCGCGTTCGAGGAGTTCGCCGCTCTGGCGCACCACGCCGCCGCGGAGATGGAACTGACGGACCCGTCCTCGGTCGCCGCACTGATCGACCTGCTCCAGGCGGAGGGCCGGCAGCGCGCCCTGCGGACGCTGCTGGATCGGGACCTCGCGTCCCGCGTCTCCTACTACGCGGCGGACGAACTCCGCCCCCTCCTCTCGGCACTTCAGCGGATCGGCGCATCCGCGCAGTTCGACGCCCTGAGCGCGGGGCTCATCGAGGGTCTGGAACTCAACGGGTCCGAGCACATCACGGAGGTGGCGGATCTCCTGCTGAGTCTCGGCGCCGAGCGTGCCGTCGACGACCTCGCGGCGTGGCTCGTCGTGAACTCGCCACCGGGCAGCAGGCTCCTCGCTGTCTCCGGCCTGGCCGAGGCCGGCGCCCAGGACGCCGCCAGGCGGGTCGCCGTGCACGTCGCCTCCCACGTCGAGGACCCCGATCTGGACGAGCTCGGCCTGCACGCCTGGTACTACCGGACCTCCGACGCGCCGGAGGCCGTCCGCGTCCTGGTCGACCGCGGGTTGGTCGACCGCGCCGATCCGGCCTCCGAGGTGGATGACGTCCCGCACGCGGAGATCCTGGAAGCCCTCTGCTTCGCCGGGGCGACGGCGGCGGCGTGGACCTTCGCCGAGCGCTGCGCCGCCGGGATCCACCTCGACGACACGCACGCCATCGGCGCGCTGCTGAAGTCCCTGACCACAGAGGGGATGTCCGACCACGCCGAGGCCCTCACCCGCAGGGCCGCCGCAGGCGCGGCCCTGAACCACGTGAACAGCGTCGCGACCCTGCTGGAAGCACTGCTGGAGGCCGGGAGGACCGATGCGGTGGATCAGATCCTCCGGCGGGATCCGGTGGCACAGCTCGACCTCACCCGCGCGTCGACAGGGCACAACGCGCGCCTCCTGGAGGTGCTCCGCAAGACCGGCTCCCCCCAGGCCGACGCCTTCGCCCGGCGTTCCCGGGCCGCCGGCGGCCTCCCCGTGGACGCGCTCCTGCCGTACGGCCTGGATCCTGACGGCAGCCCTGCCGCCCCGTGGTCCTGGGAACAGTGCTTCCCGTCTGATCAAGCCCGCCTCCGCCGGAACCAGCCCGACGGAGGGAGTTCGACGTAGACCTCCCCGGTCGCGGCCGCGATCCGCTTCAGCACGTCCTGGTCGCGCAGGTCGCGCAGGACCGACTTGATCCCGTCCACCTCCGTCCGACTCCTCCAGGTGGCCGTCACCGCGATCGCCTTCCCCAGGTCCGCGTCGAACCGGGAGCGGCCGAGGCCGTGCAGAAAGCAGGCGACGTCCTCGGCCGAACGGCGCCGGCAGAACCCCTCGGTCAAGCGGTCCCGCACCTCGGGCGGCGCACCGTTCGCGGCGAGTTGCTCGACGAGGCGCACCGCTTGCTCAGGGGTGCTGTGGGTCGTGTTCGCGAGTTCGTCCGCCAGCAGCTCGGCACCGCGCGGGCACCCGGCCTGCACCAGGGAGCGGATGAACCCGACGGAAATCCCCGTGCGCGCCGTCGATCGGGCGACCGCCCCGGCCGTTGCCCTGGTCTGCGTCCACGCGCCGGCCTCCAGGATTTCACCGGCCCGGGCGGGCGCCTCGCGGGAGATCAGCATCTCGATGATCCGATCGGCGTCGCCGACCTGACCGCATGTCGTCAACGTCTCGATCAGCAGGACGAGTTCGGACGCCGACCGGGCAGCGGCCAGCAGCCGCCACAGCTCGGTCAGGACGGGCTCGACGCCCGGCGAGTCCAGCGCGGCCAGCAGGGCGGCGACGTCCTGCGGCGGCCGGAAGAGGATCGCCGTCGCCCGGAGCGCACTGCTTCGCCCCAGCGACGCGACGATCTCGGAAATCGGACGGTCCGCCCCCACCGCCTCCAGGGCCGCCGCCCGGTCGATCTCCACCGGGGAGGTGGTCAGGCTCCGGTACCAGACCACGAGGTCCGTGGCCCATGGGGCCTGGTCGAGCAGGACGGCGGCGAGTCCGTACCGACCGAGGGCCTGGAGGCGCCTCCAGGCGACGACCGCGTTACTCGACTGCGCGAGCGAATACCCGAGGGCAGCGAACGTTCCGGAGGACGCCCCGAGCCGGGAGACGTGTTCGAGCAGTTCGACCACCTGCCCCGCGCCCAGGCCGGCCACCAGATCGCTCAGCGCCGCCACGGGCGGCAGTCCTCGCCTGTCCACGTCGATGAACAGGTCACCGACCGCCTGCATCGAGCGGGACCACCGCGAGGCGCCCAGCACCACCGCGGCCAACTCGCCCGCCCTACGAGCGAACAGCTCGCACGCGAGCGCCCGCCACCGGTCCTGGTCGGCCTCCTGCACGTACCGCACGGCGCAGGCCTCGAGCGCGCTCTTCGTACCCAGAGGGCTGGCCAGCACAGCGGCCACCTCCCCTGTCGGCCGCCCGGCCACGGCCGCGCAGGCCGCCGCGAAATCGTCCGAGGCTTCGCCGTGGAACAGCACCAGGAACTCGGCCACCGAGTCCGGCGGCTGCGAACGCACCGCCGTGTCCCGAACCCGGGCTGCGTCATCATGGCTGCCCGCCGTCCGCAGCTCCGCCAGCAGCCCCTGAAGCACGGCCGGCTGGACCGACCCGTCGCCGCCGCACGCGGTCAGCAGGCACTCGGTGGCCTCCTCGGACCCCGTCAGCCCGGCCGCCCGGAACAGCGCGGGAGCGTTCCTCCGCGCCACGTCGGAGACGCCCTTGGCCAATCGGCCCCCGGGCTGTGCGCCCCGCAGCCGGATGATCCGGGAGACGATCTCCGCGGGCGGGCAGCCCGTCAGGTAGCAGTCGAGCAGACGCTCCATCGACACCGGAATGCTCTGCGGTTCAGCGTCGACCGCGAGCAGCAGGTCCGCCGCCGACTCCGGGCGGCGCAGCTGGACGGCCCTGATGAGCAGGAAGGCGATGTGCTGAGCTGTTGTCTGTCTTTCCGTTCGCCCACAGGTCGCGGCCAGGTGCCGGGCCAACCGGACCAGGTCGCGGGCTCCCCACCGCCGGGCCGCCTGATTCAGTAATTGATCGCCGAGCCTCGGGTACGGGCCGGCCAGCAACCTCGCGGCCAGGTCTTCCAAGGCCGACGCTCCCCGCTCCCTGCACGCACCGGCGATCAGCGCTCGGGCTTGCTTGCCGTGGCCGTCCCGCTCCAACCGGACGGCGAGGTCGGCCTGCTGCGCCGGATCCCTGGTTCTGACGATCCGCCTGATCAGCAGCTCCGACCCGGCTTCCCACCCCCGCGCACCGAGTTCGGCGAGCACGTCCTTCAGCAATCCGTCGTCGTGGGCCCGGAGACCGACCGCGGCCCGATCGCCCAAGCGCTCGCGCAGCTCCGGGCGGCCGGGCATCTCGACGAGTTCGGCGAGATCCGCCGGCGACCGGCGGGGCGCGGTGATCCGATCGAGCAACGCCGGCTGGTCCGCCTCCTCCACACTCTCCAACAGGTCCAGCAGATCGGCCACCGGCCGGTCGCAGAGCGCCTTCTGCCAGAGAACGGAAGCCGATCCGCCGAACCGGCGGACGACCAACGTCTCTGCCAGCACGCTCAACTCCGCCACCGGGTAGCGCTCCACGAGCACCGACACGGCCTCACCGACCAGGCTGCCGTCGTCGTCCTGCGCCGCCTGGAGGAAGTCCGCCACCTGGTCGGCGCTCGCCCGACACAGCGCAGCGAAGACCAGCGGCAGCAGCTCGGCCGGCCCGTACTGCCGGAGCAGGAGCACGAGCCCGGCCACCTCGGCCGGGCGGAACGGCTCGACCGCACACTGCAGGACGGCCCTGGCGTCCTCCTCCGCTCCCTCCCGGCACAGGCGATCCAACAGCACTTGCAGTAGCGGCAGTTCGATGCGCACAGCTTCCTCGTGGGCCGTACGGACGTGCTCATCCTGTCCGGCGGAACGCAGCGCGATCAGGAGGACGTGCTGGTCCTCCCGATGGGCCATCGCGCGGCGGAGCACAAGCGCGGCGTCCTCGGCGAAGCCGGAGCGTGTTTCCCCGATCGCCAGCCACTCGATCAGCCTGTCCATCGGCCCGATGGCGGTCGCCGTCAGCACGACATCGCGGTCCCGATCCCGTCCAGACTGGCCCAGCAGGGCGCGCAGGCGCTCCAGTGTCCGCGGATCATCGGTGCCGGCGGCCTCCCACAGCAGTCGGCGCGCCTGACCTCGTAGGCCCGTCGCCTCGACCGCGTCCAGCAATTCGGGCAGGTCCTCCAGCCGCTGCGGCACCTTCAGCAACCGCACTGCCTGAGCGAAACGGTCGACGTCGTGCAGCCTGCACACGAACCCGACCGCCTCGGGTACGGACAGGCCGGCCACCACACGGACCATCGCCGCCTCCAGCGGCTCCGCCAGCTCCGCCCGCAGGTCATCCGCGACGAGCAGCGCCATTCGGTCGTCCGCCGGGCGGTCCTCGACGGCCACGTCCATGAGACGCACCGCGAGTTCGATACTCCCCGCGCCGCAGAGCCTGCCCGTCAGCTCGACCAGCGACTCGACGGGCCGTCGCCGCGCCGCCGCCGTCCACATCGCCTCGACCGCCGGGCCGAGCATCGCCAGACCGCTCAGCTTCAGCAGGTCGGCGGCGGAGCCCACGACGGCGAACTCCTCCAAATACTCCGTCCGCCCGGAGGTGACGACCTGGTGCAGCGCGTCCGCCATCAGCTTCGCCGGGTCCTTCGCCACCACGGCGTCCTGCTCGACGGCCGGAGCCACGGCGCTGTCGACAGGTGCGGCCGCGCGCGCCGTCCGCAACTCCCCGACGACCACGAAGTCCTCGTGCACCGCCTCGGTGAGCACCCGGACCTCCTGCGGCCAGCCGTCCTTCCGGTGGTCGCGGTGCAGCGCGTCGATCCGGCCCTGCACCCCGTCCCGCAACTGGCCGAGGTTCAACGGCCCCTCGTGCGACACCAGCACGTCCCGCACCGCCCGGGAGAACAGGCTGAACGAGCCATCGGCCGACGCCGCCACGGACTCCTCGGCCGTCACGAACCGCGCCACCTGCCCCGGCGCGCACGCGTACAGCCGCGCGACCTTCCGACTCGCCACGGCCCGCATCTTCTCGGCCGACCACCCGACTGGCTCCCCCATCGCGTCCTCGTCGAAGCCCTGCCGGCACGCGTCGATCAGGAACAGCACCTGGGCGGCCTTGGTCCGCTCCGCCTCATGCCGCCAGTCGATCGCGATGCACCCCGACTGGTACGGCACCACCCCCCGGTGCATGTCCTCGGGCACCAGGAAGTCCTGCCCGTCCGCATGCGCCCCGTGCCCGCTCAGGCAGACCAGCAGCCGGTCCCCCGCCCGGGCCCGCATCAGGAAGCTGCCCACCTCGCCGTTGACGAAGTTCGCCGTCACCTGCGTGCCCGCCCAGGGCCGGGACAGCCTGACCTCGACCCCGCGCGCCTCCAGTGCCTTGCCCAACCCCTGGAGGTCGCGGTGCACGAAGCGCAGCGGAGCCTTGCGGTAGTCGGCGGCACCGATCAGCAGCGCCGAGAATCTCCCCACCCGGTCGGTCACTTACCGATCACTCGCCGGTCACTTGCCGAAGACGAAGGTGATCCCCCGGGTCCCCTGGATCTCGGACGTACCGACCAGCTGCACGCCGCCCTTGGCGGACACCTCGAAGCTCAGCTGCACTTCCTTCAGCGGCAGCGGGCCGCCGCGGTCGGCGATCCGCTCGAACATCGCCTGCAGGGAGTCGACGGTCTGCTCCAGGTTGGTCCGCAGCGTCCCGATCGGGATCCGGCGCAGCACGGCCTCCCGGTCGCGCCGGAACAGCCCCATGCTGTCGCCGTCGCCCTCCGCCTCCTCCTCGGCCTCGGTCACCCAGAACACCAGCGACTCGGACTCCGCACCGATCTCCGGCTTGTCCACCATTCCCCCAGCCACCCCAACGATCTTGTCAGTGAGTCGACTTCGACGATCGACTGCGGCACAGGATAGCCCCTGCGCGCCCTCTGCCGGGGGCGTCGGACCGGAGCGCGCACGGTCTCACTCTCCTCCGCCGGGCGGCGGCCCGCCCCGATCCACGCCCTCGGTGCGACGCCCCCGGCGGAGGGCGTCGCGCACGGTGAGCGCGACGATGCCGAGGAGGCAGCCCGCCATCAGCCCGATGTAGAACTGCCCGACCGTCGAAGGCCCTTGAGCATGGCCGGCCCGGGTGCGGGCGGCCGTCAGGCCTCCCGAAGCGCGGCCGCCCGGCCCGGCGTCAGCCTGAGGTGCAGGGCGCCGAGGAGCAGGCACAGCGCGGCCATCGCGGACCAGAGCGCGGTCGTTCCGGCCCGGGCGAGGAGCTGGGTGCCGAGGACGGGTGCGAGCGTGGCGGCGACTCCCCAGCTGAGGCCGAAGACGGCCAGGTAGCGGCCGGTGCCGCCGGGGGGCGCGAGGTCGGTGACGAGGGCGTAGATGCGGCCCATCACGAGGAGGTCGCCGAGGCTCCACACGGCGGCGGAGGCGAGCAGGGCCGGCAGGCTGCGGGCGAGGGCGTAGCCGGTGAGGCCGGCGGCCAGGAGGAGGTGGGCGAGGGCGAGGGCGGCGGGTGTGGTGAGCCGGGCCGTCCTGGGCAGCCGGATCAGTGGCTGGGCGAGGACGGTGGTGGCCGCGGTGGCGGTGAACAGCAGTCCGGCGTCGGCGGCGGGCCGGCCCTGGTGGGCGAGGGCGAGCGGCAGGGTGAGGACGGTCTGCTGGTTGATCAGGGCGTAGGCGGTTCCGGTGGCCAGGGCGGCCAGCAGGGCCCGGTCGCGCAGGGGCCGTACGGCGGGCTCGCCCGGGCCCTTGGCGGTCGGCGTCGGACGGTCGCGGGGCAGGGCCAGCCGGATCAGCAGCGCGCAGGCCAGGCAGGTCGCGGCGTCGGCGACGAAGAGCCAGCGCAGGCCGTGGCCCGCGAGGAGGGCGGCGAGCAGTCCGGCGCCGATGCCGCCCGCCGCGAGGGCGGCGCTGAACAGGCTGAACGCGCGCACCCGGTGCCGGGCCGGGACGGCTTCGCCGATGATCGCCTGGCTCGGCGGTTCGTAGAGTTCGAAGGCCAGCCCGAGGAGGACGGCTCCGGCGATCGGCCAGGCCAGGGGCAGGGAGGTGGAGGCGGCGATCGCGAGTTGGGCGGCGGCGCAGCCGCAGAGTCCGAGCAGGATGGTGGTGCGGCGTCCGATCCGGTCGGCGAGGCGCCCGCCGGCGAGGCGCGAGGGGATGGTGGCGAGCCCGAAGGCGGCGCTGACCAGGCCGGCGACGGTCAGGCTCGCGCCGCGGCCGGTGGAGATCAGCGCGGCGAGGAAGGGCAGCGAGAAGGCTCCGAGCCGGTTGACGAAGCGGGCGAGTAACAGCAGCCGGACGGAGCGGGGCAGCGGTTCGGGGCGCGACACGGCGCCTCCCATCACTGGTGAATGGGCTAATGTCGGTGACGAACACCGTAGACAGGCGGAAGGTAACCGGTCAAGTGCTCTTCGACAGTCACATGCGCACCCTGCTCGACGCCGCGGTCGCGCTCGTCAACGCGCTCACCGACGGCGAAGCCCGCGGCCGCCGCTACCTCGCCCCCGAAGGCGCCGAGCGGGTGGGCGCCGTCCGCGCCGCGCTCGCCGCCGGAGCGGACCTGGACCCGGACCAGGCCGACCGGCTGGCCGCCACCGCCCGTACCCTGCGCACCGTCTTCGAGGGCGCCGCCGACGACCGCCTCGACGACGCGGCCCACGCCCTCAACACCCTGATCCGCGAGAGCGGCGCCCACCCCCAGCTCCACCGCGCCCCCGGCGAGCCGTGGCAGGTCCACTTCCACGGCTCCGACGACTCCTACGCCACGGGCTGGAGCGCCGGCTGCGCCACCGGCCTCACCATGGCCCTCGGCGGCGACTACGGCGGCCGCCTGGGCGTCTGCGCGGCCCCGCGCTGCGACCGCGTCTACGTCGACACCTCGCGCAACGCCGGCCGCCAGTTCTGCTCGACGGCCTGCCAGAACCGGGTCAAGGCGGCGGCGTTCCGTTCCCGGCGCGCGGGCGGCGAGGCCTGACCGCGCCGACCGGCTGTCAAACCTCGCTGTCACACCCCACTGTCACGCCCACCTGCTTAGATGCGCGCATGACGGAGCCTGCGGGGCGGACTTCCGCGTGGCCGACCAGGTGTGAGGTCGACGGCTCCCGGCCTCAGGACTTCCGCCAGAACCGTGACGGCTTCGGCGCCTCCCCGGCGGCCTTCCCGGTCGCAGCGTTGAGCCGCTTCCACACGTCCCGACTCCCCGGCCGGTCGACGGCGGCCCTGACCACCGGCAGCCGGCGCCCGGACGGGTCGGCGGCCAGGCCGGCCGCCGTCGCCGCGATCGCCGTCTCCAGGTCCGCCTCCAGTCCGACGGCGCGGTGCAGGTGGCGCAGGAACTCTCCGGTCTCCCAGCCCGAACGGCTCCGGCAGAAGCCATCGACCAGCCGACCGCGCGCGGCGGGCCCCACACCGCCGGTCGCCAGCTCGCCGACCAGGCGCACCGCCGCCTCGCTACCGCGTACCACGGCCGCGAGTTCGTCGATCAGCCGCTCGGTGGCCCGCCGGTGCCCCGCCTCATTCAGCTTGACGACCAGCCAGGACCCGCTCTCCCACTCCCGGGTCGTCATGGCGACCAGCGCCCCCGCGGCTCCCGGCGTCTGTCCGTACGTCCACGGCGTGGCCTCCAGGATCCCGGCGACGCGGGCCAGCGGCTCGACGTGGAGGAGCGAGCCGACGATCCGGAAGCACTCGTCGCGCCGACCACCGTTCATCAACAGCTCGACGATCCGGGCGAGTTCGTCCACCGGACGGGCGGCCGCCAGGACCTGGCACAGCTCGGCCGTACACATCGCGGCCTCGTCGCCGCCCAGCGCCGCCAGCGCGCCCAACAGCTCGACGGCTTCCTCGGACGGCCGGTAGAGGACGGCGGTCGCCAGGGCCACCCTGGCCCGGCCCGTCGCCACGCCGGCCTCGACGACGGGCGCGACGAGTTCGGGGACCGGACGGTCGGCCCCCGCCGCTCGCAGGACCGCCGGCCGGTCGAGTTCCGGGCAGTGTTCGGACAGCGCTCGGTACCAGGCCCCGAACTCGGTGGCCGGGGGCACCTGTTCGAGCAGAGCGACGGCATGCCCGAACCGGCCGAGCCGGTGCAGATCGATCCAGGCGGCGAAGGCGTTACTCGACGTGCCGAGGGTGCGAAAGACAGCGGCGACCAGAGCGGGCGACGCACCGCCCCGCACGACCTGTTCGATGAGCATGACCGTCTCTCCAGGAAACAGCTGCATGGCCCAGCCGAGGAGGACCTCCTGTCCGGACCGGTTTTGCCTGTCCACCGCGAGGAAGAGATCGCCGATCGCCCCTCCCGACCCGGACCACGGGGCGCCGCCCAGCACGTACCCGGCCAGCGATCCCTCCCCCCGGCTCACCAGCTCGACCAGCAGTGCCCGGCACCCCTCCTGGTCGATCGTGCGGCCGCACCAGTGCGCGAGGTTCCAGGCAGAGCCCTTCGTCCTGGCGAGACGGACCAGCACGTCGGCGGTCTCCCCCACCGGCCGCTCGGCCGCAGCCCGGCAGGCCGCCGTGAAGTCCTTCGAGCTGCCGCTCTGGAACAACGTCACGGCGGCGGCCGCCTGCTCGGTCGGCAGCCCGCGGAGCACCGCGTCACGGACCCGGTCCGCATCGGTCCCACAGCCGGACGCCCGAAGCCTCGGCAGTAGGTTCCAGAGCTCCACGGCGTCACCCGAGCGGCCGCCGTCGAGCACGGCCACCAGGCAGTCTGTGGCCTCGCCGGAGCCGGCCGCCCGAGCCTCGTGGAACAGTGCCGGAACGTCGGCCCACACCGCCTCCGCGAGGCAGAGAGCCACTGGACGCCCGGGAACCGCGGCCCGCAGGTGCCCGATCCGGGCCAGTGTCTCCGCGGGCGACCCGGTGTCCAGGTACGTCCCCACCACGCCGCCCAGGATCGGTGCCAGAGCCTCCTGCGGGGCGGCATCGAGCAGGAACAGCAGTTCCGCCGCCCACTCCGGTGCGCGCCGGACGACGGCCTCGGTCAGCAGGTACGCGGCGCCCTGGCGGGCCTCCTGATCGAACACCGCTCCGCCGGCCCGGGCCAGACGCCCGGCCAGCGCGGCGACCTCGGCGGCGAACCACTTCCCGGCGGCCTCCTCCAGCACGTATCTGCCCAGCCCCGGACTGGGACTCAGCAGCAGCGCCCTGGCAAGCCCTTCGACGGACACGGTGTCCCGCGCCTCGCAGACCTGTTCCAGCAGGGACCGGGCCTGCCGGCCGTGCCCCTCGCCGTCCAGCCAGACCGCGAACCCGGCCTGCCGTTCCACGCTCCCGCCCTCGGCGAGCTGCCCGATCAGCAGCCGGGCGCCCGCGTTCCAGTCCCGCGCGATGAGTTCGGCGAGCATGCCCCGTACCTCGTCGTCGCCGTGGGCGAGCAGGCCGGACGCCATCTGCGCGCCGGCCCTCCGGCGCAGCTCCTCGCGGCCCGGCATCTCCACGAGTTCGGCGTACGCCTCCGGCAGTCGGATCACCGCGGCCACCCGCTCCACCAGAGCGGGCCGGTCCTCGTCCCGCGCGCGCTCCACCATGGCCAGCAGGTCGGCCACCGGGCGGGCGACCTGGACGGCCCGCCGGAGGTCGACGAGTGCGACGCCGAGGTCGTACCGGTCCAATGCCTCGGCCAAGGCGTCGAGCTCGGTCAGCGAGGAGGACTCCGCCAGCATCACCAGCGCATCGTCGACCATGCGGCCGTTGTCCTCCGCTGCCCGCAGGAAGAGTGCCACCTGGTCCACGGGGGCCCGGCGCAGCACCGTCCAGAGGACGGCGAGCAGGTCGACCGGCCCGTGCGCCCACAGCAGGCCCGCCAGGTCCGCCACCTCGAACGGGCGGAAGGGCTCGGCCGAACACCCCAGGACGGCCCGGACGTCCTCCTCCGCTCCCGCCTCGTGCAGGCGCCGCAGCAGCCTGTGCAGTCGCGCCGGGGCGAGGCGCGCCGCCTCGGCGTACACGCTCCGCAGGTGGCCGCCAAGACCCCGTGCCCGCAGCGCGGCCGGGAGCAGCTGCGCGTCACCGCGCAGCGCGACGGCCAATCCCAGGACCCGCGCGGCGTCCTCCTCGCCCCCGGCCCGTTCTGCGGCGACCGCCAGCCACTCGACCAGCCGCTCCAGCGCCCCGGCCGCGATCGCGGCCAGCACGGCGCCCCGGTCCCGGTCCCGCCCGGACGCGGCCAGGACGGCCAACAGCTGCTCCACCGCCCGCAGATCACCGCCATCGGCCGCCTCCAGCACCAGCCGGTCGGCCTGGTTCCGCAGGCCTGCCGCCTCCAGCGCGGCCAGCATCCCCGGCAGGTCCGCCGCCAGCGGCCGCGCCGCCTTCAGCAGCAGCTCCGCCGTGGCGGCCCGGTCGGCGTCGTACAGGCTGCCGATGAACCCGACGAGGTCCGACGCGGGCAGGCCGCCCACCGCCCGGACCACCGCCGCCCGCAACGGCTCCCTCAGCTCGGGCGGCAGGCCGCCGTCCGCGCGCAGCAGCGACAGCAGGTCCTTCTGGGGACGGCCACTGGCAGCCGACTCCAGGAGCTGCCGCGCGAGTTCGGCCCGGTCTGCCCGGTGAAGGACCGCCGCCAGCTCGATCAACTGCTCGCTCGGGCGTCGGTGCGCGGCCACCGCCCACATCACTTCGACCGCCCAGTCCGGCAGCTGGTGGCTCAGTTCGAGCAGGCGGGAAGCCGGTCCCGCAGCAGCGAACTCCTCCAGGCACTCCGTCCGTTCGGAGGTGTAGACCTGATAGACGACATCCGCCGCCAGCTTCCGGTAGTCCGTGACAGCCGGCGCCTCCGGGGCCGGCTCGGGTTCATGCTGAGCCGGGGCGGCGGGTTGCTCCGCCATCCGCCGGGCTTCCACGACAACGAAGTCGGACCGGGCGACGTCGGTGAGGAGGCGGACCGTCTGCGAGGGTCCGCTCCGGCCGGTCTCCCGGTGGAGGTGTTCGACCCTCTGCTTGACCAGTCGGAACAGCCGGTCCAGGTCCAGCGCGCCGTCGTGCGCGACCAGCACATCCCGCACGGCGCGCGAGAACAGGCTGAACGAGCCGTCGTCCACCGTCCAGGACGGCTTCACCGCGGGGGCGAACCGCGCCAACTCCCCCGGTGAGCATGCGTACAGCTTCGCCAGCTTGCGCCCGGCAACCGCCCGCACCTCGCCCGTCGCCCAGCCCATCGGCCCGGCCATGTAGTCCCGGACGCCCTGCCGACACGCATCGATCATGAACAGCACCTGCGCGGCCGGGGTGCTCTGCAGCTGCTCCTTCCAGTCGATGGCGACGCACCCGGACTTGTACGGCAAGTCGGGGTGGATGTCCTCGGGCACCAGGAAGTCCTGCCCGTCGATGTGCGTGCCGTGTCCGCTCAGGCAGATCAGCAGGCGGCTGCCCGGCCGGGCCCGCCTCAGGAACCCGATCACCTCGCCTTTCACGAAGTTCCTCGTCACCTGGTGCCCCTCACGCGGCCGCGGGCGCACCACCTCCACCCCACGCTCCCGCAGCACCTCGCCCAGCTTCTCCAGGTCCCGGTGCACGAAATGCAGGGAATCGCTCTCCCCGTAGTCGGCGGCCCCGATCAGCAGCGCCGAGAATCTCCCCACCCGGGCCGTCCCCCACCCACCCCAACGATCTTGCCAGCGAGCCGACTTCCGTACTCGACCGTCGCCACAGAATAGCCCCGGACCGCTCCCGGCGGGCCCCGTACACGCTCCGCGCATCGCGCGCGCGAGCCGGCGCAGGCGCGGGAAGGACCGGGACAACGGTGTGCTGATCGTGACGGACCAGCGGCTGCTGTTCGTTCGCTCCGCCCGCCGCCCGACCCCCGTAGGCGTCAGACCGGCAGGGCGCCCGCCGGGTGGCCGTGCCGGCGGCCGCAGGCGGTGAGGGCGAGGACGCCGTGGCCGGTGACGGCGAGGTGCGGGCCCAGGCCGCCGGGGTCGACGGAGAGCCGGGCGGCGATCACGTTGGCGTCGCAGGTGTCGGGGATCCCCAGTTCCTCCTTCAGTTGCCGGTGCCGGGCGAGGAACGCCTCGGTGTCGCACGGGTCGACACCGTCGTAGGCGCCGGCGGGGAAGCCGTACTGGTGCGGCAGGAGGTAGCCGGCCTCGGCCGGGTGCCCGGGGGCGTCGTCGCCGGACTCGTCGCCGCCGTCCTCGTCGACGAGGTTCCAGTCGTAGTGGCGCACCACCTCGCCGTCCTCGGCGATGCACCAGGCCGTCCAGCCGTCGGCGCAGCTCGTCCCGTACCACTGGGCGGAGCCGAACCGGCGGCTGAGCTCCGCGCAGCGCTCCCGCACCACCGGCGGGAGGGCCGCCTCCGGGTCGTCGGCGTCGTCGACGCGGTGGGTGTCCTGGGCGGTGTCCCCGAAGACCAGCGTCCAGCCGTCCAGGCTGGGGCTGACGAAGACCCGGGCGCAGCGCTCGTGCGGGTGGCGGTCCACCCGGCCCTGGTCACCGATCCAGGCCGCCTCGCCGGTCCGGAGGGTCGCGGGTTCGGCGTCGGAGAGGTCGAAGGCGGCGAGGACGGCGTCCTGATCGGTGGTCGGCACGGCGTACCAGCACCCGGACGCGTGCATGGCCGCGGGCGGTTCGGCCGCCAGCCGGACGGCCGTCAGCCGACGCCAGGCGGCCCGGTCCCGGTCGTCGAGGGCGGCCGGTCCGCCGATGGCCGCGAGCGCCTCCAGCGCGCCGGCCCGCACCCGGGGCGCGGGCGCGGGGCTGCGGCGCACCCGCCGCAGTTCGGGGACGGCCGCGGTGCCGATCGCCCGGAAGGCCAGGACCGCCCGTTCCCGGACGGTGCCGTCCCGGTCCCCCAGCAGCGGGATCAGCCGGTCGGCGAACCCGGCCGCGGCCTCGCCGCGGCCCTTGAAGGCGGACAGCGCGCACGTCCGGACGCCCGTGTGCGGGTGGTCCAGCAGCGGCAGGTAGGCCGCGATGTCGGCGACCTCCACCCCGCTCAGCGTGAACGCCACCCGCCGTGCCGCTTCGCGCGATCCGGCGTTCTCGGCCGCCCGCACCAGGGGCCGCAGGGCCGGCTCGCCGACCCGGCGCAGCACGTCCGACGGGAGCAGCCAGTCGACCGGGGACGCCTCGTCGCAGAGCAGGCCCAGCACGGCCGGGACCACCGCCGCGCCCCGCGCCACCAGGGCGTCGCGGGCGGCCTGGGTCTCGTTCCAGGTGCCGGACAGTTCGCCGGTCAGCGTGCGCTCGTCCATGGCGCGCACCCTAGCCGGGCGCACTGACATCCGACTGGCGCCCGCGGCCGGCCGCCCGATCGGCCGATGCCGTAACCCGGTGCGCCGAAGGGGAGTTGGACAGGGCATGACGGATTCCCTTCCCGAGCCGCCCGCCTCGCCGAGCCCCGCCCGCCGGGCCCGGGCCGCCGCCGAGCGGGCGGACGCGGTGCGGCGCGAGCTCCGTGAGCTGGCCGGGAGCGCGGAGCCGGGCGCGCAGCGCCGGTTCGCCGTCCTGGTCGCGGTGGAGTCGGCGACGGCGGCGGCCGGTCGGGCGGCCGCCTGGGTGTTCGAACTCGCCGCCCGTACGGCCGACTTCGACCTGGCCGAGTTCGGCGCCGCCGTCCTCACCTGCGGCCAGGAGCTGGACCCGGCGGACCGCGACACCGGGGGCGTGTCGGCGGATGTCGCGCTGGTGCTGAACGGTTTCGTGCTGCCCGACGCCGGTCTCACCGCCGGGGAGCGGCGCGCGCTCACCGAACTCGGCGCGGCGGCGCTCGCGCTGAGCGGCGCCGTCGCCGGGGGCCGCGCCGCCGCCGACCTGCCGCCGCTCACGGCCCGGCTGGACCGGATCACCGGCGTCGGGCGCGCGGCCGCCTGAGGAAGCAGCCGCAGGCCCGGCTCAGTCCGAGTTCTCCCAGACCAGCACCCCCGGCCCGTCCGGGGTCAGGACCGGGAGCCAGGCCTCGGCGGCCTCGGCCAGGCGGGACTCGTCGAGCGTCAGCGACGGCGGGAAGGGCTCGTCGGTGCCCGCGGAACCGTAGATGCCGAAGTCCCGGACGGCGGCGCGGATCCGCTCCAGCGCCTCGGGCGACCACGCCCGGCCGCGGTGGCCCCAGCCCTTCAGCTCGCCGACGAAGATCCTGCGCAGTTCCTCGTCCGGGTCCGCCCCGTAGATCGGCACGAGGTACCCCTCCTGCTCGTACTGGGCGCAGCTGTAGCCGCCGCACTGGTTCTGGTAGACGACGCCGGTGGGCGCGGCCACGATGACGAACGTCCAGCCGCCGCCGCACCCGTCCGGGTCGAGGAAGACGTAGCGCTTCGGGGCGGCGGCGGTCGGCTGCGGGCCGGCAGAAGGCACGGCGGGCACGGGGGCCACGGAGGGCACGGACGGCGTGGAAGGCACGGACGGCGTGGAAGGCATGGGAGGTATGCAACTCCGGCCGGGCACCGCCGGGCCACCGGATTTCCGCACATCCGCCGCCACCCGACGCGCCGGGCCCTGCGATGATGGCCCGATGCCCACCACCCCCCTCGCCGAGGCCCTGCTGCGCGGCGTGGCCGCCAATCCGGCCGCGCCGTCCGCGGTCCTGCTGCGCCTGCTGGCTCCGGCCGGGCGGCCCGTCTGGTCCGCGCTGTGCGGGCGGCGCGCCCTGCCGGCGGACGTGGTCGAGGCGGTGCTGACGCACCCGGAGCCGGCGGTGCGGCGGGCCTTCGCCCGGAACCGGTCCGCCGCGCCGGAGCAGCGCGGCCGGCTGGTCGGCGACCCGGACGCCTTCGTGCGGATCAGCCTGGCCGCCGGTCCGCGACCCCGGCTGGGGACGGCCGATCCGCTGCCGGACGCCGTCCTGGCGGCGCTGCTGACGGCCCGTGACGGGGACCACCCGGGCGAGCAGCGGTTCACGGCGGGCGAGATCGCGCAGGAGCTGGAGTTCTCCGGGCAGATCCCGCAGTCGTTCCGCCGCGCACTGCCCACCCAACCGGACCCGGCCCTGCGCACCATCGCCACCGGCCTGTGGCTGTGGCTGAACCCCGAGCAGCGCGCCGCGCTGCTGGCCGACCCGGACGAGGCCGTCGCGGCGGCGGCCCGGCAGCACGACCGAGTGTTGGACCCGTCCGCGATGGAGGCCGAACTGCCGGAGCGCGACTGCCACCACCGGAGCCTGCTGCTCGTCAACTACGCCATCTCGCACGCCGTGGCCGAGCGCTGCCTCGCCGAGCGGCGCGGCCTGTGGGCGCTCGCCGCCAACCCGCACACGCCCGCCGACATCGTCGCCCGCCTCGCCCGCGACCCCGACCCGCAGGTGCGCGAGCGGGTCGCCGCGCGGGCCGACCTCGACGCGCCGCTGCTGGCGGAGCTGGCCGAGGACCCGGACGGGACGGTCCGGCTCCGCGCCCGGCTCCAGCCGCTGCCCCGCACCTGGCCGCAGCGCGCCGCCATCGACCGGGTGCGCGGCTGCGGCCCCGAGTGCCGGGTCCGGTCCGCCGCGGAGTGCATCGGCCCGGTCGGGGAGATGGTCCGCGAACCGGAGACGGACTGGTACGCGGCCTGCGCCGACTCCCCGCACCCGCTGCTGCGCCGGGTCGCCGCGACCTGCCGGCTGCTGCCCGGTGAGCTGGTGCGACGGCTGGCCGCCGACCCCGACCCGGACGTGCGCCACCTGCTGGCGCTGAACCACCCGCTGGCGCCGCCCACCACCGTCCTCGACGCCTTCCTCGCCCTGCCCGGGCAGCGCCCGTACCTGCTCACCCTGGCGCGCCTGCCCCGCACCGGGCTGGCGCACCTGCTCGACCACGAGGACCCGGAGGTCCGCGCCCTGGCCGCCGCCGACCCGGCCCTCCCCGCGCCGCCCACCGCGCTGCTCACCGACCCGGACGGGCCCGTGCGGCGCGCCGCCGCGGCCAACCCGCTGCTCCCGCCCGCCGTGCGCGACGCGCTCCTCGACGGCCCGGACCCGGACACCTCCGAGGGCGCGGCCGCCAACCCGGCGCTGCCCGCGGCCCGCCTGCACGCCCTCCTCGACCAGTGCGGCCTCGACCAGTGCGGCTTCGACCCGTGCGGCGTCACGGCGGCGGGCTGAGCCCTCAGTCCGGCAGCACCCACCCCGGCCGCCAGGTCCCGGCGGCGTCGTGCCCGCCGCCGACCGCGGCCAGGTGGGCGCGGAGGGTGGCCAGGGCCGGGTGGGGGTTGTCGCGGTGCCACAGCAGGGAGTGCGGGTAGACCAGTGCGGGACCGGTCACCGGGATGCGCCGCAGGTCGTGGCCGGCGGGCCAGACCAGGCGGGTCCGCTCGCTCATGAAGGTGGCCAGGGCCGGGGTGTCGGCGATGGTGTCGAGCAGCACGTCGGAGCCGAAGTTGGGGCCGGTCGCCTCGATGGTGAGGCCGAACTCGGCGATCAGGTCGTCGTAGTAGGCGGCCCATTCGGTGCCGGGGACGATGCCGGGCATCCAGATCCGGTGCCCGACCAGCTCGGCCGGGGTGACCGACCGCGCGCCCGCCAGCGCGTGCCCGGGGCCGGTGAGGAGTTGCAGCGGCTCGTCGAGCACCCGGACGGACGCGATGTCCTCGGGCAGCGGCCGGCCGGGCGCGCGGACCGCGCGGAAGGACGCGTCGACGGCGCCGGAGCGGATCGCGGTGACGGCCGCCTCGACGTCGAACAGCATCACCACGTCGAGGTCGATCTCGGGGTGCGCGCCGTGGAAGCCGCGCATCAGGCTCGCCCCCGCGCCGCGCGAGGCGATCACGTCGACGCGCAGCGGCCGCCGCCCGGCCCGCACGGATCCGACCGCCCGTTCGGCGACGCGCAGCAGTTCGCGCGCGTGCGGCAGGAACGCCTGTCCGTCGATGGTGAGTTCGGCGCCGCGCGGCGTGCGGGTGAACAGCCGCACGCCGAGGTCGCGTTCCAGTGCGGCGATGCGTTTGGAGACGGCCTGCTGGGTGAGCGAGAGGTCGGCGGCGGCCTTCTGGAACTGGCCCGCTCCGGCGACGGCGGCGAAGGTGCGTACGGCTTCGAGGTCCACGCCCACCGACCCTAGTGCACAACGATCGGTTGTGGTTCGCGGCCGTGGCGGTTGTTTGACCTGCGGTTGTGTCGACCGCTTGGCTCTCTCCGGTCAACGTCGGTTTGTTCGGAACAGAGATCGAGGGGCGCGCGGAGCATGGTGGGCAGGAGGCCGTTGGGCCGGCAGTTCGGCTGGCTGTGGGCGGCGTACGCGGTGAGCGCGTACGGGTCCGGGCTGGGATTCGGGGCGTTACCGCTGATCGCCGTGCTGGCGCTGGACGCCGGCCCGGCGCAGGTGTCGGCGCTGTCCGCGGTGGGGCCGGCGGTGGGCGCGCTGATCGCGGTGCCGCTGGCGCCGTGGGTGGAGTTCCGGCGCAAGCGCCCGGTGATGATCGCGATGGACCTGGTGCGGTTCGCGGCCATGGCGTCGGTCCCGGTGGCCTACGCCCTCGGGTGGCTCGGATTCGCCCAGCTGCTGGCGGTCTCGGCGGTGGTGGCCGCGGCCAGGATCGCGTTCGGCGCGGCCAGCGGCGCCCACCTCAAGGCCCTGGTCCGGCCGGAGGACCTACTGGTGGCCAACTCCCGCTTCGAGTCGACCAACTGGAGCTCGATCGCGATCGGCCCGCCGCTCGGCGGCGCGGCGATCGGCCTGTTCGGGCCGGTCACCACGGTGATCGCGGACGCGCTCAGCTACCTGCTGTCCGCGCTCGGCATCACCGCGATCCGCGGCCGGGAGGAGCCGCCGCCGCGCCCGACCGGCCCGGCGCGGGCCCGGGCCGCCGGTCTGCTGGACGGCTGGCGGCACATCCTCGGAGACCCCGGCCTGCGGCCGCTCTACCTCAACCAGCTGCTCGTCTCCGGCCTGATCATGGCCACCGAGCCGGTGCTGGCCGTCCTCCTGCTGCGCCGGCTGCACTTCCCGCCCTGGCAGTACGGGCTCGCGTTCGCCGTCCCCTGCCTCGGCGGACTGGTCGGCTCCCGGCTCGCCCCGCGCGCCGTGGCCCGCTTCGGCCGTCGGTGGGTCTTCCGGACGGTCGGCACCCTGCGCGCCGTCTGGCTGGTCGGCCTGGCCTTCGTCCGCCCCGGCGTCGTCGGCCTGGTCACCGTGATGGCCGTCGAGCTGGCGATCATCGTGCACATGAGCCTGCACACCCCGGTGGTCGCCACCTACCGGCTCGAACGCACGCCGAAGCACCTCCTCGCCCGCACCCTCACGGCCTGGTCGATCGGCTCGCAGGTGTCGATCGCCGTCTGCACCGCGCTGGGCGGGCTGCTCGCCGGCGCGACGGGCCCGCGCACCGCGCTGCTGGTCGCGGGGCTGCTCATCCTGGCCAGCCCGCTGCTGCTCCCCCGCGGCGACGAGCCGGCGCCGCTGCCGCAGCCGGATGCGCAGCCGTCCGGCAGCCCCGCATGACGACGATGACGACGATGACGCCGATGACACCAATGCCGACGCCCCCCTGGAGGACACCCGCATGACCACCGCCCTGCTCGTCCTGGACTGCCAGCCCGCGGTGCTGGCCGCCCTCCCCGACGACGCCGACCGCGCGGCCCTGCTCGACCGTCTCGCCCGGGCCGCCGACGAGGTCCGGGCGGCCGGCGGCACCGTCGTCCATGTGCGCGTCGGCTTCACCGAGGCCGACTGGGACGCCGTCCCGGCCGCCAACCCCGCCTTCGCCCCGGTCGCCGCGCACCGGGCCCTGCACCACGAGGACCCGGCCACCGCCGTCCACGAGCGGCTGGCGCCCCGGGACGGCGACCTGGTCGTACGCAAAACCCGCTTCGGCGCGCTGTCCACCACCGGCCTGGACCGGCGGCTGCGCGAGCGCGGCATCACCGCCCTGGTCGTCGCCGGGCTCAGCACCGGCGGCGCCGTGCTGTCGACCGTCCTCGACGCGGCGGACCGCGACTACCGGGTGTCGGTGCTGTCGGACGGCATCACCGATCCGGACGCGGAGGTCCACGACGTGCTGCTCCGCCGGGTGCTCCCCACCCGGGCGCGGGTCATCGCGAGCGCCGAGCTGCCCGCCCTGCTCGGCCGGAGCTGACCACACCCGGCCGCGAACACCCGGTCGCGAACACACGGTCTCGAACACCCGCTCACGACCACCCGGCCGCCGCACCCGCCCGGTGCGGCGGCCGGTGCGGCGGCCGGCGTGCGCTTGACCGCGATTCACTAAGCGCGCATACTACTTCCATGATGATCCTCGGTACCGCCCAGATCTCCTCCACCGCCGCACCCGCCGCCTTCTTCGCCCGCTGGGCCGACACCGCGACCTGGCCCCGGTGGAGCCACGACACCGCGTGGGTCCGCCTCGACGGCCCGTTCGCCGAGGGCGCCACCGGCGTCCTCAAGCCCAAGGGCGGCCCCAGGACGCGGTTCGTCGTCACCACGCTCACCGACCGCGAGTTCACCGACGTCTCGCTGCTGCCCGGCGCCGAACTGACCTTCCGCCACCTGGTCGACGTCGACGGCTCCGGCGCCACCGTCGTCACCGTGACCGCGAGCCTGGCCGGCCCGCTGGCCCGGCTCTGGCGGAAGATCCTCGGGCGGGGCATCGCCACCACCGTCCCCCGCGACCTCGCCGGCCTCAAGGCCGCCGCCGAGGCCGCTCACCCCGCGAACGCGCGGGTCGCGGCATGAAGCACTGGCTCGGCGTCGTCTGCCGCGAACACGTCCGGCGCGGCAGGAGCCTGGGCATCGCCCAGCTCGGACACGGCAAGCGGGCCCCGCTGGAACGGCTGCGCCCCGGCGACCACCTGGTCTACTACTCGCCGCGCACCCGCCTGCGCGACGGCGACCCGCTCCAGGCCTTCACCGCGCTCGCCGAGGTCGCCGACGAGACCGTCTGGCAGGCCGACGAGGGCGCGTTCAAGCCCTGGCGCCGCCGCATGCGCTACCTCGACACCACCGACACGCCCATCGCCGACCTGCGCGACCGGCTCGACCTCACCGCCGGCCCGAACTGGGGCTACCAGCTGCGCCGTGGTCTGATCGAGCTGACCGAGCACGACTTCGCCCTCATCCGCGCGGCCATGACCTCGACGCCGATCGACCCGGCCGGCGTCGCCCCACGAGCCGTCGCGCCACGAGGTGTCGCCCGACAGGGCGTCGCCCCACGACAGGAAGGACTCTTCGACCGATGACCGGACGCGAGCTGGCCACCGCCTTCGACGACGCCGAGGAGAGCCCCGGCCTGCTCCTCTGGCAGATCACCAACCGCTGGCAGGCCGCCCAACGGGCCGCCCTCAAACCGTACGGCCTCACCCACGTGCAGTTCGTCCTGCTCGCCGCCCTCACCTGGCTGGGCGGCGACGGCCCGATCACCCAGAAGCAGCTGGCCGACCACACCGCCACCGACCCGATGATGACCTCCCAGGTGCTGCGCGCCCTGGAGTCGGCCGGCCTGGTCGAACGCCTCCCCCACCCCACGGACAAGCGCGCCCGCGCCCTCCAGGTCACCGCGGCCGGCCGCGACCTCGCCAACCGCACGATCACCGTCGTCGAGGACTGCGACCGCCGCTTCTTCGAGCCGCTCGGCGACCTCGCCACGCCGTTCACCCGCTCCCTCCAGCGGCTCAAGGCCGGGAGCGGCGGGGCGCGTTAGTCCCCCGTCGCCGACCCCGTCCCGACCTCCGCCGCGACCTCGGCCGCGACCTCCCCCGCGAACTCCGCCGTGATCAGCTCGACGGCGGTCGCGACCGCCTCGGCGGCGGTGGCCACCCGGGTTTCGGCCGAACCCGGCACGCCCCACTCCCCGACCCCGAAGTCGCCTCCGTTCCGCGAGGCCCACAGGGTGGGCGAGGCCGCCTGGAACGGGCGCGGCACCCGGGAGAACCGCAGCGCCCAGTGGCTGGTGAACGGGTAGAACCGCCGCAACCGCGGCTCCGCGAAAGCGGCTTCGACCAGCTCCAGGTGCTCGGGCCAGTCGGCGTCCCGGGCCTCCTTCAGCCGGTACTGCCACTCGGCGGCGATCACGTCGACGGCGTTGCCGTCCGGCACCTCGAAGCGGCCGGTCAGCACGTCGAAGCCGGCGAGCCGCCCGATCTCCTCGACCGCCGCGCCCCGGGCCCACGCCGCCAGCACGGCCGGGACCAGGTGGAGTTCGTCGGTGACCCCCGAGAGCACCGTCCCGTTGGTCGCGGACGCGCTGACCCACCACCGCCGTTCGTGCACCCAGGCGGAGACGGTCGCCGCCTCCCGGTGCGGCAGCACGGACGCGGCCGTGGCGTGCCGCAGCGGGTCCGAGTCGGTGACGACGGCGTCGAGCGTCAGGCCCCGCTCGGCCGCCAGGGCCGCCAGCGCGGCGGCGAGACTGCCGTGCTCCGCGATCTCCGGGTACAGGACGGCCGGATCGGGCTCTTCGCGCATCGTGGGGTCGTTTCCTAACGTCCGGGCGGCAAAGAGGAGATGATAGCGGCCGGGTACGGGGTCCGCTTGCTCTCCGTGAGCAGCCGCCGGTGGAACCCGTCCAGGACGAGGACGGACCGGGCGTGCCGGTCGAGGATCGCGGCGAGGTCGGCCGGGAGGTCGGCGGGCCCGCGGCCGGCCGCCCGGTCGCGCAGCAGGGCGTCCGGGTCGGTGCCGGGCGGCAGGCGGTCGAGCAGGTGGTACCGGATCAGGTGGCTCGCGGTGTGGTGGTGGTCGTAGCCGAGGTGGTCGGTGAGGAACTGCCGTTCAGCGGCGTCGAGTTCGAACTCGGTGCTGAGCGCGAGACCGAAGTCCGCGAAGTGGATCCGCCGGCCGTCGGTGAGCAGGTTGCGCAGGTGGGCGTCGAAGTGGACGAGGCTGTGGGCGCTCATGAACGCGGCGCCGCGCGCCAGTTCGTACTGGTAGAACATCGGCAGCCCGAACAGGTTGGCCGTCGACCGGACGTGCTCGGGGCGCAGTTCGAGGTCCGTCAGCGGCACCCGCTTGACGAAGACCGGCGTGCCGTCGACCTCCAGTTCCGCGCACCGGCCGCCGACCCCCGCGCCGGCGGGGGCGGCGGCGGCCACCAGCTCGGCGAGCCGGCGGTCGCTGAGCAGGGCGAGCCGGGTGGCCACCCGCGCGTGGGCGGCGACCCGTTCGGTGTGTTCGACGGGCGGCTGGCGCATCGGGGCCTCTCGGGTGCCGGGCGGGCGAACGCGGACAGGCCGGCACCCTATCCGCCCGGGTGACGGCCCCGTCCGGGTCCGGGCCGCGTCGTGCGGCCCGTCACAGCCCGGCGAGCAGCGCGTTCAACGGGGTCGGCGGGTGGTCGGGAGTGAGGGCCTCGGTCAGCACGCAGCCGTAGCGGATCTTGCGGCCGGACTTGGTGCCGAGGAAGCGCCGCAGCTGCTGCTGGAGGCTGCGGCCCTGCGGGGCGGGCTGTCGCCGGAAGACCCGCAGGGCGCGCAGGGCGCCCTCGGCCTCGACGAGTTCGCACACCCGGGCCGTGCCGAGGGCGCGGATGAGTTCGTCCTCCAGGTCGGCCGCGCACACGTGGACGTCGCGCGGCTCGGCGCCGGCCAGCTGCCAGCCGCGCTCGAAGTAGCCGCGCTCGCCCTCGTCGCACAGGCCGGTCAGCCGCAGGCCCAGCCCGTCCCGGCCGAGGCGGCGGGCGTAGCGGGCGACGTTCATCGCGCCGCCCATCGGCAGCACGCAGACGCCCTCGGCGGCGAGGTCCCGGCCGTGCCGGGCGGCGAGGGCGTCGAGCGCGGCCGCGTCGCTGAGGCCTTCGAGCAGGACGGCGGTGCGGGCGCCGAGTTCGGCGGCGAGCCGGCGGGCCGGCTCGCCCGGGCCGTCGAACACCCAGGCGGAGACGGCGGATTGGAACGGCGTCGGGTCGGCCATACGGCCCATCCAAGCACGGAAGTCACCGGCGACGGCCCCGGCAGGGGACCGGATCGAGGAGTTCGGCGGGCGCGCCGGAACCCCCGCCCCGCCGGACCCGCCGGATCACCCGGCGGCGGCGTCGGCGCGAGCCCGCCGCCAGGCGGATTCGCGCAGCAGGCGCAGCCCGTTGAGGCCGACGATGACGGTGGAGCCCTCGTGGCCGAGGACGCCGAACGGCAGCGGCAGGGTGGCGACCAGGTCCCAGACGACCAGGGCGGTGATGAACACCGAGGCGATCACCAGGTTCTGCACGACGAAGGAGCGGGCCCGCCGGGAGAGCGCCACGACGGTCGGGACGGTGGCGAGTTCGTCGCGCACGACGACGGCGTCGGCGGTCTCCAGGGCGAGGTCCGAGCCGGCCCGGCCCATCGCGACGCCGGTGTGGGCGGCGGCGAGGGCGGGCGCGTCGTTGACGCCGTCGCCGACGACCAGCACCTTGCGCCCGGCGGCCTCCTGTTCGCGGACGGCGTCGACCTTGTCCTTCGGCAGCAGTCCGGCGCGCACGTCGGTGATGCCGACCTCGGCCGCGAGGCGGGCGGCGGCGCGCGGGTTGTCGCCGGTGAGCAGCGCCGGGGTGCGGCCGGTGAGGCCGGCCAGGGCGGCGACGGTCGCGGCGGCGTCGGGGCGCAGCCGGTCGGCGATGCCGAGCACGCCGACCGGGACGCCGTCCGCCTCGACCAGGACGGCGGTGCGGCCGGCCTCCTCCAGTTCGGCGGCGATGACGGCGGCGCGGGCGGCGGCCCCGTCCGTCCGGCCGTTGATCAGCCGGGTGGGCGTGCCGACCGCGACGATGCGGCCGTCGACGGAGGCGGTGACGCCGACGCCGGGGGTGGAGGCGAAGTCCTCGGCCGGGGCGAGGGTCAGGCGGCGGGTGCGGGCGGCGTCCACGACGGCGCGGGCGAGCGGGTGCTCGCTGGGGTGCTCGGCGGCCGCGGCCAGGGCGAGGAGTCCGTCCTCGGTGAGGCCGGAGCCCTTGAGGGGGCGCAGGTCGGTGACCCGCGGGGTGCCCTCGGTGAGGGTGCCGGTCTTGTCGAGCGCGACGGCGTCGGTCTGGCCGAGGCGTTCCATCACCACGGCGGACTTGACGAGCACGCCGTGCCGTCCGGCGTTGGCGATCGCGGAGAGCAGCGGCGGCATGGTGGCGAGCACGACGGCGCACGGCGAGGCGACGATCATGAAGGTCATGGCGCGCAGCAGCGAGCCGGTGAACGCGGCGCCGAAGGCCAGCGGCACGGCGAACACGGCGAGGGTCGCGGCGACCATGCCGAGCGAGTAGCGCTGTTCGACCTTCTCGATGAACAGCTGGGTGGGCGCCTTGGTCTCGGAGGCCTCCTCGACCATCGCCACGATCCGGGCGATCACCGTGTCGGAGGCGTCCCGCTCGACCTTCACCCGCAGGGCGCCGGTGCCGTTGAGGGTGCCGGCGAAGACCTCGTCGCCGGCCCGCTTGGCGACGGGCAGCGGCTCGCCGGTGATGGTGGCCTGGTCGACCTCGGTGGCGCCGTCCAGCACCCGCCCGTCCGCGCCGATCCGCTCGCCGGGCCGCACCAGGACCGTGTCGCCGACTGCGAGCCGCTCGGTCGGCACGCTCTCCTCGGTGCCGTCGTCCAGCAGCCGGGTGGCGGTGGCCGGGGCGAGGTCGAGCAGGCCGCGCACCGAGTCGGCGGTCCGGGCGGTGGCCAGCGCCTCCAGCGCGCCGGAGGTGGCGAAGATGACGATCAGCAGCGCGCCGTCCATGACCTGGCCGACCGCGGCGGCGCCGAGGGCGGCGACGATCATCAGCAGGTCGACGTCGAGGGTCTTCTCGCGCAGCGCCTGGAGGCCGGCCCAGGCGGGCTCCCAGCCGCCGGCGGCGTAGGCGAGGGCGTAGAGCGGGCCCCAGGCCCAGGCGGGGGCGCCGGTGAGCTGCAGCGGCAGGGCGAGCAGGAAGAGCACGGTCGCGGCGGCGGCCCAGCGGGCCTCGGGGAGGGCGAGGACCCGGGTGCGGCGGCGGGGGGTCTGGTCCGGGCGGGGTGCGACCGGGGGTGCGGGGTGCACGGCCAGGGCGGAGGAGGACATGAGCGAGGAAACCCTTCAGGGCATGGCGGGGCCGACGTCTCATCCACCATACATGAACATATGAACGCTCCTTCATGCATGAGTTGTAGTATTGGCGACATGGGTCATGGAGCCGCCCCCTCGATCGCCGTCCCGCACACCCGCCTGGACGCCGCCAGTGCCGCCCGGGTGGCCACCACCCTGCAGGCCCTGGCCACGCCCTCGCGCCTGCTGATCCTCTCCCGGCTGCGCGAAGGGCCCTGCGCCGCCACCGAACTGGCCGCCGAGGTCGGCCTGGAGCAGTCCGCCTGCTCGCACCAGCTGCGGCTGCTGCGCAACCTCGGCCTGGTCGTCGGGCAGCGCAACGGCCGTTCGGTCGTCTACGCGCTGTACGACAACCACGTGGCGGCGCTGCTCGACCAGGCCGTCTACCACATCGAGCACCTGCGGCTGGGGCTCAGCGACGCCGTCGACGAGGCGGGCGAGGACGAACTGACAGGCTGAGCGCGGGCCGTCCGCCGGTCAGCCCGCCACCCACGGCGCCTCGGGGAGCTTCGCGGCGGCGTCGCGCCCGCCGAAGTCGATCGTGGTCGGGGTGCCCAGGCCCGCCATCCGCATGGTCACCCGGCGCAGGCCGCCGTCGCCGTCCAGCCAGTAGGTGAGCGGGGAGCGGCCGCCGTCCGGGGCCGAGCCCTGGGCGCGCGGGCCCGCGAAGCGGTCGTAGTCGCGCCCGTCGATCCGGTCCCGGCCGAGCCAGCGGGCGCCGGACTGGGCGAGCAGCAGCGGGTTGTCGGGCCGGTCCGCGCCGAGCTGGACGAGCAGTTGGAGGCCCGCGTCGAGCGGGTCCGTGGTGTAGGAGCGCGGGGACCAGCCGGGCCGGGGGACGTGCTCGGCCTGCTCCCAGGGCTGCCCCGACGCGCCGGCGGGCGCGGGGGCCAGGCCGAGGCCGTCGGTGTCCCAGACGATCAGGCCCTGGTCGGTGCGCGGGCCGGCCGTCGGCCCGGCCGACGGTCCGGCGGGCCGGGCGGGCGGGGTGGCGCCGCCGGGGCCGGTGGTCCGGTAGCCGCCGACGCCGTGGTGGGTGCGGTAGTCCAGCACGCCCGTCACCTCGATCCGCACCCCGCTGCCCTCGTCCGCGGTGAGCGTGACGGTCACCGGACTGGCCTGGTAGAGGTTCAGCCGGGACAGCGCGAGCCGGGAGGCCTCGTCGACGGTGACCGGGCGTTCGCCGGCGTCGTCCGCCGAAGCCGCCCGGTAGACGGCCAGGCCGCCCACCGCGCCGCCGCACACCGCGACCGCGAGCAGCGCCCCGAGCCAGCGGCGGCGCCGCGGCCGGGCCCGGCCGGTGCTCGGCGTCGGGTTCTGCTTCTGCGTCTCCTCCGCGCTCGGGCGCTGCTTCGCGCCCGGCTTCGGGGGCTTGGCCATGACGTGCCTCTCCTCGGGGGTCGTACGGGATGCGGCGTTCGTGCCGGGCGCGGTCGCGCACAGCAGTCGGGCGGGTTCCCGGACCGGTGGTCCGGGAACCCGCCCGAGCGGAGCCGGTCGGAGCCGGTCAGCCCCGATCAGCCTTCATCGGGTCCGACCGTCCGCCCGTTCAGCGGCGCTGGGACCGGCGCCTGCGGGACACCGCCAGCAGCACCGTGCCGAGGCCGGTGAAGGCCACGGCGCCCGCCAGCGCCATCGGGACCTCTTCGCCCGCCCCGGTCCTGGGCAGGCTCCCACCCGGCGCGGGTGCCTCCGGCGCCGGTTCGACCGGGGGCGCCGGGCTGGTCGGTGCCGGCGTCGCGGTCGGCGTCGGCGTCGGCGTCGGCGTCGGCGTGGGGGTCGGGGTCGGCGTGGGCGTGGGGATCAGCCGGTTGACGGCCGTCACCGAGACCCCGTCCGCGAGGTTGTCCGGCGTCAGCACCAGCGGCCCGAAGACCGTGGAGTCCGGCGCCGAGTACCCCTCGGGCGGGCTCAACTCCTGCCAGTAGTACGTCCCCGGCAGCCCGCTGCCCTGGCAGAGGCCGTCCGCCCCCGTGGTGCAGGGGTCACCGACCTTGGTGTCGGGCTTGTCGCCGGTCGGCTGGAGGCCGTCCGTCCCGTTGGTGTCCTTCCACAGCTGGAACTTCGCCCCGGCCAGCGGCTTGCCGTCCTGGTCGTGCTTCAGCAGGCGGAGGACGCCCTCCTGCTGCCGGAAGCCGAAGTCGTAGGTGTGGTCGTTCTCGCCGGGCCCGCCGGTGGTCAGCGCCTTCTCCGGGTACTTCCCACCGGCCGGTACGACGCCCTTGGAGTCGACGAAGTGGTTGTCACCGACGTTCGCCTCCGTGGGCACCCACTGGTACAGCGGCCCGCCCTTGGCGTAGTCGGCCGGATTGTCCAGCTTGACGGTGTACTTGGTCCTCGGCTTGAGTCCGCCGTCGACGTCGGTGTCGTCGAAGTAGTACTCGCCGCGGGCCGTCGTCTTCGTCGTACCGACCAGCTTGCCCGACTCGTCGTAGAGGTGGACGGTCGCGCCCTCCACCGGGCGCTGGCTCGGGCTCTGCAGGCCCTTGCGCTCGGGGTCGTACCAGACCCGGTTGCCGATCTGCAACGGCGCCTGGTCGCACAGCACTTCGAGGTCGCCCATCGAGGCGCCCTTGCCGAACGGCGGGTACGTCCCCGTCTGGTACGGCGGGTTCAGCTGCAGCCCGTACTTCGGATCCCGCTTGCCGTCCCGCTGAACGAACATGGTCCCGTAGCCCCAGGCCGCGTTGTTCGGGTCGAAGCCCGAGAGCGCGATGGTGTTCTCCACCTTGGAGAGCGCCATCCCGGCCATGCCGGCGTTGCGGTGGCCGACCAGGCTGCTGGTGTCGAAGAACCGGCCGGGCCCACCGGGCAGCGCGCAGCCGCCGTTGGTGTCCAGCACGTACGAACCGTTCACCGGGCAGGCCTTGTTCAGGTCACCGCCGGGCAGCACCCGGGCCATCGAGGCCCCGGTCGGGTCGGCGGCCGACATGTCGCCGAAGCGGTCCCGGAAGGCGACCAGCATCGAGCCGTCGGTCTCGAACCCGATCTCGCCGATCTGCGGTTCGGGGTTGGCGATGTAGCCGGTGGCACAGCTCGTGCCGTTCTGGGTGGCCGGGAAGGTGTCCTGCCACGGGAACCAGCCGGCGCCGTCGCAGGGGTTGCCCGCGCCGGTGGTGGAGCCGCGCTTGTAGTCCAGCTTCTCGTTCAGCACGGCCTTCTGGAACACACCGGTGGCCAGATCGAAGGGCAGCACGACCGCCCGCAGGTCGGAGGTCCGGCCCGTCGACTCGCCCGAGCAGACCCCGCCCAGGTAGCCGACGCCGTCCTGCAGGCCGAGGCCGAACGGACGCCAGTCCCCCGCCGCCGGGCAGCCCGGGTCCGGGATCGGGTACGAGGCCTTCGGTGCGGCCGCAGTCGCCGCGCCGGCGTCGTAGCGGTACAGCTTCCGGTCGTTGAGGTTGACGACGAACAGGTCCTTGCCGTCGTCGGTGACCTTGATCCCGCCCAGGCTCTCCTTGCCGGGCGCGGCGAGGAAGCCCTCGTCGGTGCCCGAACCGTGCGCCGTGGTACCGGCGTTGGGGACGGTCGCCCACAGCGCGGTGGTCTTCTTGACCGGGTCGGTGACGTAGATCGCGCCGGGCCCGCCCGAGCCGTAGTTCGTGGTGCGCTTGGCCTCGGCGGCGGAGAACACCCGCTTGTCGGCCCGGTTCCACGCGATGCCGAACAGGTTGCCGGTCTCCGCGTCCGTCGCGATGTTCGTGACGTGGGCGTCGACGCCGTCCTGGCCGCGCGTGTCGTACGGGAAGGAGACCAGCGAGCGCGCCGATCCGCCCTCGCGGGGCGGATGCTGACAGGTCGTCATCAGCGGGGCGTTCTTCTGGCAGTAGTCCCCGGGGCTCCACAGGCCGGTGGTGTACGCCACGTCCTTGCCGCCGGAGAGGTCGACGAACTCCTCGTTGCTGGACAGCTGGTAGGGCGCACCGGCCAGCCCCTGGCGGGAGGCGAAGGCCGGGAACAGCACCCCGGGCTTCGGGTTCATGACCTGCACCCGGTACTTGCCGCCGGAGAGCTTCGACCCGGCCGGCGACAGCTTCACCGTGCCATCGGCCGCCGTCACCCCCTCGATCCCCGCCCCGGCGTCATCCGTGAGGGCCACCTTCACGCCCCCCATGCCCGGCTCCAGCCCGGGCGTCCACACTCCGCTGGCGTCCACGGCCCGCACCACCTTGACCGTGACCGCGCCGTCGCCGCTCTGCGAGTAGGCCGCCGGGGCCACCGCGAGCGAGCAGCCGGCTATGCCGACCGCGAGCGCCGCCACCCCGGCCGCCGCGCGGCGGCCGGGTAAACCCGCCCGCCGCCGGTCCGGCCGGCGCGCGGCGCCGTGCTCCTGTTCGTTCGTTGTCGTCATCCCTGCTCTCATGACCGCGTTGGGCCTACCGCCCGGAGCCCGCAAAGGAGTTCGCGAAGTGGCGGAAAGCCGCCGTTGATTAAGGGAAGCTTAAAGGCATTGCCCACAACTTCGCGCCCGAATCGGGAACTTCGACGGATCGTCGGACGTCGCAGGAAGGGGCCGTTCCGGTCACGCGGAACCGCCCGGGCAGCCGTCCAGCCCGCGCCGAGCGCGGGCCTGATCCAGCGCCCGGCCTCGGCGGATGCCGCCGTCACGCCGAAGGCCTCCGGGGCCGTCGCGGCCTGCACCACGAGGCCCTTGAGCAGGCCGACGAAGGCGAACGCGAAGGCGTGCGGATCAGGGCCGGGGCGCAGTTCGCCGCCCGCGCGCCCCTGCCGGACCGACTCGGCCGCCCACGCCCGGGTGAGCGCGTCCAGCTCGGCGACGGCGGCGGTCGACTCCGAGGAGCCGGCCGGCGCCTCGGCACCCGGCACGACGAACGCCCGGCCGAGGTCGGCCGGACCGCGGACGCCTTCGAGACAGCCCCGCGCAAAGGCGCACAGCTCCTCCACCGCTCCCGCACCGGTGCGCCCGGGCGGCGGCCGACTCGAAGTCGCCGACCGCTGGTTCCCCAGCTCCAAGACGTGTTCCCGCTGCCAGGCGGTGAAACCCAAGCTGCCTCTGCGCGTACGTACCTTCAGGTGTGGACACTGCGGGCTGGTCGTCGACCGCGACGAGAACGCCGCGCTCAACCTCGCCCAGAAATGGGCGAATCCTTGAGATTCATCGCTCCCTCAAGGAACGGCAGCCCGATCCGGCTGGTACTCAAGCCCTGACACCTGATCCCGCCGACAGGGCTTCCGCGCAGGCGGGAGCGGGTGCTTGGATGCCTTTCGGAATCTTGCAGCAAATTGCAGCACGGTCCACCGCCCGAAAGGACCGCCGATGGCGCACCCGCTCCGCGACCTCCCCTGGCACGACGGCAGCTGGCTCAACCCGCCCGAGCGGGTCGAAGCCGCGGGCACCGATCTCCTGGTCACCGCCCGTGGCCACAGCGACTTCTGGCGCACCACCAGCTACGGCTTCGTCCGGGACGACGGCCACGCCCTGCTGGCCGGCTTCCCACCCGGCACCGCCACCGAGGTGTCCTTCCTCGCCGACTTCAGCACGCTGTACGACCAGGCCGGCCTGCTGATCCGGGTCGATCCGGAGACGTGGATCAAAGCCGGTGTGGAACTGAGCGACGGCGTTCCGCAATTGGGCGCGGTCGTCACCCGCGGCCTCTCCGACTGGTCGCTCGCCCCCGTGCCCGAGTGGCACGGACGCACCGTCACCATCCGGGCCAGCCGCACCGGGGACGCCGTCACCGTCCGCGCCCGCTGCGAGGACGGCCCCTGGCGCCTCGTCCGCCTCGCCCCGCTCGCCCCCGACGCGGCCGCCACCGCGGGCCCCTTCTGCTGCTCCCCGCAGCGCGACGGCCTGCAGGTGCGCTTCACCCGCTTCGCCCAGGGGCCGGCCGACGCCGGACTGCACCTGGACGACTGACCGGCCCTTCCGGGCGGCCGCGCACCGATCGCCCGGCTGCGGCCGGACAGGGCCTGGGCCCACTAGGCTCTCGGGGGCGGCCCTGCCCGAGCCGGGCCGCCCCGATGTCCGAGCCTCCGTGGAGCACTCCGTGTCCGACGACGCCCTGGAAGTCCGCGCCCTCGCCGAACTGCGGGCGGTCCTGACCGAGTCCAGCACCGGACACGAAGCCGCCGCGCTGCGGCACCTCGAACTCGCCGGGGCCCCGGGGACGGACGCGTACGCCCGCCACCGTGCCCTGGCATTCGTCCACCAGTGGTGCCTCCTGATCGAGCGGCCGAGCGACCAGTCCCTGCTGCGCGAGCTCATCGGGACGCCGGTCAGCCTGCGGCTCTCCGACGGGCGCGAGCTGACCGGCTTCGAGGAGATCGCCGTCTGGCACGACGCCACAGCCCACGCCACGGACGTCACCTCCCACACCATCACCGGCTGGAAGCTCTCCCAGCCCGAGGCGGAACGAGCAGAACGGGCGGAACGGGGGCGCTACGACCTCGCGATCGACTTCGCCTGGCAGGGCATCAGTCCCACCGGCCAACCGATGACCGCCCGCACCCACCACGCGTGGTCGCTGACCGAGGACGGCACACGGTTCCCCCGCCTCCACTCCTTCGTCCCGAACGTCCTGCAGCCTTTCGCCCCGGCCACGGCGGTGGACGCGCTCGCCGACCTGCAGGCCTGCCAGGCCGCCGCCTCCGACCCCGCGTAAACCCGAGCTCCCCCGCGCTCACGTCGAAGGCAGGCCCGATGACCTCACTCCACCTCGGCGTCGACGCGGGCGGCAGCCGCACCCTCGCCGTCGTCGTCGACGCCGCCGGCACCGTCCTCGGGCGCGGCGAGGCCCCCGGCGCCAACCCCGCCGGCCCGGGCGCCGACCAGGCACTGGCCCGGCTCGCGGAGGCCGTCGCGGCCGCGCTCGGGCCGTCCGGGCCCGGGCCGGTCGCCACCTGCCTGGTCGGGCTCGCCGGGCTCCCCGCCCTCGCCGACCCGGACGCCTTCGCCGCACGCTGCCGGACGGCCTTCCGGCTCCGCTGCCCCGTCCGGCTGGTGCCCGACACCGTGCCCGCCCTCGCCTCCGGCGGCGTCGACGACGGCTGCGGCACGGTACTGATCGCCGGCACCGGCACGATCTGCGTCCGCCTCGACGGCTGGCGCACCGTCGCACGCGGCGGCGGACTCGGCTGGCTGCTCGGCGACGAGGGCGGCGGCTTCTGGCTCGGGCGCGAGGCGCTCCGGCACGCCCACGCCGACCCGGGCGGCGCCCTCGGCAGCGCCGTCCGCGCGCGGTGCGCCGCCGAGTCGCCCCAGGACCTGATCCGCTGGGCCTACGCCGGGCCGCCGCGCCGGCTCGCCACGCTCGCCCCGCTGGTGTCCCGCCTCGCGGCCGACGGCGACCCGGCAGCGCTCGCCGTGGCGCACGCGGCCGCCGACCACCTGGCGGTCCTGGTCCGCGCCACCGCCGCGCCCGACCGGCCGCTGGTCCTCGCCGGCTCGGTGGCCGACCGCCCCGGCCCGATCCGCGACCGGCTGCGGCACCTGCTCGCCGACCTGGCCCCGCGGCCGCCCCGCACCGACGCCGCCACGGCCGCGGCCCGGCTCGGCCGCCACTGGTGAGGGAGCCCCGGGACGCCCCCGGACACCCCGCACCCGCGGGGTCGCGCACCGGTGAGAGGGTGTCGGGTACGCCGACCGATCGACGGAGGGAACCCGGCATGGCCATCATCTACCAGACCGAAGTCAAGCCCACCAAGCTCGAACTGCTCACCGCCTGGCTGCCCACCCGCCCCTGGTACGTCGGCGGCGGCGCGGGCCGGCCGGAGCTCGCCAAGGCCGGCGGCTTCCGGCTGGACGACCCGCAGGGCGAGGTCGGGATCGAGTTCATGGTGGCCACCGACACCTCCGGCGCCGAGCCGGTCACCTACCTGGTGCCGCTCAGCTACCGCGGCGCCCCGCTCGACGGGGCGGAGCACGCCCTCGTCGGCACCATGGAGCACGGGGTGCTCGGGCGGCGCTGGGCCTACGACGGCTGCCAGGACCCGGTGCTGGTGGCCGAGTTGCTCGCCCTGATCGAGGGCCGGGCCGAGGCCCAGGCCCAGAGCGTCTCCGACACCCCGGACCGCGACGTCACCCGCTCCTACCGCGGCCCCGGCCTCGCCGGCGCCCGGCTCACCACGGCCACCGACACCAGCGCGGGCACCGAGCTGACCGCGCCGGACGGCGGGACGCTGCGCCTGCACCGCGTCCTGCGCCCGCTCGCGGCCGATGCCGGCCTCCTGCCGCCGCACGCCACCGGCCACCTCGCGGGCACCTGGCAGCTGCCGGACGGCACCCGTGCCGAGGGCCTGTTCGCCGCCCTCGCCCCGGCCGCGGAGTAGGCGCCCGCCGGGGGCGGAGGTCACGTCGTCTACGCTCCGACCGTGCAGAATCCACCGACCGCCCCCGACGCCTTCGCCGACCTGGTGGCGGCTTTCCCTCCCCACCTCGCGGACGACGTGCGCACGGTGGCCGCCAGGCTCCCGAGCGCCTCGTACCCCGGCATGGAGCCGTTCCCGGTCGAGGTGTGCGGCGGGAGCGTCGCCATTCCGTACCGGATCCACGTGGCCGAGCCGCCCGGCGCCCCGGAGCGGTCCCTCACCGGGACGCAACGGGCGATCCTGCACTGCCTCTACACCCGGAACACCGACGGGCGGGTCCGCCAGCGCCACCTGGAGCAGGTCGTCGGCTCCACCGAGCCCTGGGTGGTCCCGTTCGTGCTCCAGCTGGTCGGCGAGTACGTGCTGGAGATCCTGGAGGCGGTCCGGACGGGGCTGCCGGACCTGGCCGACCCGGCCTCCGCCCACCGGCGGCTCTACGGGGCGTTCATCGCCCGCAATCCGCGCTTCTTCGCCCGGACGGAGCGGCGGGTGGTGAGCTACTGGGCCTGCTACCACCGGGAGCAGTACCCGGAGTTCGCGAGCTACCCGGGCAGCCTGCTGATCAGGTCCCTGCGTCGGGCCGCCGCCTGATCCGCACCCGGCAGACGGGACGGGCCCCCGGCCGATGGCCGCCCGGTGCGGCCGCGCGCTCCCCTCGTGGCGCGCGGCCGCACCGGGCGGCCCTGCTGTCAGGGCAGGAAGCGCACCTCCGGCCGGGTGGTGTCGACCAGGTGCAGCGCGACCGTGCCCACCGGGTACGGCCCGGTCGGTGCGGGCAGTAAGAGGCGCACCGGGCCCGACGCGCCCGGGGTGGAGTCGGCCCGGGCCGGCGAGGCGAGGCCGAGCGGCAGCGCCGCCCCGGCCGCGCCGGCCGCCAGCGCGGCTCCCAGCATGCGGCGACGCGTCATGGCGCTGCGCCGGTCGATGAACGGTGTGCTCGTCACGGCCCCTCCCTGGGTCTGCTGAACGGAACCGGGCGCCGGGCCGCCCCAGCGGCGGCCGGGCCCGTGGGCCGCCGCAGCGACCGACCCCCGATCGGTCGCTGCGGCGCCCACCCGGAACGCTGTCACACGCCCGGGCTCCGGATCATCAGCTCTCCGGATGCACTCCGCCGGGGCGGTAGGCCCGGGGATGTACATCTCCGGGCCCACCCGCTCCCCCGCCCGGTGTCACTCCAGCAGGCGGCCCATGTGACCGTCCTCCGCGAGCATCGGCCAGAAGTGGCCCTCGGTGGCCCAGGCCTCCGGGTCGAGCACCCGCAGCGCCTCCTCGGCCGCGCCGTCGAGGAGTTCGACCGGGTCGAACAGCGTCCAGCCCGCCGCGTCCGCCTCGCCGACCCACTGCTCGCGCTCGGCGCGCAGCCGCTCGTACGTCCACTGCGTGTAGAGCAGCGCGGAGAGGTCGCGGTGCAGGTAGGCGGCGGGCTCCTCGTCGTCGTGCCAGTCGGGCAGTTCGAGCCGGCCGGTGGCGCCGTCGAGCGCCACCACCAGGTCGTACGTCCAGCCGCCGAGGTTCACGAAGTCCGCCTGGTACGGGCGCACGCTGCTCTCGTCGGCGTCGTCGTTGTCGGCGTCGTCGTTGTCGGCGTCGTCGTTGTCGGCGCCGTCGTTGTCGGCGCCGTCATCGTCGGAGCCGCCGGCGCCCGCGGGCCCGTCCTCGTCGCCGTCCTCCGGATAGTCCTCCGGGTAGTCCTCCGCCATGAGGGTCAGCGGGCCCTCCGCGTCGACGGCGAGCATGCCCCGCCCGGTGACCGGCAGCCCGCACGACATCAGCAGCCGGCGCGTCGGCTCATGGCTGAGCTCCTCCGGCAGCTCCTCCTCGGTGAAGCGGCGCACCTCGCCACCGGTCAGCTCCGCCAGGTCCTCGACCAGCAGCGGGTCGAGGGCGTAGGCGAGGCCGCCCGGGCTCCCCGGCCGGGCGCCGAAGGCGAGCGTGCGCACCAGCAGCGCCGTCTCCCAGTGCGCGGGCCGGTCGTCCGTGCGCCGGAACAGCTCGGGGTCGGTCTCGCGCATCTGCTCGCCGACCAGCCGGGCGATGATCGGGTGGGTGAGCGGCCCGCGCCGGATGTGGTTCTCGGCCTCCGGGTCGGCGCTCTGCTCGACCAGGCCGGCGACGCCCTCGACGAAGCCGCACAGCTCGAACAGCAGCGGCAGGCCGCTGGCGAGCAGGTCCCGGTCGAGCCCGCCGGAGCCGTCCGGGTAGGCCAGGTACACCTGCCCGTCCGCACCGTCCAGCACCACCGCGGCGGGCGCCCAGCGGTTCGCCGCGTCGTAGCACGTCTCGCCCAGCACGAACAGGCGGTCGGCGCCCGCCATCGTGACGTTCTCGTACCAGGACCCGACGGTGCGCAGCTCCTGCGCCCGCAGCACCCCGAAGTCCAGGTACGCCAGGACGCTGCCGTCCAGCGTGTAGGGCTCGGCCAGGAACTCCCGGCTGGGCCCGTGGGTGAGCCCGGCGGGCAGCGGCCGCCCGCCGGTGCCCGCCGCACCCGTCGTCGTGGTCGTGTCGGTCCCCATGGCCGTGCCCTCCTCCCCCCGCCGTCCGGCAGGTGATCGTCCATCAACGCGGCCGACCATAGCCGACCCCACTGACAACGCCCGCCCCACCGGCCACCACGGTCCGTCAGCCAGGGGCGCCGGGGCCGCAATGGCATGCACGCCACTAGCCAACCGGCCAGTAGCGCCCCTACCGTCGGGTCCCCGTGGCTTCGACGGAGGAGCACGCCATGCGCCTACGCCCCCACCCCCTCCGGTTCCCGGCCGCCGCCCTCGCGGCGGCCCTGTTCGCGACGGCGGCCCCCACCGCCGCCGCAGCGCCGACCGCAACGACCGTGACCGCCGCCCCCGACTACTGCGCCGCCCGCTGCGCCGACATCCTGCCGCCCGGCGAGAACGGCAACGCCACCCTCGCCGAGATCCTGCTCAACCGGGTGTTCGGCTCCCGCCCCGCCCACACCGACGACCAGCTCGGCCCGTACGCCTCCCTCGCCTCCGGCTACCCGGGGCTGACCGAGGCCGGGCTCCACAACTTCTTCAACGACGCCTCCTTCGGCGTCCCCGCCGACCAGGTGGCCAGCAGCACCAGCCCGCGCCCGGACGTCACCATCGTGCGCGACAAGGCCGCCGGCATCCCGCACATCACCGGCACCACCCGCTACGGCACCGAGTTCGGCGCGGGCTACGCCGCCGCGCAGGACCGGCTGTGGCTGATGGACCTGTTCCGGCACGTCGGCCGCGGCCAGCTGTCCGGCTTCGCGGGCGGCGCGGGCGCCAACCGCCAGCTGGAGCAGAGCTTCTGGCAGGCCGCGCCGTACACCGAGGCCGAGCTGCAGCAGCAGATCGACGTCCTGGCGGCGCGCGGCGGCCGGGCCGCCCAGGCCCTCGCGGACGCGAACGCCTACCTCGACGGCATCAACACGTACGCCCAGCAGGCCTACAACGCCCGGACGTTCCCCGGCGAGTACGACCTCACCGGGCACATCGACGCCGTCACCAACGCCGGGTCGATCGAGCCGTTCAAGCTGACCGACCTGGTCGCCCTCGCCTCGGTGGTCGGCGCGCTGTTCGGCGCCGGCGGCGGCGGTGAACTCGCCTCCGCCCAGGTCAAGTCGGCGGCCGAGGCCGCGTACGGCAAGGACGCCGGTGACGCGCTGTGGAAGTCGCTGCGCGAGGCCGACGACCCGGAGGCGGTGCGGACCCTGCACGACGGGCAGCAGTTCCCGTACGCGACCGTGCCGGACCACCCGCAGGGCGAGGCGGTGCCCGACCCGGGCTCGGTCGTCCCCGAGCGGCTGGTGTACGACGCCACCGGCTCGGCCGGCACGGCGGCCACCGCCGCGCCCGGCGTGCTGCCCGGGAACCTGCTCACCGCGAAGCACGGCATGTCCAACGCCCTGCTGGTCTCCGGCGCGCACACCGACGACGGCCACCCGGTGGCCGTGTTCGGCCCGCAGACCGGCTACTTCGCCCCGCAGCTGCTGATGCTGGAGGAGATCCAGGGGCCCGGGATCAGCGCCCGCGGCGCCGCCTTCGCCGGGCTCAGCTTCTACGTGCAGCTCGGCCGCGGCCAGGACTACGCGTGGAGCGCCACCTCGGCCGGGCAGGACATCACCGACACCTACGCCGTCCCGCTCTGCACCACGGACGGCTCGCCGGTCACCACCGCCGCCGACTCCTACCTCTGGCACGGCAGTTGTCTGCCCTTCGACCGGCTGGAGCGCAAGGACGCCTGGGCGCCGACCACCGCCGACAACACCCCGGCCGGCTCCTACACCCTGGTGATGCGCCGCTCGAACTACGGTCTGGTGACGGCCCGCGGCACGGTCGGCGGCGCGCCCGTCGCGTTCACCTCGCTGCGCTCGACCTACCGGCACGAGGCCGACTCCATCATCGGCTTCCAGGAGTTGAACGACCCGGGCGCGGTGCACGATCCGGCGAGCTTCCAGCAGGCGGCGCAGGACATCAACTACACCTTCAACTGGTTCTACGCCGACTCCGCCCACATCGCCTACTACAACTCCGGCACCAATCCGGTGCGCGCCCCCGGGGTCGACGGCGGACTGCCGGTGCTGGCCCAACCCGCCTACGAGTGGGCCGACTTCGACCCGGCGACCAACACCGCCAGGTACACCCCGGCCGCCGAGCACCCGCAGTCCGTCGACCAGGACTACTACGTCTCCTGGAACAACAAGCAGGCCGCCGGCTTCACCTCGGCCGGCTTCGGCAACGGCTCGGTGCACCGCGCGAACCTGCTGGACGACCGGGTCAGGGCGCTGCTCAGGAACGGCGGGAAGGCGAGCCGGGTCTCGCTCACCCAGGCCATGGAGGGCGCCGCGCTGGCCGACCTGCGGGCCGAGGACGTGCTGCCCGACCTGATCCGGGTGCTGCGCAGCGCGCCGGTGACCGACCAGAGCGCGCTCACCGCCCTGCAGCAGCTGGAGGCCTGGCTGGCGGACGGCGCCCAGCGGAAGGAGACCTCGCCCGGCAGCCACGGCTACGCGGACGCGGACGCGATCCGGGTGATGGACGCCTGGTGGCCGCTGGTCGCCGAGGGCGTGATGCGGCCGGGGCTCGGTGATCCGCTGTTCACCGCGCTGACCGGAGCGCTGCAGATCAACGAGTCGCCCTCGGGCGGGCAGAGCGGTCCGGGCGGCGGCTCGACGAGCGTCAACGAGTCCTCGCCGCACCGGGGTTCGGCCTTCCAGTACGGCTGGTGGAGCTACCTCGACAAGGACCTGCGCGGCGTGCTCGGCGATCCGGTGGCGGGGCCGCTGGCCCGCCCGTTCTGCGGCGGCGGCGACCTGGCGGCGTGCCGGGGCGTGCTGCTGGACACCCTCAAGCGGGCGGCCGCCCAGACCTCCGCCCAGGTCTACCCGGGCGACTCGGGCTGCCAGGCCGGGGACCAGTGGTGCGCCGACTCGATCGTCCAGCGCCCGCTGGGCGGCGTGACGGACGCGGCGAGCACCTGGCAGAACCGTCCGACCTACCAGCAGGTGGTGCAGTTCCCGTCGCACCGGTGAGCCGACACCGGTGACGCAGGCCGGCCGGTGACCCGCCCGAACCGGGGCGGGGCACCGGCCGGCCTGCCGACCGAAAACCCTTCAGGTAGCACCTGATCTACCGTTACGATCCTTACATGCTGCCCACGTCGGATTCCCTCGCCACCGCCCAGCGCTCGCTCGGCGACCCCGCCCTCGACTACCCGCTGCTGCCCCCGCTCACCACCGGCTGCCCGCGCACCGGCACCGAGGACGTCTCCTACCCGGTCGAACTCGACTACGCCTACGACAAGCTGGACGCGGCCGCCCTGTTCGCCCCGACCGCCGCCCGCACCGGCCTGGAGCGCTGGGCGCCGCTGCTGCCGCCGCTGCTCGCCCCCGGCCTCGGCGAGGGCGCCACCCCGCTGATCGAGATCGCGCCGAACACCTACGTCAAGGACGAGTCCCGCAACCCGACCTGGAGCCACAAGGACCGGCTCAACCGCTGCACCACCAGCGCCGCCCTCGCGGTCGGCGCCCCCGGCATCGCGGTGGCCTCCTCCGGCAACCACGGCGCCTCGGCGGCCGCCTACGCCGCCCGTGCCGGGCTGCGCTGCGTGGTGTTCGCCGGGCCCGACCTGCCGCCCGCCGTCGACTCCTTCCTCACCGCCTACGGCGCGGTGGTGCTCCCGGTGCCGTGGGAGGCGCGCTGGCCGCTGATGCGCCAGGCCGTCGAGCGGTACGGGCTGCACCCGGTCAGCAACCTGACCGCCACCCACACCGGGCACCCGTACGGGCCCGAGGGCTACAAGACGGTGGCGTACGAGATCTACCAGGACGTGGGAACCCCGGCCGCGGTGTTCGTGCCGACCGGCTACGGCGAGCTGCTGTACGGCGTCTGGAAGGGGTTCGCCGAGCTGCACCGCCTGGGCCTGGCGGACCGGGTGCCGCGGATCTACTCCTGCGAGTCGGCGGCGGGCGCGCCGCTGGCCGCCGCCATCGACCGCGGGCTGCCGGCCGCGCGGGTGGAGGTCGGGGCGACCTCGGCGTACTCGATCGCCTCACCGGTGGGCGGCTACCGGGGCGTGGTCGCCCTGCACGGGAGCGGCGGCCGGGCGCTCGCCCTGACCGACCCGGAGCTCGCCGAGGCCCGCGACGAACTCGCCCGCAGCGGCCTGTGGACGGAGCTGTCCGCCGCCGCGGGCCTGGCCGGGCTGCGCAGTCTCGGTGCGGCCGAACTGCCGGACGACGGGCCACTGGTGTGCATCTCGACGTCCAGCGGTTTCAAGGATATCGGGGTCGGCGGGCGCACCACCGCCCTGGTCGCCCCGGAGTGGCCGGAGGTGGAGCGCCGGTTGCGCGCCGCCGGGATCGCCGACTGACGGCCGCGGGCGCACGGCCCCGGGCAGGCCGACGGACCGCAACGCCCCGGTCCCGCCGCACCTGGTTCACCCTGAAGCGAGCCACCCGCCCCGGGCCGGTCACCCGGGCCGGTCACGCGCCGGCCCGGGCCCGGCGGGCCAGCCACCAGGCGACGGCCAGGGACACCACCAGGACGGTGAGGTTCATCCCGTTCTCTATCAGGTGGAAGGTCCCGAGCCGGTCCGCCGGCTGGTAGCTCTGCTGGATGCCGACCAGCCCGTGCTGCCGCAGGCAGCCGGTGAACGCCGCGTCCCGCCCGTCCTGGATGCTGCCGCACCACTGGCCCATCACCTCGTTGTACGGGTGGACGGCCCCGGCGACGTCCACGAACGGCGCCTTGCCGCCGTCGAGCAGCAGCTCGTTGGGCACCGGCCCGAACGGGTCGCCGCCACCGCCCCGTTCCGGGCCGAGCGGGAGCGTGCGCGTCACCGGGTCGAGCAGGTGCGGGCGCAGCTGCTCCATCAGCGAGGTGCGCGCGCCGAACGCGCCCAGCACCACCGCGAACGCGGGCAGCAGCCGGCGCAGCACCGCACCCGCCGCCACGCCGAACATGCCCCAGCCGAGGGCGAGGGTGAGCGGCAGCCAGCCGCCGGCCTGGAAGAGCGTCCCCTCGAACAGGCTGCGCCGGTCGGCGAGGTGGACGAGCTGGGCGAGGTGCAGGCACTCGGCGGCGAGCGCGGCGGCCAGCGCGCCGAGGACGGTGCCGAGCACGGCGAGCTTCCCGAACAGCCAGCGCTGCGGGCTGACGTCCTGGGACCAGGCGAGCTGCAGGGTCCGCTGCTCGTGCTCCCGGGCCAGCAGCGGCACACCGATGAACATGCCGAGCATCGCGGGCAGGAAGACCACCAGGTTCAGCTGGTAGCCGGCGATGTCGGCGGCGTCCTTGATCCGGCCGAGCCGTTCGTCGGCGACGGCCTTGGCGCAGTCCGGCCCGTGGCACAGGTCGAGCGCGCTCTGCAGCTCGGCGGCGTTGACGGCCATCCAGATCAGCACGACGGCGGTGACGGCGACGGCGCCGATCAGCTGCGCCCGGTGCTGGCGCCAGGTGAGCCAGAGGACGCCGCGCCACAGGTTCCCCCGGGCGGCGGGCGCGGGCCGTACGGCGGCGGGCGGCGGGGTGGTGGCGGGCGCGCTCACAGTCCGGTCTCCCCGATCGAGGTCCTGAGGTAGCCGAGCACGATGTCCTCCAGGGTGACGGGGTGGGCGCTCCAGCCCGGCGCCTCCAGCGGGGTGGCGGGCCCGAGCAGGGTGCGGCAGAGGTAGGTGGACTGCCGGGCGGTGTGGGTCTCGTGGACGATCTCGCCCTCGACCGGCGGCCGTTCGGCGCGCGGGCCGGTGAGCCGCAGGTGCTGGTCGAGCAGGCCGTCGACGTCGCCGTCGAGGAGGTTGCGGCCGTGCGAGAGCAGCAGTAAGTGGTCGCCCACCCCGGCGAGTTCGGCGACGACGTGGGTGGAGAGCAGGACGGTCATGCCGGTCTCGGCGACCTCGCCGAGCAGTTCGCCGGTGACGGCCTTGCGGGCGACGGGATCGAGGTTGGCCAGCGGCTCGTCGAGCAGGAGCAGCGACGGGCAGGCGCCGAGTGCGACGGCGAGCGCCACCTGGGCCTGCTGGCCGCCGGAGAGCTTGCCGCAGCGCCGGTCGAGCGGGATGCGGAAGCGCTCCAGCCAGGCGAGCGCGCGGGGCTGGTCCCAGACGTGGTTGGTGTGGCGGCCGAAGTTGAGCATGTCGGCGACGGAGAAGTCGCGGTAGAGCGGCTTGTCCTGGGAGAGCAGCACCACCCGGCCGTCCGCCCGGTACTCGCCGGCGGTGGGCCGGAGCATGCCGCTGACGATGCCCAGCAGGGTCGACTTGCCGGCGCCGTTGGCTCCGACCAGGGCGACCACGCCGCCGGCCGGGAGGGTGAAGCCGCAGTCGTCGAGGGCGGTGACGCCGCGGTACCGCTTGGTCAGTCCGCGCACTTCCAGGGCCGTGCTCATGCGTCGGCCCCGTGGCGGGCGGTGCGCTGGGCGGCGGCCGGTTCCTCCGCGAGCACGGCGGTGACGAGCGCCTTGACGTCCTCGTCCTCCAGCCCGGCCTTGCGGGCGTCGGAGACCCAGCGGGCGAGCCCGGTGCGCAGCCGCGCCATGTCGTGCGGCTCGACGGCGCCGAGCGAGCCCGTGACGAAGGTGCCGGAGCCCTGCCGGGCCTCGACCAGGCCGACGTGTTCCAGTTCGCGGTAGGCCTTGAGCACGGTGTTGGCGTTGATGGTGCACGCGACGACGACGTCGCGGACGGCGGGGAGGCGGTCGCCGGGCTTGAGCAGCCCGAGCCTGAGCGCCTCCCGGACCTGCCGCACCAGCTGGGCGTAGGCCGGGAGGCCGTCCGTCCGGTCCACATGGAATTCGATCACGGGGCTTCTCCTCGGTGGTTGAGGCCTGCCCCTGAATTGTTATGGTCAACTAGAACACTAGTCAATCACTACAGCGAAACACCTCCGATAGCGACCGTCCATCAGAAATCGGGCAACACGCGGTGCTTGCCGGCCAGCGCCGTCGAGGCGTCGGAGCGTCAGACGGGAGGAGTGCCGTCGCCTCAGAACCTGGCGGCCTGCGGCCGGGCCGCCGCCAGCCGCTCGCGCAGGCCGCGCAGCTCGTACCCGACCAGCGCGGGCAGGCCGGCCACCGGCCCGGCCTCCAGGGCGGGCCCGAGCAGGTCCAGGGCCGTCTGCGGGTCGTGCGCACAGGCATGGCAGTCGGCCACCCGGACGGTGAACAGCAGGCGGCTGGCCGGGAGTTGGGCCGGGCCGAGCAGGTCCAGCGCGGTCTCGGCGGCGACCAGGGCGCACCGGGCCAGCCGTGGGTCGTCGACCGCCGCGGCGAGGTCGCGCAGGGCGGCGGCGGCCGCGGCCTCGACCCGCATCCGCATCGAGGCGATGGTCAGCCAGGGCGCGTCCGCCTCGTCCCGGGCGCCGATGTGCTCCAGGTGCCGCCGGGCCCGGTCGATGTGCCGCAGGGTGCCCCGGACGTCCCCGGTCAGCGCGTGCGCGCGGGCCTGGCCGATCCGCCCCATCGCGCCGGCCCAGTGCCGGCCGGGGGCCGCCCGGGCGATCTCGCGGGCGTAGCCGAGGGCGGTGGCCGGGTCGCCGTCGAGCCGGGCCAGGGTGCTGAGGTCGCTGAGCGTGCCGACCGAGGTGGCCTGGTCCCCGGCGAGTTCGGCCCAGCCGAGGGCGCGGTCGAAGCAGGCCATCGCGGTGGCGTTGCGGCCGTCCTGCATCCGCAGCGCGCCGGCGGCATGGGCGTGCTCGGCGGCCAGCCGGGCCAGCGCGCGGCGCTGCGCGGCGGGGGCGACGGCGAGCCGGGCGAGCACGGCCCGCAGGGTGCGTTCGACGGCGACGACCAGCCCGGGCCGGCCGCCGGTCTCGCCGGCCCGCAGCTGGGCGGCGAGCCGGGCGGCCAGGGCGTGCGCGGTGTCGGCGTCCAGCGGCAGCGCAGCACCCGGGCGGGCCGCGCAGAACTCGGCGTGCAGGGCGGCGACTTCGGCCGGTTCGGGGACGTCGCAGCCCTCGGCGTCGTGCAGCGGGCAGAGCAGTCCGTAGTCCGGCAGCCGGCCGGGGGGCCGTACGGGCGCGGCCTTCCCGGCGCCCGCCGCGGCGGCGGGCGGCAGCGGCCCGTCCGGCAGCGGCGCCCGCAGCAGCCCGGGCGCGAGCGGCTCCAGCACGGGCAGTCCGGCGGTCTCGGCGCGCAGGCAGACGGTCTCGGCGCGCAGGCAGGCGGCTCGCAACTCGCCGCCCGCGCCCAGCAGTTCGTCGATCCGGTCGGCGATCCTCGGGGTGACCCTGCGGGCGCCGTGCTCGATCTTGCTGACGGCGGTGTGGTCGTAGCCGATCCCGGCGCCGAGTTGGGCCTGGGTCAGTCCGGCCCGCCGCCGCCAGTGCCGCAGCAGGGCGCCGAACTCCCGCCAGGCGTCCGCCTCCCGGCCGCCCGGCCGGGGTGCCCGCGGGTCGGGGCCCGTTCGGTTCCGCTCCACGAGCAGGACGGTACTGGACGGTGCGCGATCCGTACATGACATGGTCTCGACCAATTCTTGATCAGGTCTCAACCACTGGAACAAAAGCCCGGCTTGACGGAATTTGCCAACCCTATGCCGAGCGCGCACCAGCCATTGACCCGGGCATGACGCCATGTGAGGGTTCGGGCACCCGAGCGCGGACGGCCCCGCACGGCCGTCCCCGGAAGCGGCCTGCGGCGGATCCGGCATGCCGTCCGCGGTCGAGGACCCCCACGTTCGAGGAGCCTCGATGCAACGCAGAGTGTCCGCAGGACGGTTGCTCACCACGGCGACCACCCTGACGCTTCTGGTCGGCACCATAGCCGCCACCTCCGGGCCGGCCACCGCCGCGCCCACACCCGCACCGGCCCCGCCCAGCGCCCTCGCCGTCGCCGTGAACGCCGCCGACGCGGCCACCGCGGCCGGCCTGGACTCGCTGGCCAAGGGCCCCGACGAGACCTACGAGCGCCGATCCGTCACCCCGTGGCTCGGCGGCCTCTACTCCGTCTCCTACGAGCGCAGTTACCACGGCATCCCCGTGGTCGGCGGCGACGCCGTCGTGCTCGCGGACGGCCAGGGCAAGGTGCACGCCTCGCAGTCGGCCGCCCCCGGGCCGGTCGGCGGCTCGACCACCCCGAAGGTCAGCGCCGCCGACGCCGAGCGGACCGCGCGCGCCCAGCTGCCCGCGGTCGACTCGGTGGCCCAGCGCCGCCTGGTCGTCCGGGTCAAGGACGGCACCGGCCGGCTCGCCTGGGAGACGGTGCTCAAGGGCCGGACGGCGAGCGCGCCGAGCAGCCTGCACGTCTTCGTGGACGCCGCCACCGGCGAGGTCGTCGACCGCTACGACGACGTCGAGGCCGGCACCGTCAACAGCAAGTGGAACGGCCCCGCCCCGCTCACCATCAGCACCACCAACTCCGGCGGCTCGTACTCCCTGACCGACCCGAACCGGCCCGGCCTGAACTGTTCCGACTACGGCACCGGCCAGGTCTTCCGCAAGTCCTCCGACTCCTGGGGCAACGGCGACCCCTCCAGCAAGGAGACCGGCTGCGCCGACGCCATGTTCGCGGCCCAGAAGGAATGGGACATGCTCCGCGACTGGCTCGGTCGCAACGGGCACGACGGCAACGGCGGCAGCTGGCCGATCAAGGTCGGCCTGAGCGACGTCAACGCGTACTGGGACGGCAGCTCCGTCTCGATCGGCCACAGCCAGGCCGGCGAGTGGATCGGCTCCCAGGACGTCGTCGGCCACGAGTTCGGCCACGGCATCGACCAGTACACCCCCGGCGGCGCCAACAACGAGAACGGCCTCGGCGAGGGCACCGGCGACATCTTCGGCGCGCTCACCAAGGAGTACAACAACGAGCCCGCGCCCTACGACTACCCGGACTACCAGGTCGGCCGGAAGATCAACCTGGTCGGCAACGGCCCGATCCGCAACCTGTACCAGCCCTCCCTGGTCAACAACGACCCGGACTGCTACTCCTCGTCCATCCCCAGCACCGAGGTGCACGCCGCGGCCGGCCCGCTGAACCACTGGTTCTACCTGCTGTCCAACGGCTCCACCGGCGCCAACGGCAAGCCCACCAGCCCGACCTGCAACGGCTCCTCGGTCACCGGCATCGGCATGAAGCAGGCCGGCCAGGTCTGGTACGGCGGCATGCTGCTCAAGACCAGCGGCATGACCTACAAGCGGTACCGCACCACCACCCTGACCGCCGCCAAGAACCTCGACCCGACCTGCACCTTCTACAACCGCACCAAGGCGGCCTGGGACGCGGTCAGCGTCCCGGCGCAGAGCGGCGACCCGAGCTGCACGCCGTCCGGCAACAACGACTTCTCGCTCAACCTCGGCCCGGCCTCCGGCTCCGTCCAGCCCGGCTCCTCGACCACCGCGACGATCGGCACCGCGGTGACCTCGGGCACCGCGCAGACCATCGGCCTGACCGCCACCGGCGCCCCGACCGGGGTCACCGCGACCGTCTCACCGTCGTCCGTCCAGGCCGGCTCCTCCGCCACGCTGACCCTGTCGGCGAGCAACTCGGCGGCGGCGGGCACCTACACGATCACCGTCACCGGCACCGCCGGCGCGGCCACCCACACCGCCCAGTACACCCTGACGGTCGGCGGCGGCGCGCCCAACCCGGGCACCCCGCCCACCATCGACGTCGCCAAGATCCAGGCCGACCTGAGCCAGCTGAACAGCATCGCCGGCCAGAACGGCGGCAACCGCCTGGCCGGTAGCGGCGGGCACACCCAGTCCGTGGCGTTCATCAAGGCCAAGCTCCAGGCGGCCGGCTACACCGTCGTCGAGCAGACCTGCACCTCCTGCACCTACCGCTCCAACAACCTGATCGCCGACTGGCCGGGCGGCCCGTCCGACCAGGTCACCATGTTCGGCGCCCACCTGGACAGCGTCTCGGCCGGCCCCGGCATCAACGACAACGGCTCCGGCTCGGCCACCCTGCTGGAGAACGCCCTCACGCTCGCCCAGCAGAACCCGTCCCTGAGCCGCCACGTCCGCTTCGCCTGGTGGACCGGCGAGGAGCAGGGCCTCCAGGGCTCCAACTCCTACGTCGGCCAGCTGAGTTCCGCCCAGCGCTCCGCGATCAAGGGCTACTACAACTTCGACATGGTCGGCTCGCCCAACGCCGGCTACTTCATCAACAACATCTCCTCCAGCGCCGCCGCGCCGATGAAGGCGTACTGGGACTCGCTGAACCTCCAGCCGGAGGAGAACACCGAGGGCGTCGGCCGCTCGGACGACTACTCCTTCCAGCAGGCCGGCATCCCGACCTCGGGCTACGCGGCCGGCGCCGACGCCGTCAAGACCTCCGCCCAGGCGGCCAAGTGGGGCGGCCAGGCCGGCCAGTCCTACGACTCCTGCTACCACCAGTCCTGCGACACCACCGGCAACGTCGACGCGACCCCGCTCGGCCGCAGCGCCAACGGCGTGGCCTACACCATCTGGAAGACCTCGGTCGGCGGCACCACCCCCGCCAACGACTTCTCCCTCTCGGTGAACCCGGCCACCGCCACCGTCAAGCCCGGTGACTCCACCAGCGCCACCGTCTCCACCGCCACCACCTCCGGCTCCGCCCAGACCGTCAGCCTGACGGCCACCGGCGCCCCGGCCGGCGTGACGGTCTCGCTCAGCCCGACCTCGGTGCAGACCGGCGGCTCCTCCACGCTGAACATCAGCACCTCCGCCGCCACCGCCGCCGGCACCTACAGCATCACCGTCACCGGCACCGGGTCGGCCACCCACAGCACCGGCTTCTCGCTGGTCGTGGGCGGCGGCGCGCCCAACCCGGGCGGCACCTGGACGCCCGGCACCACCTACCAGGTCGGCGACGTGGTGACCTACAACGGGGTCGGCTACCGCTGCGTCCAGGGTCACACCGCCCAGGTCGGCTGGGAACCGCCGATCGTCCCCGCCCTGTGGGAGGCGATCTGACCGGCCCGTCCGGTTGACGCCTGACACCACCCGAGCCGCTGCGCCGCGATCCGTTTGAGGGGACGGATCGCGGCGCAGCCGTCTACCCTGCTCACGGACAGTCAGACGGGTGCGGGCGCATCGACCCACCCGCACCCGACCGAGCCGAGGAGCCCCCCAGGTGATCCAGCAGACCCGCGCCGTACCCGAGTTGGCCCCCGAGGCGGTCGAGCAGTGGCGCGCCGCGGGCACCGACCTGGTCGACCTGCTGGACCTCGCCCGGCGCACCCACGGCGGCCTGGCCGGCTTCCGGCTCGGCCCGCACCCGACCGTCCTGGTCACCGACCCGGCCGCCGTCCAGCACGTGCTCGGCCGCCACCCGGACCGCTACGTCAAGCGCCCGCACCGCGCCCGGATGCTGGTCGGCGACGGCGTGCTGTCCGCCACCGGGGACGCCTGGAAGCGCCAACGGCGGCTCCTGCAGTCCCAGTTCACCGGCACCGGGATGCGCCGCTACGAGCAGCGGATCGCCGCCGCCGCCCGCCGCACCGCCGAACGCTGGGCCGGCTACCGGCGCACCGGCGAGACCTTCGACGTCGCCGAGGAGATGCGCGGCTTCGCCCTGGACACCGTCTGGCGCGCCCTCACCGGGCTGCCGCTGGACGACCGCACCGACGCCGAACTGCGCGCGGTGGAACGGGTGGTCGCCGCGATGCCGACCCTGCCCGGGGACGCCGAGGACGCCCGCCGCGCGGTCGCGCCCGACCTCGCGCTGATCGACGCCGTCGCGCAGGCCGCGATCGACGCCGCCCGCACCGCCGACACCCCGGAGCCCGGCGTGCTGCGCACCCTGCTCGACGCTGGCGACCAGTACCCGGAGTACACCGACACGCTGATCCGCGACGAACTGGTCACCCTGCTGGTCGCCGGGCACGAGACCACCGCCAGCACCCTCACCTGGCTCTTCCTGCTGCTCGACCGCTTCCCCGAGGCCCGCACGGCCGACCCGCGGGCGCTGGTCGAGGAGACCCTGCGGCTCTACCCCTCCGCCTGGATCCTGCCCCGGTACGCCGTCGAGGACGACGTGGTCGAGGGCCACCGGATCGCCGCCGACACCGACGTGCTGGTCTGCCCGTACCTGATGCAGCGCGACCCGCGACTGTGGCCCGACCCGCTGCGCTTCGACCCGGCCCGCTTCTCCCCTGGCGCCGCCCGCCCCGCCCACGTCGGCGCGTACGTCCCGTTCGGCCTCGGCGCCCGCGCCTGCCTGGGCACCCAGTTCGCGCTGCGCGAGACCACCGCGCTGCTCGAACTCCTGCTGCCGCTGGGCCGCCTGGAGTTCCAGTCGGTGCCCCGGGGCAACGCCTACAGCATCACCGTCCGCCCGGACGGCCCGACCCCGGCCGTCCTGCGCTGACGGGCCTCATCCTCGGCGGGACTGCTTGATCCGGACGTAGCCGGAGCGCGGGTGCCCGATCACGGTGACGACCGGGAATCCCGGATCGGCCTCGGTCCGGGCCTTGCTGACGATCTGCCCGGTGTTGGTGCTCGACCGGCCGATCCGGACACCCCAGCCCTGGGGGACGACCAGCTTGATCTGGCCCGCGCCGCAGGTCGCCTCGACGGTGACCTCGCGGTGCGGGCAGACGGCCGAGGTGAAGTCCAGCACGATCAGGCCCATCCCGGTCTCGGCGACGATCCGGCGCGGCACCTCCCACACGCCCTTCTGCAGGATGTGCCGCATCCTGGTCCGCAGCACCAGCGGCTCGTCCGCCGCCCCCGCCGGCTCCTCGCGCGGCGCCAGGTCGGCGACCAGCGAGTCGAGTTGGCGGTACGTCCGGGACGCGAAGGCGAGCTCCAGCCGCTCGTCCAGCTCGGCGAGGTCGATCCGCCCCTCACCGGCCGCGATCCGCAACTGCTCGGCCACCGCCTCGCGGTCGGCGTCCCCCGCCCGGGCGTCGACCCCGGCCTCCGGCACCGTCCGGACGGTCGGCAGCTGCTCATCGCTCATGCGCCGACTGTACGGCACACCGCCGACGCGATCACCGGCCTGATCTACGCTGTGCGCGCCGTCCTTGAGCCCGTCCTTGAGTCCGTCCTTGAGCCCCCGCCCCCTTCGAGACCCTGGAGCCCGCCGCGATGACCCCCACCCCCGCCGGCCCGCTGTTCGCCGCCGTCGACATCGGCGGCACCAAGATCGCCGGCGCGCTGGTCGACGGTGCCGGACGGCTCCGGCACCGGCACCGGCTGCCCACCCCCGCCCGGGCCGCGGGCACGGACGTGCTCGCGGTCGTGCACCAGGTCCTGGACCACCTCGCGGCCACGGCCGACTGGCCCGCCGTGACGGCCCTCGGGATCGGCAGCGCCGGCCCGGTCGACCTCGCGGCCGGCACCGTCAGCCCGGTCAACATCCCCGGCTGGCGCGACTTCCCGCTGGTCGCCGAGGCCGCCGCGCACCCGGCGGTGGCCGCCCGCGCCCTGCCCGTCCGGCTGGCCGGGGACGGCGTGGTGATGGCCGCCGCCGAGCACTGGCGGGGCGCGGCCCGGGGCGCCGCGGACGCGCTCTGCCTGGTGGTGTCGACGGGCGTCGGCGCCGGGCTGGTGCTGGACGGCGCGGTACGGCCGGGGCGCAGCGGCAACGCGGGCCATCTCGGCCACATCACCGTCGAGTTGGACGGCGAGCCGTGCCCGTGCGGTTCGCGCGGCTGCCTGGAGGGCATCGCCAGCGGCACCGCGATCGCCCGCCGGGCCCTCGCCGCGGGCTGGCGGCCGGACGGCGAGGACCGCTCGGCCCGGGCGGTGGCGGCCGCGGCGGCGGGCGGCGAGCCGGTCGCGCTCGCCGCCTTCGACCGCGCGGCGCAGGCGCTGGCCGCCGGGATCGCCGCCACGGCCGCGCTGGTCGACCTCGGCCGGGTGGTCGTCGGCGGCGGGGTCGCCGAGGCCGGGGACGTGCTGTTCGCGCCGCTCGCCCGTCACCTGGACCGCTACGCGGCCCTGCCGTACGTACGCGGCCTGGACGTGCGCCGCGCCGAGCTGGGCACCGACGCGGGGCTGATCGGCGCGGCGGCGCTCTGCCGCTGAGAGGACACGCCCTGGGCCCCTCAGGCCCGCTGCGGGTGCCCGAACAGCAGGTCGTAGCCGTCCGGAAGCTGCTCGACCACCCGGTCGACCAACTGCCCGGGCACCAGGTCCGCGAGGGTGCTGAGCACCGCCCCGATGTCCCACTGCGCGGTGGCGACCGTCGCGCCGTCGATCCAGCCGACCACGGCCTGGACGAAGCGTTCGGCGGTCAGCGGTTCGCAGGCGGGGCCGGAGTCGCGCAGCGGTCCGGCGTAGGCCTCCGGCAGGGCGTCGGCGAGTTCGGCGCGCTCGGCGCCCACCAGGTGCTCGCCGAGCAGCCCGAGCACGACCCGGGTGGCGTGCTCCGCCTCGGCCTCGTCCCGGTACTCGCCGCGTTCGACGACGCGGGCGAGGAAGTCCTCCCGGCTGATGGTCATCGCGTCCTCCTTCCGGTCGAGGGCGACCGGCGGGACCCCCGCGTGCCCGACCCCCGTGGGACGCTCCGGGGCCCGTCCTGCTCAGCGTACTGCGGCCCGCCGACGACGAGACCGGTCGAACGGCCCGGGAAGCGGGGCCGGAAGTCGGGCCGGGAGGGGCGACCGGACGGGCGGATCGACGCCGTTGTCGATCGCGCCGCCGGTCCGTGCCGCGGCCGGCACGGGACGCCGCCGGGCCCCGGGGTCCGAGGGGCCGTGGGCGGCCGAAGAGGCGGCTCAGCCCGCCGAGGTGCGGCAGCGCCGGCGCGGGCGCAGCGGCGATGACACTCTGCCACCGCTGCGGGCCGGGACCCGCTGGGCGGGCACGGCGGACGGGGCGGTGGCCGCCGCCTCGGCGGCCCGCGCGTCCTCCGGCATAAAGCCCGCGAGAAAGCGTCGCTCGCTCGGGCTGAGTTTGCGCGACCGGCCGGATTCGCGGTCCCGGGCGACCACGACGGTGCGCGCCCGCATAAAGGTGCGCGGCTCGCGGAGGACATTCACCTCGACGTGCGCGGAACTCCGGCCGAGCCGTTCGACGGTCAACCGCACGGACAACGGCTCGGGCTGGTGGTGCAACTGCTCGAGATAATCGATCTCGTGCCGCGCGATAATGAATCCGGACGGGAACAGGGATTCCCGGACGGCGGTCGCGTGGTGGCGGAACAGGTCGTAAATCCCCTCCTGGATGTAGCCGACCAAGCGGGCGTTGTTGATGTGCCCGTTCTCGTCGACGTCGCTCCAGCGGGTGGAGCAGGACAGCACGTGCCCGACCGGGCTCGACGCGCTCACTGCTCCGTCAGCCCGGCGCCGGCCCCGGCCGGGAGCAGGGCGCGCCGCAACCGGGCGTAGTAGCCGGAGTGTTCGGCCGCCATCCGCGCCGCGGTCCAGCCCTCCTCGGCGGCCTCGGCGGCGGCCTGCACGACCAGGCTGTCGAGCACGGCGTCCACCGACCGGCACAGGTCGGCGACGGCGGCGAGCCGTTCGGTGACGTCCACGCCGCCGGTGGCGGTACGGGCCGGAAATGCGGCGAGCGAGTCCACGGCGAGCTGCAGGTCGTCGATGACCTCCGACCGGCTCTCCGCCACGGAATTCCCGATGCGCCGTTCTGCTGGTGCGTTCTGCCTGTTCCGCATCTTCGACATGATTTTCTCCATGACTGTATTCCGACAGTGACTGCCATGACGGCCCGCTGGCTGGTGAACGAATGCACCGTATCGGCGTTCGGCCCCCCGACGCCTTCGACGCTATCCCAGTCGGCGCGGGTCGGCAGATGGTTTCCGGAGGTGGACCGGAAACTGACTTCCATTGGAGTAGTTTGCCGGGGTACACAATATGCCCCATCAGCCGAATGCCTTCGCCGAATCGGGTGGTATCGCCGACCCGGGCCGCAAAATCGACTACCGAGCGTCACCGATCTGCTAAAGAGCACTCCACCACCTCGCCTTGTACAGCCGCGTGCCGCGCAGCACCCGCAGGCCCTCGGGCCGGTGCAGGGTGATCACCGAGGTGCACCAGTCGCACGGGCCCTCGTGCTCGGGGGCGACGGTCAGCAGCCGGCCGGTGAAGGGCTCGTCGCCGATGCTCTTGACGTCCCGCTCGGCGGCCGGATCGGCCGGCCGGACGGGGGTGAAGCGGTCGGCGGCCGGGTCGTACCGGTACAGGTGCCGCAGGGTGCTCACCCAGAACCGCCCGGGCTCGGCCAGCACCGGCGCGAGGTCGTGCCCGCCCCGGTCGGGCAGTGGTACCCGGCGGACCGGGGTCAGGGCGGGCGCGGCCGGGGTGCCGCCGACCCGCAGCGCGACCAGCGCGTCGTCGCCGAGTGCCCAGAGCAGTCCGGTCCGCCCGTCCCACTGGACGCCGTGCGCGCCCGGCAGCGGGTACCCGGCGTACCGGGCGTCGCGCGGGCCCTGGGAGGCCGCGTACAGCCGGACCCAGCCGCCGGCGCTCGCCACGACGGCGACGTTGCCGTCCGGCAGCAGTTCGATGCTGTGCGGGTTGGCGGCGGCGCCGAGGTCCGCCGCCCAGCGGACCCGGCGGGTCGCGGTGTCGACGACGACGGCGAGGCCGCCGGAGGCGGTGGCGATCAGGTGCCGGCGGCCCTGCCGGACCCGGCTCTTGGCCTCGTCCGGGTTGCTCCAGCTCCGGTCCGGCCGCAGGTCGGCCAGCCCGGGCTCCCGGTCGGCGCTCCAGCTCCACCACACGGGCAGCCGGTCCGGCCCCTGGTAGGCCATCAGCTCCTCGGCGCTCTGCAGCACCAGCACCCGCCGGGAGCCCTGGTCGACGGCCGCGACCGCCCATCCGGGCGACTTCGCGGCGGCCTGCCCGCCGGGCGCGCACAGCAGCAACACGGCCCCCACGGCCGCCAGGGCTCTTCCGCGCACGCCCCCACGCTGCCGCCTCGGCACCGCCCGCGCACCACGGCACGCCGCCGAACGGCCGGACGCCCGCCCGCCCCCGCGGCGCTGCGGGTACGGGCGGGCGCCGGCTCGGCGGCCCCGTCAGCCGAGGGTGTCGGCGGCGACCGGGGCGGAGAGCTCGACGGTCTTCCCGTTCGAACCCGTCTTGACGAACTGCCAGGTGAGCCCGCTGATGACGCCCTTGTCGAGCGGGGCGAGCCTGGCGAAGGCGGGCTGGCTGAGGTCGATGTGGGTGGCGTCGCAGGAGGGGCACTGGTCCTTGACCGGGACGGTGACGGTCTTGCCCTGGTACGTCACCTTGACCGAAATGCCCTTGCAGAGCGGGTCGTTGTTGGGGTTGGCGGAGGTCCACCAGCTGCGCGGGACGGCGACCAGCAGCTGGCTGGAGGCGTTGATCTGGGTGCCGCAGGCGCCGTAACCGGCGTCGGTGTAGTAGGTCGCCTTGCCGGTCATCGGCTTGTTGATCGGGATGGCCGCGCTCGCGCTGCCCGCGGTCAGGGCGAGGAGGGCGGCGGCGGCGAGCGGTGCGCCCGCGAGGATCCTGAGGTTCTTGCTGATGGCGCGCATGGTTCCCCTCCGGTCGGTCAGTCGAATGACGTGCTCATGACAGGGAGAACGCCGATAGCGCACGGGGGTGCCACCGGTCCGGGCCGGCTCGATGCGCTATCGGACAACAGGAACGTATGCAACCGATGCGGACACGGTCCAGACCTCTGCCGTGTTGGCATGAACACAAGGCAGAGATCTTTACCAATGCCCCCGAAGAGGCGAAGATGCGTGACCCCGCGGCAGCCCGACGAGTTGACACCACGTCACACCCGGAACCCAGCCCGCCCCCGGAGGCCCCGCCAGATGCGCACCGCACTCGCCGCCCTGCTCCTCGGCACCGTCCTGCTCCCGGCTGCCGCCGCCTCCGCCGCACCGGCCGCCGCCGACGCCCGGCCCCGCGAGGTCAACCAGGGCTACAGCATCCCGGTCGGCGGCGTCACCGACCTCGGCGCGCTCCCGGTCCTGGGCAGCCTCGGCCTGGACTTCGCCCGGCTTCTGGGGCAGTAGGGGCAGCAGCCGTCCGTCTGGCGATAGGCTCGTCCCGCGCGGCGATCCACCCGCGCGCGAGCCCGAGGGGGGAACGCATGATCGGGGACCTGCTGCCGGACGTGGTCGCGACCGAGGTGGCCTACGACGACCCGCCGGAGGCCCGGCTGGAACCCGCCGAGGCCGCCGTGGTCGCCCGGGCCGTGGACAAGCGCCGCCGCGAGTTCACCACCGTCCGGCACTGCGCCCGCGCCGCCCTCACCCGGATCGGCGTCCCGTACCGCCCGCTCGTGCCCGGCCTGCGCGGCGGCCCGAGCTGGCCGGACGGCGTGGTCGGCAGCCTCACCCACTGCGACGGCTTCCGCGCCGCCGCCGTCGCCCGGGCCGGCGAGCTGGCCTCGATCGGCATCGACGCCGAGCCGGCGCTGCCGCTGCCCGAGGGCGTCCAGGAGGCGATCGCGCTGCCCGCCGAGCAGCGGCGGCTCGCCGAGCTGAGCGCCGCGCGGCCGGACGTCCCCTGGGACCGCATCCTGTTCAGCGCCAAGGAGTCCGTCTACAAGGCGTGGTTCCCGCTGACCCTGAAGTTCCTGGAGTTCAGCGAAGCCGAGCTGACCCTCGACCCGGACGGCACCTTCACCGCCCGCCTGCTGGTCCCCGGCCCGGAGGTCTCCGGGCGGCGCCTGGACGGCTTCGACGGCCGCTGGGCGGTGCGCGACGGCCTGCTCGCCACCGCCATCGCCGTCGCCCCGTAGCGGCCGTAACCGCCGTCACGCCGGGGCCGTTCGGGCGTTCGCCGGACAGGCCCGCGGCATATGCTCGGTCCTGTGACGGTGACTTATGTGATCGACGGCGGTGAGATCCGCACCCTGGACGACTTCTGGGACGCGGTCGGACGGACGATCGGCGTCGACGGCTACTTCGGCCGCAACCTCGACGCCTTCGCCGACTGCCTGCGCGGCGGCTACGGCACGCCCGACGACGGCGACTGGGTCATCGAGTGGCGCGACCACGAGGCCTCCCGGCGCAGCCTCGGCTACCCGGAGACCGTCCGCCGGCTGGAGCAGCGGCAGACCCGCTGCCACCCGGCCAACCGCGAGCACGTGGCCGCCGAACTGGCCGCCGCCCGGGCCGGGAAGGGGCCGACCGTCTTCGACTGGCTGGTCCGGATCATCGAGGACGAGCACCCGGGCGGCCTGCGCCTGGCGTGACGCCCACGCGTCAGAACACCTCCGACAGCCGGACGAACCGCCGCCCCGCCGCCAGCATCCCCGGCACCGCCGCCGCCACCCCGGCGGCGGTGCCGCCGCCCGGGTGGTTCATGTGCCCGATCACGATCGCACCGACCGGGGCCCCCGCCACCTCCCGCCGCACCTCGGCGGCGCTCAGGGTGGCGCCGCCGTCCCCGTTGACGGAGAAGCCGGCCACCCGTTCGCCCAGGTCGGCGACCACCCTGGTGGCCACGTCGTCGTAGTGCGCGGTGCCGGAGCGGAAGAACCGGGGCGGCCGCCCGAGCAGCCCGGTGAGCTGCTGCGCGTTGCCCGCGATCTCGTCGTACACCTCGCCCACGTCGCGGGTGCCGGCGATGCCGTAGGCGGAGCGGCCGGTGACCGAGAGCGGGCGGTGCGCGGTGCCGTGGTTGCCGATCTCGAACAGCGGGTCGGCGGCGAGCCGGGCGAAGACGTCCGGGTTGGCGTCGATCCAGCGGGCGTTCAGGAACAGGGTGGCCGGGACGGCGTGCTCGCGCAGGAAGTCGATCAGCGCGGCGTCGTAGCCGTTGCCGCCCGCGCCCCCGCAGGCGTCGAAGGTGAGCGCCGTCGCCCGCTGCCCGTCCGGCAGCTCGGTGACCACCCCGGGGACCTCCAGCCCCCAGTCGGCCGGGCTCGCACCGCCGTAGCGCCGCACCACCTCCGCCCGGGTCGGCTCCTTCACGGCGGACGGTGCGGCGGACGGTGCGGCGGAGGGCGCGGCGGTGGGTGCGGCGGTGGCCGCCCCGGTCGTCGGCGCGGCACCCGACGAAGGCGCAGCGGTGGCGGCAGCGGTGGCGGTCGGCGACGCCGACACCGGCGCGGCGGCGGACGGACTCCCCGGTGCCGCCGCCGGCCCCGCCCCGCCCCCCGAGGCCCGGCACCCGGCCAGAGCACCCCCGGCCACCGCCGCCAGCAGCGCCCGCCGACTCAGCCCCACACCCGCCTCCGTTCCACGCCCGGCTTCCGGTACCCACGAACCATGTACCGATGAATCGTCACACCGCGCAACTCCGCTCCACCGGCCCACCCCCACCCGGCCCCCTTCACCCGCTCGCCCCGCCCCGGTGGGCCGCGCCTCACCGCCGGTTCACCCCGCGGGGTAGGTCCGCGAGCGACCCGACCGCCGCCCCCCGGAGGCCCCGATGCCCACCGACCCCGCAGCCGACCCCGCAGCCGAGCCCACATCCGCGCCCGCGCCCACCTCCGCGCCCCGGCCCGACCGCCGGACCGTCCTGCGCGGCGCCCTCGCCCTCGCCGCGGCCACCGCCGCCACCACCGCGGCGGCCGGCACCGCGGCGGCCGGCACCGCCGCGGCCGCCGACGCCCCCGCCGACCGGACCTTCACCCTCACCGGCCACCTCCCCACCGGCTCCCCCGACTTCGTCCACCTGCCGGTCGAAGTCCCGGACGGCGTCCGGGAGATCGCCGTCTCGTACGGCTACGACAAGCCGCCGGTCCCGGCCGGCACCCCCGGCAACTCCTGCGACATCGGCATCTTCGACGAGCGCGGCACCGACCTCGGCGGCGACGGCTTCCGCGGCTGGTCCGGCGGCTTCCGCACCGAGTTCAGCGTGGCCGCGGACACCGCGACCCCCGGCTACCTGCCCGGCCCGATCAACCCGGGGACCTGGCACATCGTGCTCGGCCCCTACCAGGTGGCCCCGCAGGGCCTGGACTACCACGTCCAGGTCACCCTGCGGTTCGGCGAGCCCGGCCCGGAGTTCACCCCGCACTACCCGCCGGAGCGCGCCCGCGGCCGCGGCCGGGCCTGGTACCGCGGCGACTGCCACCTGCACACCGTGCACTCGGACGGCCGGCGGCTCCCGGAGGAGGTGGCCGCCGGAGCCCGCGAGGCCGGCCTGGACTTCATCGTCTCGACCGACCACAACACCAGCTCCTCGCACGCCGTCTGGGGCCCGCTGGCCGGCCCTGACCTGCTGATCCTGACCGGCGAGGAGGTCACCACCCGCAACGGCCACTGGCTGGCCCTCGGCCTGCCGGCCGGCGAGTTCGTCGACTGGCGCTACCGCTCCCGCGACGAGGAGTACCCGCGCCTCGTCCGCGAGGTCCACCGCTCCGGTGCCCTGGTGGTGCCCGCGCACCCGTACTGCCCGTACGTCGCCTGCCAGTGGAAGTTCGGCTACGAGCAGGCCGACGCCGTCGAGGTGTGGAACGGGCCCTGGACGTACGACGACGAGTCGGCCGTCGACACCTGGGACTCCCGGCTCGCCGTCGCCCTGCGGCACGGCCGCGGCTGGACGCCCGCGATGGGCAACAGCGACGCGCACAGCGCCCCGCAGGTGATCGGCTCGCCGCACAACGTCGTGCTCGCCGAGGACCTGACCCGGGACGCGATCCTCGACGGACTGCGCGCCGGGCGCAGCTGGCTCGCCGAGTCCGCGGCCGTCCGGCTGGACCTCACCGTCACCGGGCACGGCCGCCAGGCCGGCATCGGCGAGGAGCTGACCGTCCCCGCCGACGCCCCGCTGGACGTCCGCCTCACCGTCTCCGGGGTGCCCGGCGGCACCGTGCGGCTGCTCACCGACGAGGGGCAGATGCACCAGGAGCCGCTGGCCGCGGACGGCTCCGGCACGGTGGTGTGGCGCACCACCGCGTCGCTGGCCGCGTACGTCCGCGCCGAAGTCCGCCACCCGAAGGCGGACGGCACGGCGGGCAAGGGCAACTCGATGGGGCCGGACCTGCCGTGGGGGCCGATGGCGGCCCTCACCAACCCGGTCGTGCTGCGCGTCGAGGGCCGCTGACCGGCACCGCGGCGGCCGCACCGGGCCTCCGCGGCGGGGCGGTGCGGCCGCCGCGGGCCGGGAGGGGGGAGGACTCCGGGCACCCGGTTGGACTAGGTTGATCCCCGAACGCATCAGTCGTAGGGACGAGGCGGTCGGTTGTCCGTATCCGGGCGGACCGGCCGTCCCCCCGTGCTCCGACCGCCTCGCCCCGGCTTCCCGTCCCCGTCCCCGGCCCGCGAAGGGATCAGCAGCTGTGAACCGTACGACCGTAGGTGGGCCGGAACTCGGAGGCGGTCGGGGAGCCGGGGGCGTCCTCGTCCTCGTCGACCCGTCCGGGGACGGGCACAGCCCGGTCGCGGAGCTGCTGGCGGCGCGGCTGGACCCGAGCGTCCACCTGCGGACGGACGACTTCCTGAAGGTCATCCGCACCGGGCAGCTCCCGCCGCACCCGCCCGAGGTCCGGCGCCGGAACGCCACCGCCCTCGCGGCCGCCGCCCAAGCCGCCTTCGCCTACGCCACCGGCGGCTACCAGGTCGTCGTCGAGGCCGCGGACGTCCCGCCCACCCTGGACACCTTCCGCCGCGAGAGCCGCACCACCGGCGCCGCCCTGCACTACGTCGTCCTCCGGCCCGCCGCCGCGGACTCCCCCCTCGCCCGGCACAGCCTCGACGCCGCCGCGCTCACCCCCGAAGCCACCGCCGACACCATCCTCACCGCCCTCGCCGACCGCACCCACCTGCTCGGCTGGTGACGGGCCCCGACCCGCCGCCGGGTGAACACCCGCGCATCATCCCCTTATCGAGTAGCCTCACCACCGTTCCCCACCATCCACCCCCCACCCGCCTGCCGGCGGGTGCCCGCCCCTGCCCTCGCCGCGTGCCGGGCGGCACGCGGCGCTCGGACCGGCGGGACAGCAGCTCTCAGGCGGCCATGTGCGCAGGCCGACCGCCGGCCAGTGCGGAGCGCAAGGCGGTTCGGACTCTGGCAGCACCTGCGGCCGCCACGTCCGCCCCCTGGCCGACCATGGGGGTTCGGGCTGCCAGGCCCGCGCACGGGCGACAGATACCCGGCCGGGGCACGGGGTCGTGACACTTGGCGCACTCGGCGTACCGGGCTGCTGCCGCTGCGGCCGGGGCCGGCGGCATCTTGTGCTCCAGCCGGTAGCGGAGCACCGCCGCCGCCGAGTGCATCGCGACGGGCAGCCCCGGCAACAGGGCATGGGCCAAGTCGGCGGGCGTACTGCCGCGCGCCAGCCACTGCACGACCAGCGGCGCCAACTCCCGCGCCTCGGCCTCGCCCAGGCGCAGCCGCGGCTCGGGCCGGATCACCCGGAACAGAGTGGCCACCGCCGCGCGGACCTGCTCATCCGGGAGGGCGACCGTTTCTTCGGGGTTCTCGGGAGGCTCCTCCCGTCCGCCCGGGTCGCTTTGATCGGCTGGGCCCGTGGGGAGGGCGGGTTCTTGGCGCCGGTCCTTTACAACAGTGCTGCCAGTACAGCCGGTGGCCGCCCGACCGGGCGCCGGACGGGCGGCAGCCGGTGCGAACCATGGCGTGTCGTACACGTGAGTCTCGGTGCGGATAGTGCCGTCCGGCATGCGGATCTTCTCGACGCGGTAGAAGCCCGCGTCGGTCAGCTCCTTCAGAGCCTTGCGGATCGCGCCGCGCCCCTGCGGGCTGGAGTCGGCCATGTGCCGACCGTCCTCCCGCCAGCCATCGGGGCGGGAGAGGAGGTCCACAAGCAGGCCGCGGGCGGTGTAGCTCAAACGCCGGTACTGGAGTAGGGCGTTGGGTAGCACGGTGAAATGACGTGCGTGTTGGGTACGATGTACGCGCATCGGGAGTTGCTGCTCCTGTTGCCGGACCCCGGGGTGTTGCTGCACCGCCGGGGTCGCCTATTTTCTGTTGGAGTACGGAACGTACCACGTCACTTGACACAGCGTGAGGCTTTTGCGGAATTTCGGTGCGGGAGCAGCGATCCCTGCTCCCGCCGGGTCAGGTCCAGCGTTTCACGACCTGCCGAAAAGCCTCATGGCGCGCGCATTCTTCTCGAAGCCGAGCGAACGGTACAACTGCGCTCCGTCCGCGCTTGCGTTGAGGCTGACCAGCCCACAGCCCTGGTCCCAGAACCAGGCCAGGAGGCTGGTCGTGACCGCCCTACCGTTCCCTTGGCGGCGGTAGCCGGGTGCCGTCAGGACAAGGTGCACATATCCGGTCCGGCCGCTGTATGTCGGCCCGGGCGGCGCTTTGTAGATGCTTCCGAGCGCGACCGAGGCGAGAGAATCGGCTGGCCCGTCGACGACGAATCCGGCCATGTCCTCAGCGCGGGCAAGCCCGTCCACCAGGTAGGCGGTGAGGTCCTCGAACCACCGGCCAGTCGGGGCAGCCTTGATCATCTCCGCGCGGAGGCGGGCTATCGACAGCGCATCTGCGCCTGTCGCTCTCCGTACATCCACACCGGCTCGTCCTTCGATCGGATGAACTCGCGATACGCCTCTGGACGCCCCGGCGCCGCTCCTGTCCATCATCAGGTCAACATCGATCACGGTGAACGGCAACTCGAATCCACGGGCGCCGCTACCGTGTTCGCATGACCGTTGCCTCCTCGCCTGTCCGCGTCCGCTTCGCTCCGAGCCCTACTGGCATGTTCCACGTCGGTGGAGCCCGTTCGGCGCTCTACAACTGGGCGACCGCACGACAGCGCGGCGGCAGGTTCGTCCTGCGGATCGAGGACACCGATGCGGCTCGTAATCGCGAGGAGTGGACCGAGGGGATCATCAGCGCGCTCGCGTCCATCGGCATCTCGAAGGCGGACCCGGCGTTCGAAGGCCCCTACTTCCAGTCGGAGAACGAGGCCCGGCACCGCGAAGCCGCCGCCGAGTTGTACGAGGCCGGCCTCGCGTACTACTGCGACTGCACGCGCGAGCAGGTGACCGAGCGCACCGGCTCCCAGCAGCTCGGCTACGACGGGTTCTGCCGCGAGCGCGGCCTCGGCTTCGAAGCCGGGCGGGCGCTGCGGTTCCGCACCCCGGACGGCGGGGTCACTGTGATGGTCGACCTGATCCGCGGCAACCCCGAGTTCCCCAACGCGGCCATCGAGGACTTCGTGGTCGCGCGGGGCGACGGCAGTCCGGTGTTCCTGCTGGCCAACGTGGTCGACGACCTCGACGAGGGCATCACCCAGGTCATCCGCGGCGAGGAGCACCTCTCCAACACCCCCAAGCAGCAACTGCTGTGGCGCGCCCTGGGCGCCGAGCCCCCGGTGTGGGCGCACCTGCCGGTCATCGTGAACGAGAAGCGGCAGAAGCTGTCCAAGCGGCGTGACAAGGTGGCTCTGGAGGACTACCTGACCGAGGGCTACCTGCCGGAGGCGATGGTCAACTACTTGATGCTGCTGGGCTGGGGCCCGAAGGACGACGTCGAGATCCGGCCGTACCCCGAGCTGGAACAGCTCTTCCGCGTGGAAGACGTGAACGGCTCCTCGGCGTTCTTCGACATCAAGAAGCTGGCCTCGTTCAACGGCGAGTACCTGCGGGCACTTCCGGTCGACGAGTTCGTGGCGGCGTGCGCGCCGTGGCTGTCCGCACCTCGGGCCCCATGGCCGGCGGAAGCGTTCGATCCGGCACAGTTCGTCGCCGTGGCCGGCCTGGCGCAGACGCGGATCTCGGTGCTGTCGGAGATCACCGCCTACGTCGACTTCCTGTTCCTGGACGAGCCGCTGCGCGACGAGACGTCGTGGGCGAAGGCCATGAAGGACGGGGCGGCGGACCTGCTTCGGGAAGCGCGGCGGCGCCTGGCCGAGGCCCAGTGGGACACGGCCTCACTCAAGGCGGTCATGGAGGAGACAGCGGCCGTCTTCGGGTTGAAGCTCGGCAAGGCCCAGGCGCCGGTGCGGGTGGCAGTGACCGGCCGGACGGTGGGGCTGCCGCTGTTCGAGTCCTTGGAGGTGCTCGGCCGCGAGAGGACCCTGATGCGGCTGGACAAGGCGCTGGCCGAGCTGGCGTGATGCCCGGGGCCCGCACACCCTGGTGATGGGCGGCTTCGTCAAGTCGCCTGAAAAGGGACGGAGCTCCCTGCTAGAACCGTGTCGGCCAAGATCACTGTTCGGCTAGGAGCTCCGTGGGTGCCCAGCCTGTCATCTCTCGTGAGGTTGTGGTTGCCGCTGGGGCGTTCGCGCCCGGCCATCTCGGCGAGTTGACCCGGATTGTCCCATTCGAGATGGTCGACGAGGCGCTGGCGCAGACCGGCAGGGTGCAGGCCCGGGTCCGGGACCTGCCGTCGCGGGTGGTGGTGTACCTGCTGCCGGCCGGGTGCCTGTTCCCCGGGCTGGGCTGGCGGCAGGTATGGCAACGGATGACCGCCGGCCTGGACGGCCTGCCGGTCGCCGACCTGACCGGCGGCGCTTTCGCCCAGGCCCGCAAGCGAGTGGGGACCGAGCCGCTGCGCTGGCTGTTCGACCTGCTGCGCGGCCCGGCCGCCGGAACCTGGTGGTTGCCCTTCCTCGCAGCTGTCGAGGCGGGGCCGTTGCCTGTGGGGCATGGACCCGCCTCGGACTGCGGATCAGGCCGCGGTCGGCGCGATCCCCAGCGTCAGGTGCGGGTAGCCGGCGTGGATGCGCTCGCCCAACTGGATGCCCAGCCCGGCGACGAACCCCTCGATCTTGGCCGTGGCCTCCTCGACGGTGTCGGCCTCGCCCTTGAACTCGAACTCGATGAACTCACCGAGGCCGACCACGGAGTCGAAGGCCACCGCGACGCCGTCCACCGTCCACTCCTCGCGCACCTTGTCGACCGTGGTCAGCTGGGTGAAGTCGAGCGCCCCCAAGAGGCGAGTGACCGCCTCGGCGTCCTCCACCGTCGACTCGAACTCGTCGCAGTGCGTCTTGATCGGCTCCTCCAGCGGGTACCACCGCTTGAAGTTGAGCGACGCCGCCTGGTCCTCGACCCGCACCCGCAGCCACTCCGAGATGACCTCGCCCGCCAGGAAGTCGCGGTGGGGCGCGTTGTAGTAGGTGTCGACCTGGCGGGAGGCCTCGCCCCGCTTGGCCCCACGGGCCGCCAGCGTGGCCTTCAGATCCTCTGGCGAGCTCAGCAGCTGGAACTTCTGCTCGACCTCGATGTACTTCATGCGCCGTGCTCCTGACGAGTCGCCATCGGGCTGGTGGGATGGGTCGGGGCCAGCATGCCCCGGACGGACGCCATGACGGACTGAACCCAGCCAATGTCGTCCGGGCTCAAGGGCTCACCCAAACAGGTGAGGTTGCTCGTGATCTGCTGGGCGGTGCGAAAGCCCACCAGGACGGCCGCGTTCGGGTCTCGTCCCAGTGCGTACCGCAGGGCCACCCGCGTCAGATCAGCTTGGCTGGGGCCGAAGCGCTGCCGCAGCACCTCCAGCCCCGACTGGATGGCCCGTAGGCCGCCGGTCGAAAACCGCGGGTCGTTGTGGCGGTGGTCGCCCGGCGGGAAACGGGGCGGGGCCAACGGGTCGTACGCGCCAAGGAGCAGGCCTTGGCCCAGTACCTGCTTGAGCAACAGGCCGACCCGGCGCTGGCGGGCAAAGCTGAAGATGTCCGTCTCGCCCGGCCCGCACACCGGGCTGAGCAGGTTGTAGCGAACCGAGAGGAGATGCGGCTGGATGCGGTCGAACAGGGCCAGGAAGCGGGCAGTCTCAGCCGCCCGCGGGTGGCTGGGGTCGGCGGCCCACTCGGCGGCGAACTCGTGGGGCGCCCGCATCCCCACGGCCCGGATCAGCCCCTCGCGCCGCAGCCGCTGGACCAGGTCCACCGCCTCGTCCAGGTAGCGGTCGTCCGGCCCGAAGTCGCCCGAGTGCAGGCAGTACAGGTCGAGGTAGTCCGTGCCGAGGTTGCCGAGGCTCGTCACCAGTTGCCGGCGCATCTGAGCCGCCTGATAGGGGTGGACCGCCGTGCCGGCGAAGTAGCCCACCTTGCTGGAGATCGTCAGGCGGCTGCGGTTGACCTGTCGCAGCAGCCGGCCGACCAGCCGCTCCGACCGGCCCAGACCGTAGACGTCGGCCGTGTCGTACAGGGTGACGCCCAGATCGTGCGCCCGGACCAGGCCTGCGAAGGCCTCGGCCTCATCCACCCCGGCCCAGCCAATCGGCACGCCCCGGTTGGTGGCCAGCCCGCCAATGGTCCAGCAGCCGGCCCCGAGGGCCGACACCGTGCGGTTCAGCCCCGGCAGCAGTCGTCGCTCCATTGGGGTCCCCCTTCACGTGCCGCACGGGGCGGCGGCGTTGATCAACCGCCACTCGCCGGCCTCGGCCCACCGGCCGTGCTCGCGGGCCAGCACCTGCCAGTGATCGGCCGGCAGCGCCCGGCTGACCTCGACCACCACACCCGCCATGCGCTCGGTCAGCGCGGCCAGCTCGGTGTCCAACATCCGGCGCAGCTGCGCACCCAACGTCGCCGTCCGGTCGACCGCGGCCAGCGGCGTCTCCTCAATGGCCCGGATCATGTGGCCGAAGACGGTGTAGGCGGCGTCCTTGAGCACCACTCGGGCGGCTCGGACGACCTGGCGCGGCTGGCCGTCCAGGATCTTCTCCAGCGACTTGAACGTGTAGTCCAGGGCGAAGTTACGGTCCACCCACTCCTGCGCCAGCTCGCTGGCCACACCGATGCGCCAGTCAGCGAATTCGGCGTCCACTCGGCCCATGGAGGGCCGGGCATCGCCCGTCAGGCCGGCGGCCTGGGCACGCTTGGTGTAGGCCGCCCCGATCAGGCACTCCATCGAGACGAGCATGTAGGAGATGCCCGAGTGGAACGGCCGGCCGGTGGTGCGAGCGGCCACCCAGGCCGGGTCCTGGACGCCAGCCACAATCGCCTCGACCGGCAGGTCCGGTTGGGGTTTCAGTAGCAGGTCGGTGCGCCCCTGGAAGGCGTACGTCGCCTTCAGCTCCTCGAACGTCATCAGCTGGTCGAAGGTGATGTAGGTGAACCGGGTCGGTACCCCCAGAGCGGACAGGGTGCGGATGGCCAGGGCGTTCTGCTCGGCCCCCGTCTCCTTGTTGAACCGCTCCAGGATCGAGTCGACGCCCGACTCGACGCCGAACAGGCAGCGGCGTAGCCCCCGCTCGACCAGGCCGCGCCACAGGGCGGCCCGCTCCATGTGCCAAGCGCGGTTGCGGTCGGGCCGGGTCACCTGGTCGATGCGGCAGCTCGTCTCCCACTTGAAGCCGGCCTGGTGCAAGGTGCCGGCCATCTCCAGCGCGCGGGGGACCGCGTCCTCGCCCCGCCCGATGAACTCCTCATCCACCAGGTAGAGCGTGCGCGAGATGTCGGGGTGCTGGTCGAAGACCCGGCCCATCTCGCTCAAGATCCGGGGGAAGGCGTCCGGTCCCGCTCCCGACCAATGGCCCTTGTGCCCCCGGGGACAGAAGGAGCAAAAGTTGGTGCAGCCCCGGGAGGCTTCCAGCTGGGCAACGCCGCGGTGCGCGAAGGTGTCGGGCAGCAGGTCGAGTTCGGGCAGGATGTCGCTGGGGGCGCCGGCGACCGGCTTGGCCGTGTGCCGCTGGATGGTCAGCGTGCCCGTGCCGCGGGCCGTGCCGTTGAAGCCCAAGCCGGGGATCTGCCCGCGGTCGATGTCGCCGTGCCAGAAGGCCAGCACCTGCTGGATCGTCGCCTCGCCGGCCCCGCGGGCGATGAGCAGCTGCGGGTACTGCTCCAGCAGCAGCCGTTCGTTGCGGGCGGTCAGGCTGCCGCCGGCCACCACCAGGGGCGGCTCCGGCAGGGCAAAGGCTGCGTCCAACAGCTCGGTCATGAGGTCGTGCTGGCCGAAGGTGGCCGAGATGCCGAGGATGTCCGGCGGCTCCTGGCCGAGGCGCCGGACCAGGTCGGGCAGCGTGACGCCGAGCTGCATGTCGGCCAGCATCACCTCGCCCGTGAGCGTCGACCGGGCGGCCCGTGCCAGATCGGAGATGCCCAGCGGGAACCGCGGCAGCGGGAAGTACTCCGGGTGGTACAGGGCCGCCAGCAACAGGCGGGGCCGGCTGAACCGTTCGCTGGCGTAGTCGTCCATGGTCGCCAGCGACAACCAGCTGTCCGGCGCCTCCAGCTCGAAGTGCCCCTGGGTCCAGGCCGGCCACCGCCGGCTGTGGTGGGCCTGCCCCGACAAGTCGGCCGCCAGCCACCGGCCGTCCGCCCGTTCGATCAGGACCAGGCGGCGGTCCAGCGTGCCGGTGAGGTGGATCCGCCCCGCCCGGCCGGCCAGGCGCTGGTCGAGGTAGGCCCGCAACGCGTGCGGCGCCACCAGCAGCCGGTCGATCTCAGCCGCGGAGGTGGCCGGCGGATCGGCCAGGGCTGCCCGCAGGGCTTCCTGGAGCCGGTCGGCTGCCAGCGAGGCGGGACGGGCACTGCACATGCTCACGGGTGCCTCATTTCTTCGGTTGGGTTGGTGGGAACGAAGGCGTGCTGGCTCGCCGGCCCGGCGGCGAGGCCGGGCTGGTGCGGTTAGGGGGGCAGATCAGGCGGGGGCGGTAGCCCCAGCGCCGCCGTTACAGGCCCCGTAGACCGACGAGGGTTCGGGCCACCAGCAGTGGCGGCGCCTGGTCCGGCTTGGGCGGATTCAGTTGCTCCGCCGCCGGAGCCGTCAGCAGCAACTCGGCCCAGACGACCTTGCCGTCCGCCAGCCGGGGGAAGTAGTGGCCCCAGCGGGTGCTCATGGCCGCAACCAGGAAGATGCCGCGCCCGCTCTCGGCATCGTCGCCGACCATCTTGAGGACCGGCGGCCGGCGGTCGTAGTCGTGGACGAGCAGCAGCAGCCGGGACGGGCCCCGCTGGAGCGTGACCGTGATGCTCTGCACCTCGGCCTGCTGGGAGTACGGCGACCGATCCTGTCCCTGCCCCGAGTGGCGCACGGCGTTGGAGGTCAGCTCCGACACCAGCAGCTCGGCGGTATCGATGTGATCGGCGGGCACCCGCCAGCGGCGGAGCACGTCAACCACATGCCGCCGGGCCCACGGCACGGCGTTGGGGGTGTCGGCCAGCGCGAGCTGGCTGAATTCGGAGCTGACTGACGTGGGCACAGGGTGCCTCTCTGAGACGGCAGGAGGGTGCTGAGCTCACCGCGGCATCGCGACCACGTCCGCGGTGAGCGAAGACCAGTGTGGGCGCGGCGTCCGAGCCGGGCCATGCCGAAAAGAGGTGCTGCATATACGCGGGATGCATAGATCGACGGGCACGGTCCGCAACGGTCCATATACTGCTGGTCAAGAGCGATTCGGGACCGGCATGGCGGGGATCGGGCGGCCGACAATGGCGACGGCGAACACAGCAGCGGGACAGCAGTGCCACCGGTGCGGAGCCCGGCTTGCTGCCGATCACCCGGGGCGGCTGTGCTCGCCCTGCCAGGCCCTGGGCCGATCATCCCCCGCTCCCCAACCACCCGTTGTGACGGCCGAGTTCTGGAACACCGAGCCTCTGCGTGTCGCCTTCGCCGCCCGCCACATGGGACGCGTGTTGCGTCAGTACCGTGCCCATCCGGACCACACAGGGCGTCATGGTCCGCGAGGCGTCCCCCAGAGCCTGCTCGGTCAGTGGCTGGGCCTAACTCAAGCGCAGATCAGTCGCATTGAGACGGGGCCACCGGTGACTGACCTGGTGAGCCTGGTCCACTACGCCCGTGTTCTCGGGGTGCCGGCCGCGCGGTTGTGGTTCAGCCTGCCGGAGGCCGTGCCCGCGCCGCGGGTGGAGCCACGGGCGGTCGACGATGAACGGCTGGCCGTTGCACCCGACGTGCACCGCAGTCAGGAGGACTGGCGCACTACCCGCCGCTACCTCAACAGCCACCGTGCTCGGCTGGCCGCCACCGCGAGCCAGCTCTACCCGGCAGACGCGCGTCTGGCGAGCGCCCCGCTGCTGACCACCGCCTCGTGGTGGCCGCCCGAGCCGGTGCTGCTTGACCACGTTCGACTGACGTGGACGGGCAGCCCCAAGCTCCCGCTGGTCGACGGCAGCGAGCCCGAGGCCGGCCAGGCCTTGCCGCTGCGCGCGTCCGGCCGCTCCTTCGATCGCTACACCCAGGCCGTGCGCTACATCGACGCGCCGTCCCTGTTCGAGAACCGCCCCAGTTACCGGCTGACCGGCATCGACTGGACGGCAGCCGGCAACGGGGAACTGTCCTTCGGCCTGGCTACCTACTTCGACAAACTCGACGTCTCCGAAGCCCTTGGGCACGAGTTCGCGGCGGCCGCCCAGCGAGCTGACCCGGCGGTGGGTTGGGGCGCGCTTCCGCTGCGCCGGCTGATCAACGACCCGTTCGATCTGGAACTGCGGGCCGTGGTGCCAGCCATCACCACGCTGCTGCTGCGCGTCCGGCCGTCCGGCGAGGCCACCTTCCTGCTCCACTGGCGAGATCCGGAGAAGGTTGCGACCGCCGGGGGTTTGTATGACACCATCCCCGCCGGGGAGTTCCAACCCAGCACCGTCATGGGTGACCCCGCCGGCCCCGACTTCGACCTGTGGCGCAACATCGTTCGCGAGCTCAACGAGGAGCTCCTGGGCGCGCCGGAGTATGACGGCTCCAGCAGCCGGCCGCTGGACTACGAGCGCTGGCCGTTGTACCGGGCGCTCCACCGGGCCCGCTCCACCGGGCACTTGCGGGCGTACTGTTTCGGCGTTGGCTGCGACGCCCTGACGCTGGCCGCCACCATCCCCAGCGCCGTCGTCATCGCCGACTCTGTCTTCGACGAGCTGTTCGGCGAGGTGGTGCGGACCAACGCCGAAGGCGTGACGGTCACCCGCTGGAACGGTCAAGACACCACCGCCGGGATCCCGTTCACCGAACAGAACATCACCCGGTTCCTGACGAGCGAACCCATGGCCCCGCCCGGCGCGGCATGCTTGGCTTTGGCCTGGAAGCACCGCGACTTGCTGCTCGGCTCGTAGGTCGCCGGCAGGCCGCCATACCCTCGAAGGAGCACAGTGTCCACCACCCCTCAGCCGGAACCGGCCATCACGCCGGAGGCGAGTCAGGCCGCGTGGCGACAGGTCCGGGACTACTTGAACCGCAGTCGGTTCGAGCTGACCCAGACGGCCATGGCTGGCCGGCCTCCCCATGCGTTCGCCCCTGGTGGACGGGTGTTGGCACGCAAGCACTGGATTCCCGAGACGCCCGTACCTCTGGAGCAGGTCAGGTTGCGGTGGCAGGAGCAGACGCCTCTGGCCCCGATCGACGGCAGTGGCGCCGAGCTGGACGTCACCCGTGCCCGGCGGGACGACGGCACCCCGTACACGTTCTACTCCGACGCTGTCCGTGACCTGGCCAAGCCGCGGCTGTTCGAGAACCGAGGCTGCTACCGGTTGCTGGAGGTGGCCGAAGACGCGACCGAGCCGACGCTGACCTTCGGCCGCGGCCACTACTTCGACGTCATCAACGTCTGTGAGGCCGCAGCTCACGAGTACGCTGCCGCCGCCCTGGCCGCGCCGGGCCAGCCGGTGACGGACCCGGGCGCCACGCCGTTTCGGGCGGCCATCGGCGACCCGACTGACCTCGATCGCCGGCCGGTCATGGCCGCCGTCAGCACGCTGGCCATCCGCTACGACCGACAGACCGGCTCGGCCGAGTTCGTCCTGCACTGGCGGGACCCCGCCAAGGTCGCGAGTGGCGGCGGGCTCTTCCAGGTCATGCCGGTGGGGATGTTCCAGGCCTCCCACGATGCATCGTGGAATGAGGCCAACGACTTCGACCTGTGGCGGGCCATCGCCCGCGAGCTGAGCGAGGAACTGCTCGGCAGCAGCGAGGACTACGGCAGCGACACCGTCCCCATCGACTACGAGGCCTGGCCGTTCAACCAGGCCCTGAGTGCAGCCCGATCAGCCGGAACCCTACGGGTGTACTGGCTGGGGCTGGGCATGGACCCGCTCACGCTCGTCACCGACATGCTGACCGTCGCCGTGTTCGACGCCGAGCTGTTCGACGCGACCTTCGCGCGGATCGTCTCCACCAACGACGAAGGCCACCGGGTGCAGTTCGAAGACGGCACCGGGCAGGCCGTGGGGATCCCCTTTACGGCCGAGCAAGTCGAGCGCTTGACCTGTCGCGAGCCGATGCAGCCGGCCGGGGCGGCACTGCTCCAGCTGGCGTGGCAGCACCGCGAGGTGATCCTGAGCGGAGCTGCCAGCCCGCTCGGGGCTTGAACCGGCGGCCCCCAATCAGCAGCTGACCCACGACGACCTGCTGCGCCGCCGCGTTGAGAGCCGTGTCACCCTTCTCGTCAACCCGCTCGCCGGGGACGGCAAAGTCCAGCGGCTCTACGAGACGTGGGGCTACCAGGCGTTCAACGCTCAACAGCCCTGTCCGCATCTCGTTCGGGGGAAAGTTGGCCGACAGTGGGCGCCGTGTGCCGCCCGGCCGGGCGGCACACGGCCAGGGCCGGGGCGGGCACCCGCCGGCAGGCGGGTGGGGGGTGGATGGTGGGGAACGGCGGTGGACTGCTCAACGCCGCGGATGGATCGCGGGTGTACGCCGCGCCGACTGCCGCGTCCCCCCGCTACGCCCCCACGGTGCCGTCGATGGCCTCGCGCAGGAGGTCGGCGTGGCCGTTGTGGCGGGCGTATTCGTGGATGAGGTGCAGCATGACCAGGCGCAGGGAGACGTCGGCGTCCCAGCGCGGCTGGTGTCCGGTGACGTCGAGAGACGGTGCCTCGCGCTCGATGCGGCGCGAGTGCTCGGCCTCGGTCTGCCAGGCGGCGAAGGCCGCGGAGGGAGTGGCCTCGGTGAGGTCGAAGGCCGCCTCGTAGTCGCCGTCCCCGGACCAGACCAGCGGCAGGTCCTCGCCGTTGATGACCCGGCGGAACCAGGTGCGCTCCACCTCGGCCATGTGCCGGACGAGGCCGAGCAGGGTGAGGGTGGACGGCGGGCTGGAGCGCTGCCGCAGCTGGTCGTCGGTCAGGCCGGCGCACTTCACGGCGAGCGTGGCGCGGTGGAAGTCGAGGAAGCCGCGCAGCATCTCGCGCTCGCCGCCGATCAGCGGCGGGACGGGGCGGTCGTCGGGAGTGTTCACGGCTCCGGACGGTAGCGGACCGGGCCGCCCCGGCACGAATCTCTTCCGCACACCACCAGGCCGTCACGTTCCGTGTTCGAGCCGGTACCAGTTTGGGTACGTACCCCGGCGCGCCCGAGGGACGGGCGCCGACCGAGTACGGAGACCCGACGCCCCATGGACCACAACCACATCCCGCCGACCGTACGCCGCACCTACGGCACGGACGACCTGTCGGCAGCACCGTCGTTCGCCGGCGGCTTCATCAACTTCGGCGACTGGCGGGGGATCGACCTCACCGCACCCACCCAGGAGGACCGGGTGCACAGCCAGGAGCAGTTGTACCGGCGGACGCTACGGGCCTTCCCCGAACCGCGCGAGCAGCTGCGGCTGGCCGAGGTCGGCTGCGGCCGCGGACTGGGCGCCGCCCTCGCGCTGCGCGAGTTCCGCTTCGCCTCCGTCACCGGGATCGACATCCACCCCGACCAGATCGAGCGCGCCCGCGCCGTGAACGCCCGTGCCCTCGCCAGCTACCCGGACCGGCTCGCCTACACCCTCGGTTCGGCCGACGAACTCCCGTTCCCCGACGCCTCCTTGGACGGCGTCTACTCGGTCGAGGCCGCCCAGCACTTCCGCGAGCTGTCCGGCTTCGCCCGCGAGGCCGCCCGCGTCCTGCGCCCCGGCGGCCGGCTGGTCGTCACCACCTTCTTCGCCGCCGCCGGCCCCGAGGTCGCCGAGCGGCTCAAGATCCTGCTCGCCAGCTTCGCCGACGGCCTCGACGTCCCGCACTCCCTCGACGGCTTCGCCGCCGACCTGACCGCCGCCGGATTCGCCGCCGTCGACTCCGAATCCATCGGCTCGGACGTCTGGCCAGGCTTCGACCGCTACCTCGCCGACACCGTCCCCACCGCCCACTGGTCCCGCAACTTCCTCCCCGCCTGGCGCGACGGCCTCCTCGACTACCAGCTCCTCACCGCCACCCGCCGCTGACCCCGCCCCGCCGCCCGCCGCCTCCGCCCCCGCTGCCGCCTCCGCACGGGAAGTCGACCGGTCCGACTTCCCGTGCAACCTCCACAAGGTGTCACCGCATCAAACAGAGTGTGCGACACGGCCGTTCGCCCACCGGTCGGATATGGACTCACCTCGACACAAACCGGTCGAAAGTGTTCTGATGATCGCACCATAAGGATCATCGGGGACCGGAGGGACTGTGCGGACCGTTCGAGGCGTGGCCGTTCTGCTGACCATAGGTGTCGTCGCGACCGCCACCATGGCCACGGGAGACACCCCCTCGCAGGGCAGACCGGCCGCCGCCGACCCCGCACCCGCGGACGCCGCCACCGGGCCGGGCGCCACCCCGCCGCCCACCACCACCGCCCCGCTCCCCACACCGGCACCGACGCCGACCTGGGACGGCCAGGTCAAGGTGCTCGGCGACGGATCCACCTCCTTCACCGGCCCGCAGCCCAAGCAGCCCAAGCCCGAAAAGCTGAAACCCGGCGAGAAGCCGCCGCAGTTCGTGGTGTTCTCCTGGGACGGCGCCCTGGAGGGCGACGACCACCTGTTCTCGCGCTTCCGCAAGCTCGGCGCGGAGAACAACGCCCAGATGACGTTCTTCCTGAGCGGCCTCTACACCCTGCCCAAGTCCAAGGCCTCGCTCTACCGCCCGCCGCAGCACCGGGCCGGCGAGGCCTCCATCGACTTCGCCACCGACGCCCACATCAAGGACACCCTGGAGCAGCTGCGCCTCGCCTGGCAGGACGGCAACGAGATCGGCACCCACTTCAACGGGCACTTCTGCAACGCCAAGGGCGGCGGCGACTGGAGCACCGAGGAGTGGAAGAGCGAGCTCGACCAGGCGGTCTCCTTCGTCACCAACTGGAAGACCAACACCGGCTTCAAGGACCTCCCGCCGCTGCCCTTCGACTACACCAAGGAGCTGGTCGGCGGCCGCGCCCCCTGCCTGGAGGGCCAGAAGGCGCTGCTCCCGGCCGAGAAGGCGACCGGATTCCGGTACGACGCCAGCTCGCCGGGCGAGTTCCAGGTCTGGCCGGTCAGGAAGGAGGGCATGTGGAACTTCCCGCTGCAGCTGCTGCCCTTCCCCGCCAAGGAGACCCAGGGCCTGTCGATGGACTTCAACTTCCTGGCCGGCCAGTCCGGGAGCAGCGTCAAGGGTGATCCGAAGAAGTACGCCGCCTGGGAGAAGGAGGCCCGGGAGAGCTACCTGGCCGGCTTCGAGCGGGTCTACTACGGCAGCCGGGCCCCGCTGTTCATCGGGAACCACTTCGAGGACTGGAACGGCGGCATCTACATGCAGGCCGTCGAGGACGTGATGAAGAGCGTCTGCCGGCGGGAGGGCGTCCGCTGCGCCTCCTTCCGGCAGGTCGCCGACTGGCTGGACGCCCAGGACCCGAAGGTGCTCGACAGGCTGCGCGGGCTGGACCCGGGGCAGCCGGCCGACTGGTCGCGCCTGGTCAACTGAGCGCGCGGGGGCCGGAGACGGTCCGGGCCCACCGGGCGCCTGGCCCGTCTCCGGCCCGACCGCCCACCCCTACCGCTGCTCCGCGCCGCGCGGCCCGCCCGGCCCGCCCGCCGTCTTCATGTACGAGGTCCAGATCCGGCCGGGCAGCGCGGAGTCCGGCGTCTCCGGGGCGGCGCCGCCGACGCCCTCCAGCGGGAGCAGCTTCATGTCCTTCAGGTCCGCCCGGAAGACGGTGACCGCCGTGGACACCTGCCCGTTGTAGCCGACCATCCAGCCCGCCCGGCGGTCCGGGGTGGTGCCGGGCTTCGCGGCCAGGTCCGGGCCGGCCTCGGCCACCGCGGCGGCGCTCCCGGTGCGCACCGCGCCCTTGAGCGCCGCGTCCACGTCCGCGGCGACGGCGGGGGTCAGAGCCCGGACGGCGGTCGGCAGCCGCAGGTCGACCGGCGCGCCGCCGCGGGTGATCCGCAGGACCGAGTACGGGTCCGTCCGGCTGCCGCCCGCGGCGAAGGCGGCGTAGGCGTCGGCGGCCCGGATCGCGCTCGGGGTGGAGTTGCCGGTCCCGAAGGCCGGCACCAGTTCGCCCATGCTGGCGGGCGCCAGGCCGAGGTCGGCGGCGGTCTTCTGCACCTGGTCCAGGCCGACGTCCATGGCGAGTTGCATCATCGGCCCGTTGACGGACTGCTCGACCGCGCTCCGCAAGGTGACCCGGCCCCAGTCCCGCTTCCCGTCGTTGACGGTCTTCACGATCTTCCCGTCCCGCCCCCAGTACGGCCCTTCCGGGGTCATCACGTTGACGCCGTTGTCGCCGTCGTAGGTGGTGGTGGGCAGCACTGCGGTCCGGTTGCCGCCCCGCTGACGCTGGACGCCCTGGCCGAGCCCGGCGGCGTACACCAGCGGGGTGAAGGCCGAACCGAGCGGCACGGTCGAGGTGTTGGCGTTGTCGAAGCCCTGTTTGAGGTAGTCGGGGCCGCCGTAGAGCGCGACCATCCTCCCGTCGAGGGCGACGGAGGCGGCGCCGACCCGCAGGAGCTTGTCGGCCTCCCGGTGGTCGGGGTCGATCCCCTTGGTGGCGTCCTGCACCGCGGCGGCGAGGGCGGTCACCCTCGGCTTCTCGAAGGTGGTGAAGACCTGGTAGCCGCCGAGGTCGAACTGGGCCGCGGTGACGTCGCTGTGGCTCTCCACGTAGTTCCTGGCCATGTCCACCAGGTACCCGACCTGCCCGCTCAGCCCGGCCGACTTCGGCTGGGGCCTGGGCTCGGGGAACACCGTGTAGGTGGCGCGCTCGGTGGCGGAGAGCCTGCCGGTCTTCACCATCCGGTCGAGGATCCAGGCCCACCGCTCCTCGGCCCGCTCGTGGTTCTCCGGGCTGAGCGCCGGGTCGAACTGCCCGGCGCCCTTCAACAGGGCGGCCAGGAAGGCGCCTTCGCTGGGGTTGAGCTCCGAGACGTCCTTGCCGTAGTACGCCGCCGCGGCCCGCTCGATGCCGTAACTGCCGCGCCCGAACCAGCTGGTGTTCAGGTAGCCGGCCAGGATGTCCTGCTTGCTCATCCGCTCGTCGAGCTTCATCGCGATGACCATCTCGCTGAGCTTGCGCGACATGGTCTGCCGCTGGTTCAGGTAGATGTTCTTGACGTACTGCTGGGTGATGGTCGAGCCGCCCTGGGTGTCGCCGCCCGCGGCCATCTGGTAGACGGCGCGGCCGATGCCGGAGAAGGAGATTCCCGGGTCCGAGTAGAAGGTCTCGTTCTCGGCGGCGAGCACCGCCCACTGCACCGGCTCCGGCACCTGGCCGAGCGGGACCTCCTGGCGGTTGATCTGGCCGACCCGCGCCATCTCGGTGCCGTCCGCCCAGAAGTAGACGTTGTTCTGCTGGGTGGCGAAGGCGTTGAGGTCGTCCGGGACGTCGGTGGTCGCGTAGAACCAGGCCAGCCAGCCGGTCAGCGCCGCCGCCCCGGCCCCGGCCGCCAGGAGCAGCTGGCGCCAGGACGGGAGCCAGCGCCGGACCCCGCGCCGGCCTCTGCGCGGGTAGTCGATCCACCGCCGCGGGCGCCGGCGCGCCTGCTCCTTCTCGCCCTCGGCCCCGTCGCCTTGGTCGGCACGCACAGTCCGCTCTCCGTTCCGCTCGCGGGCAGACAATCCCCCCTGAACGGATAGATGCGGTGGCTCGGCGCTTGGACAGGCACGGCGCGGGGTGATCATGCTCACAGCCGATCGGGGAACCCGGGTGACGCCGCATCGGTCGGGTGCCGCGTCACCGGACGGATGACCCGTCCGGCGCAGCGCGGCGCGCGGGGCGGGCGCGGTGCTGCGATCTTCGGAGGGCACCCGGCCGCGCCCGACCGCCGGGTCCCGTCGTCCAGCAGTCGCCCCGCCGCGCCGCCCTCGCGCCGGCGCGGCGCCCCGAGACCGTGGAGGCCCGGATGTGGCAGGCTCCCCCCGCCCCCGTCAGCCGTGAGTGGCTCCCGGTGCTGGACATGCCGGCGCCCGGCCCGCAGAACCGCTGGACGGTGCTGCTGCGCGCGCTGCTGCTGGTCCCCCAGTTCGTGGTGGTGTGGGTGCTGTCGGTGGTGGCGTTCTTCGTCACCGTCGTCGGCTGGTTCGGCGCCCTGCTGCTCGGCCGGCTGCCGAGCCTGGTGGCGGACTACCTGACCGCGTACGTGCCGTACGAGACCCGGGTCACCGCGTACCTGATGCTCACCGTGGACCGCTACCCGCCGTTCCGCTTCCACGCGCCCGAGTACCCGGTGCAGGTCGAGCTGCGGCCCGGGGAGCTGAACCGGCTGGCCGTCCTGTTCCGCATCGTCCTGGTGATCCCGGCCGCGATCGTGCAGGGCCTGGTGAACGCGGGGTGGTGGCTGGTGGCGTTCGTCAGCTGGCTGGTGGTGCTGGTGCTCGGCCGGATGCCGCAGCCGCTCTACGAGGCGACGACGGCGATCCTGCGCTACCGGCTGCGCTTCACCGCCTACCTGGTGATGCTGTCCTCGGCCTACCCGAAGCGGCTGTTCGGCGAGGAGCCGGGCAGCGAGCCGCAGGGCCCGGTGTCGGCGACCCGTCCGCTGGTGCTGAGCGGTGCCGGGCGCGGGCTGCTGGTCGTCTTCGTGATCCTCGGCGTGGTCTCCTGGACGACGAGTTCGGTCACCACGTCGGTGAACTCGGACGACGACAACGACAACGGTGTCGGCCCGGCCCGGCACGTCGTGGGGCCGCTGGTACCGGGCCCGGCCGACCGCTCCTGAGCCCCGGGGGCCGGCGGCCCCGCCCCCGCTACCCGGCGACCGGCACCCCGCCCCCGTCCGCCCGCTCCGGCTCCCCGGCCGGGCGGGCGGCCCGGCGGGCGGCCGCGTCCAGGGCGTCGAGCCGGCGCAGGCTGGCCCGGCGCTGGAGCAGCCCGAGGCCGCTGGCCGCGCCGCCGAGGGCGAGCCAGCCGACCGGGCCGGCGGCCATCACCGCACCGGTCAGCAGCAGCGGCCCGGCCGCCCTCTGCACCGACTGGGACATCCCGGCCACGCCCAGGTAGGAGGCGCCGGCGCCCGCCGGGGCGAGGCTGACGGCCAGCTCCCAGGAGGTGACCGAGCGCATCAGCTCGGCCAGGGTGACGAGCATCGCGGCGGCCAGCAGTGCGATCGAGGCCGTCCAGGCGCCGCCGCCGGTGGCGAGCGCGATCAGCCCGCAGCTCGCGAGCAGGGTGAACCCGTACCAGCGGACCGCCGCGGCGGCCCCGCGCGGGCCGTCCGCCCAGGCGGAGACGCGCAGCTGGAGCGCGACGACGAGCACCGTGTTCAGCACCAGGAAGACCGGCACGACGGCGTGCGGCGCCCCGGTGTGGTGGACCAGCCAGACCGGCAGGCCGACGTTGAGGACCGAGTCGTCCAGGCTCAGCGGCATGTCCATCAGGACGAACAGCAGGTAGCCGCGGTCGCGCCAGGGGCTGCGGTTCGCGGCGGCCGTCGCCTGCCCGGCGTCGGCGGGGGCCGCCACCACCAGGCCGCGCCCGGCGGGCTCCCGGGTGCGCCGGACGAGTTCGGCGGCGAGCAGGTAGGAGAGCGCGTTGCCGAGGATCAGCACCTGGTAGGCGGTAGTGGTGCCGAACGCCAGGCCGATCGCCGAGATCCCGGCGCCGAGCCCGTAGCCGGCGTTGGCGATGCTGCGGAACAGCGCCTGGTAGGTGCCGCGCTGCTCGCCCGCGACCCGGGTGGCGAACAGCATCTCCAGGGTCTTGGCGGAGCGCTCGGCGAGGCAGGTGACGGCGACGACGGGCAGCAGGGTGACGAAGTCGTGGACGACCAGCATCAGGCCCATCGTGCCCAGCCGCAGCAGATGGCTGGCGATGAGCAGGCCGCGCACCGGGAAGCGCTCGGCGGCCCGCCCGGCCAGCGGCGAGCCGGCGATCCCGGCGACCGCCGCGACGCCGAGCAGCAGGCCGAGCTGCTTCTCGTCGAGCCCGCAGACGAAGGTGAAGTAGAGCACCGAGGCGGCTGCCCAGACGCCGGTGCCGGTCCGGTCGACGCCCTGGGCGAACAGCATCATGCGCGCGTCCCGCCCGCCCGGCGGCCTCCTCAGCTGTGCGATCAGCCCGTTGTCCCGCATGGCCGTTCCCCCTGGTCGTTCCGCGAGCTCGCGCCGCGGACTTGTTCCTCGAACATCAATCTCGACGTCAAGATACTTCATGTCGAGAGACTTGCGGAACCCCCGTTTTCACCCCTCGACTCCCGCGCCACCGGTGCGCCACACTCTCCCCGGCAGAATCCGCAGCACCCGCAGCACCCGCGCTCCCCACGCACCGGCACGACGCATCGATCCCCCACCGCCGCACTGGAGAGCCACCGGTGACGCACCGTCAACTGCTGGAGATCCCCTTCTCGTCCGGCCGCTCCGGCTCCGGCCCGGCCACCTGGGGCCAACGGGCCTTCTGGGACACCGTCCGCCGCCTCGACCCGGCCGACGCGCCGCGCTACAACCTCACCGCCGCCGCCCCGCTCGACCCCGGCCTGCCACTGCCCGCCCTGCTGGACGCCCTGGCCCGGCTGCTCCACCTGCACGACTCGCCACGCCACCGCGATCGGCGCCTACCGGCACGCCTACTACGACCGGCTCGCGCTCGCGACCGAGATCGAACGGCTGACGGCCGAGGGCGTCCCGCTCGCCGACCGGTCCTGCGTCTTCAACGACGTCCGCCAGGTGCTCCCCGCCGGCGGCCCGGAGCCGGCGGGCGGGCCGAGCACCCTCGGCCGGCCGGTCGAGTTCGAGCCGCGCCCCGGCCTCAGCTACGCCCTGGACGCGCTGCACTCCGCCGGGGCGCTGAGCCTGGCGATGACGGCCGACCCCGCCGTACTCCCCCGCCCCGAGATGGCCCGGTTCCTGTACGGCGTCGAGGAGTTGATCCTGACCGAGGACCGCACGCCGAACAGCTGAACGACCGGACGACGGACAGCCGGACGACGGACAGCCCGGCCGCCCGCGCGGTCAGGAGCGCGCGGGCGGCCGGGCCGTCGATCCCTCGGGGGTCAATGCGCCTCGTCGTGCACCGAGTTGGTCTCCTGGATCTTCTTCCACGACTTCGGCTCCACGACCGCCTGCCCGCCGTCCGCACCGGAGGCGCCGGCCGCCCCGGGTGCCAGCGAGGCCGCGGCGGGCGCGCCCGCCGACCCGGCGGCCGGCTTCGAGGCGGTGAACAGCCAGGTGGTGAAGAGGTCGCCGAGCTGCTGCCCGGACACCTTCTCCGCGTACGCCTGGAACTCCGGGATGGTCGCGTTGCCGTACTTGCGCTCGGTCGGCCAGCCCTTGAGGATCCGGAAGAACGCGTCGTCCCCGACCTTGTCGCGCAGCGCCTGGATGGCCACCGCGCCCCGGTCGTACACGGCCCCGGCGAACTGGTTGTCCGGCCCCGGGTCGCCCGGCTTGACGGTCCAGAACGGGTCGGAGGCCGGGTGCGAGGCGTAGACGTAGTCCGCGAGCTCCTGCGCGGTGCCCTCGTTCTCGTGCTCGGACCAGAGGAACTGCGCGTACCGGGCGAAGCCCTCGTTCAGCCAGATGTCGCTCCAGCGGGAGAGCGAGACGCTGTCGCCGTACCACTGGTGGGCGAGCTCGTGGACGACCACCGAGGTGTTGGCGCCCTTGGCGAACTGCCGGGGGCTGTAGAAGACCCGGGTCTGGGTCTCCAGGGCGAAGCCGGTGGGGACGTTGGGCACGTAGCCGCCGACCGAGCTGAACGGGTAGTCGCCGAAGATGCCGCTCAGCCAGTCGACCAGCTCGCCGGTGCGCTCGACGCTGGCCTTCGCCGCGTCGGCGTTGTCGCCGAGGTCCTTGCTGTACGCGTTGTAGACCGGCAGGCCGCTCGGCGTGGTGTCGGTGGTGACGTCGAACTTGCCGACCGCGAGCGTGGCCAGATAGGTGGCCTGCGGCTTGTTCTCGCGCCAGCTGTAGCGGGTCCAGCCGGCCTGGGAGCTGGTGCCGGTCAGCACGCCGTTGCTGATCACCTGGTTGCCGTCCGGCACCAGCACCGAGACGTCGAAGGTGGCCTTGTCGCTCGGGTGGTCGTTGCTGGGGAACCACCACCAGGCCGACTCGGGCTCGCCGGCCGCCACCGCGCCGTCCGGGGTGCGCAGCCAGGCGGTGAAGCCGTACCTCTTCACGGTGGACGGCACGCCCTTGTAGCGGACCACCACGGTGGCCTGGGCGCCCTTGGCGAGCGGCCGGGCCGGGGTGACCTCCAGCTCCTGCTCGCCGCTGGTGGCGAAGGCGGCGGGCCGGCCGTTGACCCGGACCTCGGAGACGTTGAGCGCGAAGTCGAGGTTGAACCGGGAGAGGTCCTGGGTCGCCGTGGCGAGGATGGTGGTGGTGCCCTCCAGCTCGTCGGTGGCGGGCTGGTACTTCAGCCGGATGTCGTAGTGGGAGACGCGGTAGCCGCCGTTGCCGTAGGTCGGGTAGTACGGGTCGCCGACCCCGGCGGCGCCGGGTTGGAAGTCGGCCGCCGAGGCGGGGACGGCCAGCAGCAGGCTCAGGGCGGCGGCAGCGGCGGAGACGATCAGTCTCTTGCGCAACGTGGTCCTCCAGGATCACCGGAACGAGGGGTTGGAGCGATGCTGGATCGATCCATGTCCCGGTGAGACCCGAACCACTCTCGAATTATGAGATGTTCATGATAAGAAACAGGCCGAAATCGCGCCGCCGCACGGCCTTCACCGCCCCCACGCGTCCGTTCACGTCACTCGGGTCGCGCAGGCCCCGGCCCGGGCCCCGCCCCGGCCCCGCCCGATCCCTGCTCAGGCCCCCAGCGCGACCGGCGCCCGCACCAGCGAGCCGTACTCCGTCCACGAGCCGTCGTAGTTCTTGACGTGCGGGTAGCCGAGCAGCTCGGTCAGCGCGAACCAGGTGTGCGCCGACCGCTCGCCGATCCGGCAGTACGCGATCACCTCGCGCTCCGGCTCGACGCCCTTGCCGCCGTACAGCGCCCGCAGTTCCTCGGCCGGGCGGAACGAGCCGTCGTCCCGGGCCGCCTGCGACCAGGGGACGTTGATCGCGCCGGGGATGTGCCCGGGCACCTGGGCCTGCTCCTGCGGCAGGTGCGGCGGGGCGATCAGTTCGCCCCGGAACTCGGCCGGCGAGCGGACGTCCACCAGCACCGAGTCGGCGCCGGGCTTGGCGAACACCTCCGCCTTGGCCAGCACCTCGTCGCGCATCGCCCGCAGCTCCGGGCGCTCGGGCCCGGTCAGCCGGTAGGAGGTGTGCTGGTAGTCCATCACCTCCTGGGTGAGCTCCCGCCCCTCCAGCTCCCACTTCTTGCGCCCGCCGTCCAGCAGCCGCACCGGCCCGAAGCCGCGCAGCCGCAGCAGCCAGTAGGCGTAAGCGGCGAACCAGTTGTTGTTCCCGCCGTACAGCACGACGGTCGTGTCGTCCTCCACCCCGGCCGCCCGCAGCAGGTGCTGGACGCCGTCGCGGTCCGCGTAGTCGCGCCCGACCCGGCTGTGCAGGTCGGCGTTCCAGTCCCAGCCGACCGCGCCGGGGATGTGGTCCCGGTCGTAGGCCGTGGTGTCCTCGTCCACCTCGACGACCCGGATCGTCCCGTCGTCCAGGTGGTGGGCCAGCCACTCGGTGCCCACCAGCGCCTCGGGGTGCGCGTAGCCGTTGCCGGTCATCCCAGGCCTCCTTCGGCTCTGCCCGGGCGGCGGCGCCCGATGACGGGCACGGCGGGGCGCCGGCGACCGGGCCGGACAGTTCGAACGTACGCCGACCGTCCGGCCCGGGCCACCCCAAAGTCCCCTCCGGTCAGGAGAAGACGACAGAGCGCAGCTTCAGCCGGTCGCCGAGCCGCTTGCCGGGGTTCATCACGTAGAAGGTGTCGCCGTTGCAGTCGAAGTCGAGGAAGACCGTGGCCGTGGAGCTGGTGAAGTTCTCCGGCGCGAAGGCCGGGTCCTTCTCGGTCGCCCCGAACAGGTTGATGCACTTGCCGCTCTCCGGGTCGGCGATCCCGGCCGGGACACCCGGGCCGACCTTGTAGAGGAAGTCGCCGACGGCCGCGTTGGCCGAGGTCGGGACGGCGACGACGAGGGCGACGGCGCTGGCGGCGGCGACAAGGGCATTGCGAAGACGCATGGGTGAGGGCCTTTCAGGTGGTACCCGGTGGTACCTGGTGAATTGGTGCGAGATCACCCTAGAGGCCGAAAATCCGCAGAAACGGTTCTCCCGATCCACCCGATCGGGTGGTTTGAACATCAAAGCCGGTACCCGACCGCCGCGGGTACCGGCGGAATCGGGGCTCTCAGTTCGGCGGCGCCGTGAAGTAGTACCCCGAGTCGATCAGCACCGGCAGGTACGCCTTCAGCGCCGCCACCGTCTGCGAGCGGTCCCCGCCGCCGTCGTGGTTGAGCACGATCGCGCCGGGGCGGACGTCCTTGAGGACCCGGTCGGTGATCACCGAGGTGCCCGGCCGGGCCCAGTCGCGCGGGTCCACCGACCAGCCCATGTTCCGCAGCCCGAGGTCGGCGGCCACCTTGAGCGACACCGGGGACCAGTCGCCGCCGGGCGCCCGGAACCAGGTGGGCAGCCGCCCGGTGGTGCGGTGCAGCAGGTCGGAGGTGCGCTCCAGCTCGTCCCGCACCTTGCCCTCGGACAGGTGCCGCAGGTCCGGGTGGGTCCAGGTGTGGTTGGCGATGTGGTGGCCGCGGTCGGCGATCTCCCGCACCAGGGCCGGGTGTTCGGCGGCGTTCTCGCCGACCAGGAAGAAGGTCGCCCGGATGCCGTACTGCTGGAGCAGCGCCAGCACGGTCGGGGTGTGCCGCGGGTCCGGGCCGTCGTCCAGGGTCAGCGCCACCACCCGGCGCTCCGCGTCCAGCTCGTACACCGGCTTGTTCTCCGCCGCGCTGAGCACCTTGTGGACGGGCTCCACGGACGGCGCGGCGGAGGGGGGCGGCGTCGCGGAGGGGGACGGCGTCGCGGCCCCGGAGGGCGGGGCCGGGGAGGGGGTCGCGCCCGGCGAGCCCGGGGGCGGCGAGCCGGACGGCCCGGCCCACTGCGAGGGCGAGCCCGCCGGCACGGCGCCGACCGCGCCGGCCGCCGCGGCCTCCGGGCTGGGCGGGGCGGCGGCCCCGGTGCCGTCACCACCGCCGCCGAAGGGGTTCCGGCAGCCGGCGGCCGCACCGACAAGCGACATCCCGGCCGCGACCAGCAGCAATCTTCGCGAAGTAATCTGACGATCAGACAGCATTCTTGATACTTCCCCCACCCGCCGCCGCCCCTGACCGGCGGTGACCCCGACAGGCCCGATCACCACTCCGACGGACCAACCGGCGGATCTCCCCCGATGCTCCGCGACCGGAACCCGGGCTTCCCGCCGGCCCCCGCTACGCTGCACTCCCCAGTGTGATGATGAGCCATCAGAGGACGCGGCCATGACGACAGGTCAGGACTTCCCCCACCAGGCCCCGCAGGACGAGGAAGCCGTCGAACCGAGCGCGTGGGAACGCTTCGGCGTCGACACCAGCGCCCCGCACTCGGCCCGCGTCTACGACCACTGGCTGGGCGGCAAGACCAACTTCCCGCCGGACCGCGCCATGGCCGAGGCCATCGAGGAGGCCGTGCCGAGCGTCCGGGAGATGGCCAAAGCCAACCGCGCCTTCCAGGGCCGGGCCGTCCGCCACCTCGCCCGGGAGCACGGCATCCGCCAGTTCCTCGACCTCGGCACCGGCATCCCCACCTCGCCGAACACCCACGAGATCGCCGAATCGGTCAGCCCCGGCACCCGGGTCGTCTACGTCGACAACGACCCGATCGTGCTCGCCCACGCCCGCGCCCTGATGGTCTCCAGCCCGCGCAGCCGCACCACCTACATCCACGCCGACCTGCGCGAGCCCGAGAAGCTGTTCGCCGACCCTGCGCTCACCTCGACCCTGGACCTCACCCGGCCGGTCGGCCTGCTGATGATCGCCGTCCTGATGCTGATCGCCGACGAGGACGACCCGTGGGGGCGGGTCGCCGCACTGCGCGACGCCCTGCCGGCCGGCAGCTGCCTGGCGCTGACCACGCCCACCCAGGACTTCGACCCGGAGGCGGTCGGCAGGGTCGCCGCGGCCGCCCGGGCCGGCGGGATGACGCTGGTGCCGCGCAGCCACGACGAGGTGCTGCGCTTCTTCGACGGCTGGGAACTGGTCGACCCGGGCCTGTCCCCGGTACTGGCCTGGCGCCCGGACGGCGAGCCGCCGGCCGACCCGGAGGCCGCCTACTACTGGGGCGGCGTCGCGATCAAGCGCTGAGCCGACCGCGGACCGGCGGCCGCGCGCTACTTCAGCAGCCGCGACATCCGCCGGTCCGCGAGCGGCTTGCCGCCGGTCTGGCAGGTCGGGCAGTACTGCAGCGAGGAGTCCGCGAAGGACACCTCCCGCACGGTGTCCCCGCAGACCGGGCACGGCAGCCCGGTGCGGCCGTGCACCCGCATCCCGAGCTTCTTCTCCGCCTTCAGCTCCCCCGCCGCCAGCCCGCGCGAGCGCTCCACCGCGTCGCGCAGCGTGCTGCCGAGCGCGGTGTACAGCCGCGCCGTCTCCTCCGGCGTCAGGCTCGCGGCCGTCTTGTACGGCGACATCCGGGCCGCGTGCAGCACCTCGTCGGAGTAGGCGTTGCCCACGCCCGCCAGCACGCTCTGGTCCCGCAGCACGCCCTTGATCCGGCGCCGCTCGCCCGCGAGCAGGGCGGCGAAGGCCTCCAGGGTGAGGGCCGGGTCCAGCGGGTCCGGGCCGAGCCGGGCCACCCCGGGCACCTCGGCCGGGTCGTGCACCACGTGGACCGCGAGGCCCTTCTTCGTCCCCGCCTCGGTGAGGTCGAAGCCCGCGCCCTCCTCGCCCTCCAGGCGCAGCCGCAGCGCCAGCGGGTTCCGCGGGCTCGGGCGCGGCGGCTCGGCGGGCAGGGCGTCCTTCCAGCGCAGCCAGCCGGCCCGGGCCAGGTGCACCACCAGGTGCAGCCCGCCAGCCTCGATGTCCAGGAACTTGCCGCGCCTGGTCACCCGGCCGACGGTGCGCCCCTCCAGCGCGGTCACCGGCGGGTCGTAGGTCTTCAGGGCACTGATCGCCACCGGCTGCACCCGGGCGATCACGCGCCCGGTCAGCCGTTCGGACAGGAAGGCGCTCAGCGCCTCCACCTCGGGCAGCTCCGGCATGCGCCCAGTCTGCCCCCGTGCCGCCGCGGCCGCACCCGTAAAGGGCGGATAAGCCCAGCTCAGCGCGGGTGGTGAGGCTCTTCACAGCGGACCGTCCGGAAGACCGTTTCGGTTTCAACCTGTGGCAGACTCGACCGCCATGGACATCGGCCCGGTCACCAGGACGCTGCGCGCGGCGGTCTTCGCCGCGCTGCTCGTGCTGCTCGCCGGGCTCGGCCAGGTGCTGGTCACCGGCCGGGCGCTGCCGCTCGGCACGCTGGTCCCGGCCGCGCTCGCCGTCTTCGCGGCGGCGTTCGCCCTGGCCGGCCGCGAGCGCGGCTACCCGGCCGTCGCGGCGGTGTTCCTGCCGCTGGAGCTGGGTACGGGCGCGCTGTTCGACTACGCGCAGGCCAGCTGCCCCACGCTGCCGCCCGAGGCCGTCCACGGCTTCCGGCCGCTGCTGTGCGGCGGCGGCTCGCTCGGCGGCTTCCTGCTCGGTCACGGCCTTTCCGCACCGGTCGGCGCTCTGCTGCTCCTGCTGCTGCACACCGTGCTCGCCCTGGCCGGTGCCTACGCGCTGCGCCGCGCGGACGCCGCGCTGACCGGGCTGGCCCGGGCCGTGCGGACGCTGGGCGCGTTCCTGCACCGGCACCTGCCGGCGGCCGCCCGCTGGCTGCGGCTGCTCGCCGCGCCCGTCCCGGACCGTCCGGTGGCCCGGGTGCCGTTCCCGCGCGCCAGCCGGGTGCTGGTCCCCGCCGAGGACGCCGTCGTCCGTCCGGCCGTCCGGCGCGGTCCGCCGGTGTTCGCCCTGGCCGCCTGAGACCTCCGTTTTCCGGCGGTCGGCCCTCTCGCACCCACGCACGCCCGAGAGCACAGGACGACACCCCATGAGCAACTCCCGTAGGACCGACAAGAAGACCTCCGCCACCGAGCGCATGCGCGTCGCCCGCGAGCAGGCCGAACGATCCGAGCGCGTCCGCCGCCGGGTGGTGGTCGGCGTCGCCTCGGCCGCCGTGCTGGCCCTCGCGGCCGGGGTGGCCTTCGCGGTCGGCGGCTCCTCCGGCTCCGGTGCGAACGCCGCCGCCAAGGGCCCGCTGGTAGTCCCGGCCCACACCACCGGCACCGACGGCACCGTGATCACCTACGGCAGGGCCGACGCCCCGCACACGCTCTCGGTGTACGAGGACTTCCGCTGCCCGTTCTGCGAGAAGCTGGAGACCACCACCGGCAAGGCGATCCAGCAGCTCGCCGACGACGGCACGTACAAGATCGAGTACCACCTGGCGACGTTCCTGGACAACAACCTCGGTGGCCAGGGCTCGCGCACCGCGCTGGCGGCGGCCGGGGCCGCGCTGAACGAGGGCGTGGACAAGTTCAAGGCCTTCCACGACGTGCTCTACGCCAACCAGCCGGACGAGCGCAGCGACGCCTTCGCCGACGTCAACCACGTCCTCGACCTCGCCGGGCAGGTGCCCGGCCTCAAGACGGACGCCTTCGTGAAGGCCGTCCAGGAGGGCACCTACGCGCCGTGGGCGGCCAAGGTGAACGAGGAGTTCGACAAGAGCGACGTCACCGGCACGCCGACCGTCGAGCTGGACGGCAGGAAGCTGGACGTCCTCACCGGCGGCAACGCCGTCTCGCCCGAGCAGTTCACCGCGCTGGTCAAGCAGGTCGCCGGATGACGGCCCCCTCGGCCCCCGCCGCCCGGGCGTACGGCGCGAGCCGCCCGTACGCCTGGCTGCTGCTGATCGGCGGCGCGCTCGGCCTGTTCGCCTCGGCCGTCCTCACCCTGGACAAGCTGCGGCTGCTCAAGGACCCGTCGTACGTCCCCAGTTGCAACATCAACCCGATCGTCAGCTGCGGCTCGATCATGCGCAGCGCGCAGGCCGAGGCCTTCGGCTTCCCCAACTCGCTGCTGGGCCTGGTCGGGTTCGGCGTGGTGATCGCGGTCGGCGCCGGGCTGCTGTCCGGCTCGACGCACCGGCGCTGGTTCTGGCTGGGCCTGCAGGCCGGGACGGTGTTCGGGATCGGCTTCGTGACCTGGCTGATGTACCAGGCGCTCTACCGGATCGGCGCGCTCTGCCCGTACTGCATGGTGGTGTGGGCGGCGATGATCCCGCTGTTCTGGTACACCACGCTGCACAACCTGCGCTCCGGCGTGATCCCGGTCGGCCGCCGGCTGCGGCCGGTGGTCCGGGAGGCGGCCCGCTACCACTGGGCCGTTCCGGCGCTCTGGTACGCGGTCGTCGCGCTGCTGGTGCTCAACCGGTTCTGGTACTACTGGAGCACCCTGATCTGATCCCCGCCCGCCGTCCGCTCCCGCCCCGGGGGCGGACGGCGGGCCCTCCGCCCCGCGAGGTCGTCATGCGACGCAGGATCGTGCTCTTCAGCAACATCTCCCTCGACGGCTACTTCGAGGGCCCGGACCACGACCTCGGGTGGCAGCACGTCGACGACGAACTGCACCTGCACTTCAACCGGGAACTCGCCCGAATGGGTGGATTCGTCTCCGGCCGGCGCACCCACGAGCTGATGGCCGCCTACTGGCCCACGGCCGACCGGGACCCGGCCGCCACCGGCCCGATGCTGGAGTTCGCGGACATCTGGCGCGCGATGCCGAAGACCGTCTTCTCCCGCACGCTCGACCACGCCGACTGGAACACCACGATCGTCCGCGAGGTCACCCCCGAGACGGTCGCCGCCCTCACCCGCGGCCCCGGCGGCGACCTCTCCCTCAGTGGCGGGGAGCTGGGCGCGGCCTTCCTCGCCCAGGACCTGATCGACGAGTTCCGGCTCTACGTCGCACCGGTGATCCTCGGCCGCGGCACCCTGCTGTTCCGCCCGACCGAACGGCCCGTCCCGCTCACCCTCACCGGCACCCACCGCTTCACCGGCGGCGTGACCCTGCTGCACTACCGGCGCAGCGGCCCGTCGCCCCTGGACGGGTGACGGGCCGCGCACGGGCACCGGTCAGAAGATGAACTCGGCGACCTCCGCCAGGAGTTCGGCCTTGCGCTCGTCGCTGATGAACGAGGCGCGGAAGGAGTTGGCGGCCAGCAGCCGCAGCGTCTCCCGGTCGAGGGCCAGGGCCGCGCGGACGGCGCGGAAGTTGTCCTCGACGTAGCCGCCGAAGTACGCCGGGTCGTCGGAGTTGACGGTGACCAGCAGCCCCGCGTCCAGCATCTCGCGCAGCGGGTGGTCGGCGAGGGTGTCGATGCAGCGCAGGCGCACGTTGGACAGCGGGCACAGGGTCAGCGGGACCTGCTCGCGGACCAGGCGGGCGACCAGCTCGCCGTCCTCCAGGCAGCGCAGGCCGTGGTCGATCCGCTCGACGCCGAGGACGTCCAGCGCCTCGGTGATGTACGAGGCCGGGCCCTCCTCGCCCGCGTGGGCGACCCGGCGCAGCCCGGCATCGGCGGCCCGGCGGTAGACCTCGCGGAACTTCGCGGGCGGGTTGCCGACCTCGGCCGAGTCCAGGCCGATGCCGGCGATCCGGTCGAAGTACGGGCGGGCGGCCTCGAAGGTCTCCAGCGCGGATTCGGCGGACTCGTCCCGCAGGAAGCACATGATCAGCTGGGTGCTGATGCCGTGGCGCTCCTCGCTGCGCGCCAGCGCGGCGGTCAGCCCGGCCACGACCGTGCCGAGCGGCACGCCGCGGACGGTGTGCGCCTGCGGGTCGAAGAAGATCTCCGCGTGCCGCACGCCCTGCTCGGCGGCCCGGGCGAGGTAGGCCTCGGCGAGGTCGGTGAAGTCCTGCTCGGTGCGCAGCACGGCCATCAGCGCGTAGTACAGGTCCAGGAAGGACTGCAGGTCGCTGAAGGAGTACGCGGTGCGCAGCGCCTCGGTGTCGACGTAGGGCAGCTCCACGCCGTTGCGGGCGGCGAGCGCGAAGGCGAGTTCGGGCTCCAGGGTGCCTTCGATGTGCAGGTGGAGTTCGGCCTTGGGAAGCGGCATCTTCGATCTGTCCGAGCTGTCGGGGATGGAATCTGAAGGTAGGGGTGGATTCATCCTATGATCTGGGGTGCTTCGGCGGGTCGGCCGGGCAACTCCCGCAGGGTGCGCAGCGGCGAGAGCAGCGGCGAGAGCAGCGGCAGCACCCCGAAGAGCGCGAGCAGCGCCGTCGTCATCCACATCGTGGCGCGCGTCCCGTGGCCGCACCGAGCAGTTGGACGGTCAGCCCGGCCAGCCCCCGTCCGGCGACCTGGGCGGCGGAGGCGCTGCCCTCCAGCTTGGCGTTCGCCTCGATCAGGTCGGCGGCGGGCACGAGTTCGGGCAGGTAGGCGCGGTAGGACGCGTCGAAGAACACCGCCGCCGTACCGGCGAGGAAGGCGACGGCGAGCAACTGGGCCAGGGTGAGCACGCCGAGCACGGCGGCCAGCGGCACGCTCGCGAAGAGCGTCGCCGAGCCGAGGTTGCAGGCGATCATCACGATCCGCCGGGGAGCCCGACCGACCCAGACCCCGGCGGGCAGGCCGAAGAACAGCCAGGGCAGCCAGACCGTCGCGGTCAGCAGGCCGACCGCGAACGGCCCGGCGTCCAGCGTCAGCACGGCGACCAGCGGCAGGGCGAGCGAGGTGATGCTGCCGCCGAGCTTGCTGACGCTCTCCCCCGCCCACAGCAGCCGGAAGTCCCGGTCGGCCAACAGCCCCCAGCGGGACGGGACTTCGGCCGACAACAGAGTCGTGCTCACGGCTGCGCCGGGACGCTGTGGGCGAAGGCCAGGACGGTCTCGCGCTCGCGGCCGTCCTCGGGCACCGGCCGGTCCGCCCACCGCTGGATCACCGCGTCCAGGTCGGCGGCCAGCTCCCTGGCCTCCTCGGGGGTGAGCCGCAGCCAGCTCTGGGTGGCGATCGCGCAGCCGTCCTGCCACTCGGCCGGGTAGCCGCCGCGCCGCAGCGCCCACTCGCGGACCAGCTCGACCTGGCGCTCCAGGAGGATCGAGCCGGCCGCGTCGGCGACCGCCTCGGCGACCGGGTCGCCGTCGAAGTCGGCCCTGGCCCAGGTGAGTTGCCGGTCGGCGAGGCGCCACCAGCGCTCACGCCGGTTGCGGGCGCGCTCGGGGGCCTCTTCGATCAGGCCGCTCTCGGCGAGCACCTTGAGGTGGTGGCTGACGTTGCCGACCGCCTGCCCGGTGCGCTCGGCGAGCTGCCCGACGGTGGCGGGGCCGCCCACCTTGAGCACGTCGATCAGGCGGCGGCGCAGCGGGTGGGTGAGGGCGGCGAGCACCCGGGAGTCGGAGATCTCCCGGGTGGAGCGCGGGTCGTCCGTGGTGTCGTCCATGACCGGGAGAATACGCACAAGAGCTCTTGTACGACATCTCTTTTACAACTCTTCTTGTCCGAGCGTGCGGGCCCGTCCGGGTGTACCAAGGTGAGTGGGGGGCTTCCCGCCGAGGAGGTACCGAGACATGCGGCACGTCGACGACCCGCACATCCGGCCCGAGGGCGTCTCCCCGCACGCGCTGGGCAACGACACCCTGCTGCACGAGCTGGAGCAGCTGCACCGCACCCGGCACGAGACGTTCCTGTACGGCTCCGAGGACGCGCTCAAGCGGCACACTCTGCGCATGGGACAGCTGGAGGCCGAATACCTGCACCGGTTCCCCAACCGCCTGGTGACCGCCTCCCGCACCCGGGCCGGGGCCCGGGCGCGGGAGGCGGCGGCGCGCGCCGAGTCCCTGCCGGAGTAGGAGAGGGCACGCCCGTACGGCCCGGTGGGACACGCCGGGCCGTATGGGCGTGCCCGGGGGTGGGGCGTCGGGGAGGGTGGGAGACACGCACTGACCCCCGGGAGCCCCGCATGCCCATCGCCAGCGTCAACCCCGCGACCGGCGAGATCCTGCAGACCTTCGAACCGCTCGACGCCGCCGGCACCGAGCAGCGCCTGGCCCGTGCCGAGGCCGCCTTCCACGGCTGGCGCACCACCCCGTTCGCCACCCGCGCCGAACTGCTGCACCGCGCCGCCGACCTGCTCGACCAGGACCGCGAGGCGGTCGCCCGCACCATGACCGAGGAGATGGGCAAGCCGATCGCCGCCGCCCGTGCCGAGGCCGCCAAGTGCGCCAGGGCGATGCGCTGGTACGCCGACCACGCCGAGGCGCTGCTCGCCGACGAGCACCCGGCGCCGGCCGACGTCGCCGACACCGGCGCCTCGCGGGCCTACGTCCGCTACCGCCCGATCGGGCCGGTGCTGGCCGTGATGCCGTGGAACTTCCCGTTCTGGCAGGTGATCCGGTTCGCCGCGCCGGCCCTGATGGCGGGCAACGTCGGCCTGCTCAAGCACGCCTCCAACGTGCCGCGCACCGCGCTGGCGATCGAGGACCTGTTCCGCCGGGCCGGCTTGCCGGAGGGCTGCTTCCAGACCCTGCTGATCGGCTCCGGCGCCGTCGAGGGCGTGATCCGGGACCGCCGGGTCGCCGCCGTCACCCTCACCGGCAGCGAGCCGGCCGGCCGGGCGGTCGCCGCCACGGCGGCCGACGAGGTCAAGAAGTCGGTGCTGGAGCTGGGCGGCAGCGACCCGTTCGTCGTGCTGGCGAGCGCCGACGTGGCCGCGGCGGCCCGCACCGCCGTCACGGCCCGGACGCAGAACAACGGCCAGTCCTGCATCGCCGCCAAGCGGTTCATCGTGCACACCGACGTCTACGACCCGTTCGTCACCGCGTTCACCGCGGCGATGCGGGCGCTGCGGATCGGCGACCCGATGGACGAGGAGACCGACATCGGCCCGCTGGCCAGCCGCCAGGGCAGGGACGACCTGGAGGAACTGGTCGAGGACGCCCGGGTGCACGGCGCCCGGGTGGAGTGCGGCGGCGGGCGGCCGACCGGCTGGGACGACGGCTGGTTCTTCGAGCCGACGGTGCTCACCGGCATCACCCCGGCGATGCGCATCCACCAGGAGGAGACCTTCGGGCCGGTCGCCACCGTCTACCGGGTCGCCGACCTGGAGGAGGCGGTGGCGCTCGCCAACGACACACCGTTCGGGCTCAGTTCCAACGTGTGGACCACGGACGGGGCCGAGCAGGAGCGCTTCGTGCGCGACGTCCAGGCCGGCGGGGTGTTCTTCAACGGGATGACCGCCTCGCACCCGGCGCTGCCGTTCGGCGGGGTCAAGCGCTCAGGGTTCGGCCGGGAGCTGTCCGGGCACGGCATCCGGGAGTTCTGCAACGTCACCACGGTCTGGATCGGCTGAGCACCCCCGGGCCCGCGCGCCGCCGACCGGGTCAGGAGGCCGCCATCCGGTGCCTGCCCCGGCCGGGCGTGGCCCACCGGGCGAGCATCCCGGCCAGGGCGACGAACGTCAGGAACCAGAAGAAGGCCATCAGGCCGATCATCGGATCCCAGTCCACCTGGACGGCGACCATGGCCAGGCCGATCGAGAGCGCGGTCATCACCGTCACGACCGTGGGGCTGAGGCTGAGCAGCCAGTGCCAGGCGCGCTGCGCCGGGCTCCGGCGCGGCGCTTCGGGGCCGGTGTCGAGTTCCTTGTAGGTCAGCAGGTCCATCGGGATCGCCTCCGGTGTTTCGGGGGTTACGGCCGGTTCCGCGCGGGTCAGGAGGCCTTGCGCGGGGACGCGGACTTCCTGGTCGTGGTCTTCGCGGCCGTGGACTTCTTCGCGGTCGTGGACTTCGCGGTCGCGGTCTTCTTCGCCGCGGCGGCCTTCTTCGCCGGGGCGCGCTTGCGCGGGGCGGGCTTCCCGGGCCCGTCCGCCTCGTCGGCCGCGTCGGCCGCGTCGGGCTCCGCCTCCGCGGGCGCGCCGGCCCGCCCGCCCCTGGCCTGCTTGAGGCTGCTGCGCAGCGCCTCCATCAGGTCGATCACGTTGTCCGGCGCCTCGCCGGCCTCCTCCTCGTGCGGCAGCTCGACGCCCTCCAGCCGGGCGCTGACGACCTGCTGCAGCGCCTCCTGGTAGTCGTCGTGCAGCTGGGAGAGGTCGAAGTCCTCGGACAGGGTGTCCATCAGCGAGCGCGCCATCTTCAGCTCCTGCGGCCGGACCGTGACGTCCTCCTCCGGCGCGATGCCCGCCGCCGGGCGCACCTCGTCCGGCCAGATGCAGGTCTGCAGCACCAGCGTGCCCTCGTGGACCCGCAGCACCGCCGGGGACTCCCGGGTGCGCAGCGCGATCTTGGTGACGGCGATCCGCCCGGACTCGACCAGGGCGTCGCGCAGCAGTGCGTACGGCTTGGCGGCGGCCTTGTCGGCCACGCCCACGTAGTAGGCCTTGGAGAACATCAGCGGGTCGATCTCGCCCGCCTCCACGAAGGCCAGCACGTCGATGACCTTCTTGCTGGGCAGCGGCAGGTCGGCCAGGTCCTCGTCGGTGAGGGTGACGGTGCGGCCGTCCGGCGACTCGTAGCCCTTGGCGATCTCCGCGTACGGGATCTCCGCTTCCTCCCGCTCGCAGTACCGCTTCATCCGCACCCGGCCGCCGTCCTTGGCGTGCACCTGGTGCAGCGGGACGTCGTGCTCCTGGGTCGCGGAGTAGAGGTGGACGGGGATGCTGACCAGCCCGAAGCTGATCGTCCCCTTCCAGGTGGTCTGCATGGGGCCGCTCCTGGGAAAGCGCCGAGGTCACCGACAACGCCCCGAGAGTCCCACTGTGCCCGGGTTCGCCCCGATCGGCCACCGGGTCGCCCGCCCGGGCGGCGGCGGGCCGAGAATGGGCCGTGGAGGTCGGTGCGGATGCCCTTCGAGGAGCAGGCCCCGCCGCCGGAGTGGACCGCCTACCTGGTGGTGTACGCGGTGCGGGGCGAGGCCGGGGTGCGGCGGGCCCGGGTCGCGGTGCTGCCCGGGTACTCGCGGGAGGCCGACCTGCCGCGGATCCTGGCGGCGCGGCTGACCGGGCGGCCCGCGGACGCCGCCCGGATCACCGTGCTCGGCCTGACCGCGCTCGACGAGGCCTGACACGGTCGAGAGCCCTGACACGGTCCGAGGCCTGACGCGGTCGACGCGCCCTGGCGGAGCGGGCCGCGGACCGCTCAGCCGCCGGGGCGCAGCACGGACTGCGGGTGGTCGGCGACCGAGCGGCCGTGCAGGTGGCGCAGGTAGTCGTGGGCGTCCGGCAGGGTCTCGACCAGGTTCTGCTGCTGGCGCTTGATCCGCTCGAAGAGCGGTTCGGCGCCGCGCACCGAGTCCGGCCGGTGGGCCAGCACCGGCAGCGGCGCGTCCGGCTCCAGGCCGAGGCCGGCCAGCACGGCGCAGTAGCTGGCGGCCGACCAGAGCCGGCCCGGCTCGGCCGCGCCGCCGTGGTGCGGCCACTGCTCCGGCTGCGGGGCGCCGAGCGGCAGGCCGGCCCGGTAGGCGACGGTCTTGGCCCGCAGGCTGTCCGGGAGGACGACGTCGCGGTGGGCCCGCCAGAACGGGGTGTCGGTGCGCCGGGAGCAGGCGAAGTGGGCCTGGACGAAGTCCCGGGACTCGTCGAACTCGGCGGCCACCTCCCGGTTGAAGCCGTCCAGCACGGCCGGGTGGAAGGCGTCCGCGGGGAAGTGGCGCACCAGTTGGCGCAGCGCGCTCGCGACGAAGTGCAGCGCGGTCGGCTCCAGCGGCTCCAGCAGGCCCGCGCTGGCGCCGATGCCCACGCAGTTGCGCACCCAGGCGCGGCGGGTGCGGCCGGCCCGGAAGGCCGTCTCGCCGACCTCGGCCTGGGCCGGGTCGACGCCCCAGAGGCGGCAGAGCTGTTCGGTGGCCGAGCCGGCGTCCACGAAGGCGCTGGCGTAGACGTAGCTGGACTCGAAGCGGCCGAGCACCGGGACCTTTCCGGCCCAGCCGGCCGGCATCGCGACGACCGTGCTGTACGGCTCGATGCCGTGGGCGTAGTCGTCGTGCGGCAGGCGCACCGTCACCGCGCGGTCGCAGAGCAGCTGGTCGCCGAGGTCGAGGTAAGGCTCGGCCATCACCTGGCGCAGCAGCCGGGAGCGGGGGCCGGAGCAGTCGACGAAGAGGTCCCCGCTCAGGGCCTCGCCGGCCGTGGTGTGGAGCGTCTCCAGGAAGCCGTTGGCGTCGAGTTCGACCCGGGCCAGGGTGCCCGGCACCCGGTGCGCGCCCAGCCGGAGGGTGGCGTGGCGGCGCAGGAAGTCGGTGAAGCTCGCCCGGTCGAGGTGCCAGCCGTAGCGGGTCGCGGGCCGGCCGTCCATCCAGCGGGGGGAGCGCCGGGCGTCCAGCAGGGGCGGTTCGCGGAAGCAGGCGCGGTCGAAGGGCTCGGTCGGCCCGCCGTGGTGGCGGCGGTGGTACCAGTAGTGCGACAGCGGGATCTCGTCGTACTCGGGCAGCAGGCCGTACGGGTGGTAGAAGGCGTCCGTGCCGCCCTCCGGGAGGGCGCGCGGGGCCGGGTCGCCCGGGCCGGGGGTGCGCCAGTTGAGGAACCGCACGGCCGTGCCGAAGGTCGCCTCGGACTCCCGCATCCAGTCGTCCTCGGCGATGCCGAGGGTGCTGAAGAACGAGCGCTGGAGGGTCGGCGGGGCCGCCTCGATGCCGGCGTCGCCGGCCGTCTCCGGCTCCTCCAGGACGGTCACCGAGACGGTGCCCTGCAGGGCCTTGCGGAGGTAGGCCGCGGTCATCCAGCCGGCCGGGCCGCCACCGAGGACGACCACGCTCGAAATGCGGGCCTGCATCTGTGCTCCCTTGTCCGCCGACGCCGATGCCCGACTCAGCGTGCGGGAGGGACCTATAGCAGGGCTATAGCCGTGCCTATATCGGTGGCGCCGCCCTGACGTCGAAATATATGAATTTCATAGCGTTCGGACGGACGCTCGCGAGGCGGGCGGAGAACACCGTTGCGCAATCCGAGCCGGGAGGTCGAAATGAACCAGAACACCGCCCCGAGCTGTCTGCGGCCTGCGGAGCAGGACGGCACCGTGGAAGCCATGGACAGCCTGGAGCGCGAGTTCCGAGAGTGGCTGGAGCAGAACGATCCGGGCGAGCTGAGCGCGCTCCGCAGCCTGGACGGCGGGCACGCCGGCGGCTGCGGCTGATCGGGACCCCCCTCGGCGGCCGGGTCACGGACCGGGCCGCCGAGGGGGTGCGCAACCGGCGCGGGCCGCGCAGGTCAGAGCGCGTAGGCCCGGACCCGCGCCTGAACCGCGGCGGCGACCGCGCCCACCGGGCCCGCGGCCTCGACGGCTTCCGGCCCATCGGCGGCCCCTGGTCCATCGGTGGCCCCGGCGGCTTCCGCGGCTTCTGCGGCTTCCGCGGCCTCCCGGGCGAACAGCCGGACCAGCGGGGCGAAGCGGAACCGCGGCCGCGGCTCCTCCACCACGGTCAGCAGGCGCGCGTCGGCCAGCGCCTCCAACACCTCCTCGGCCGCCTCCTCCCCGGTCTCCAGCAGCAGCGCCGCCTCCCGCGCGGTGAACGTCGCGGCCTCGGCCGGCGCGAGCCGGTGCAGCGCGGCCCGGGCGGCCGGCGCGAGCGCCCGGTGGCTCGGGGCCAGGCTCTGCCGCACGTCCAGCGCGCCGAGCCGCAGTTCGTCCAGCCGGCGCTCGACCGGGGTCAGCCGGTCCGCGAGCGTGGCCGGCGACCAGTGCGGGTGGGCGGCCAGCCGGGCCGCGCAGATCCGCAGCGCGAGCGGCAGCCGGTCGCACAGCTCGACGATCCGGGCCGCCGACGCCGGGTCCGCGGACACCCGGTCCGGGCCGGTGACGGCGGCCAGCAGCTGGTAGGCGTCGGGGAAGTCCAGCGGACCGAGCGTCAGCGCGCGGCTGCCCTCCAGCCCGGCGAGCGGATCGCGGGAGGTGACCACCGTGCGACATCGCTCCGCGCCGGGCAGCAGCGGGCGGACCTGCCCGTCGTCGGCCGCGTCGTCCAGGACCAGCAGCATCCGCCGGCCGGCCAGCCGGCTGCGGAACAGCTGCGCCCGCTCGTCCAGGCCGTCCGGGATCTCCCGGCCGTCCGCGCCGAGCGCCCGCAGCAGCCAACCCAGCACGTCCGCGGGGTTCTTGGGCCGCTCGTCGCGGCCGCGCAGGTCGGCGTACAGCTGGCCGTCCGGGAACTCCGCCCGGGCCAGCCGGGCCGCCCGGACGACCAGCGCCGACTTGCCCGTCCCGCCCGGGCCGGTCACCACGGTGACCGGGGCCGCCGGGCGCGGCAGCCCCTCGGCCCGCTCGGCCGGCACTCTCAACCTGGCGGCCAGCACCGCGAGTTCGTCGGCCCGTCCGGTGAAGTCCGGGGAGTCGGCGGGCAGCATCGCGGGGCGCAGCGAGGTCCACAGCGAGGCCGGCGCGGCCGGGCCCGGCGGGGCCGCCCCGACCACCGGACGCTGCAGCACGGCCGGGGGCGGCTGCGCGGCCGCCGGGCCGGGCAGTTCGTCGCGCAGGATCGCCCGGTGGATCGCCTGCAGGCCGGCGCCCGGGTCCACGCCCAGGTCCTCGGCCAGCAGCAGCCGCCCGTGGTCGTACACGCCGAGCGCGTCGGCCTGCCGGCCGCAGCGGTGCAGGGCCGTCATCAGCTGGCCGCGCAGCCGCTCGCGCACCGGGAACTCGGCGACCAGGCGCAGGAGTTCTGGTACCAGCTCGTCGTGCCGGCCGAGTTCGAGGTCGGCCTCGATCCGGTGCTCCAGGGCGGCCAGCCGCAACTCCTCCAGCCGGGGCGCCTCGCGGTCCGCCAGGTGTTCGGTGGTGCCGGCGAGCGGGGTGCCGCGCCAGTGCGAGAGCGCGGTGCGCAGCAGCACGGCGGCGCGGTCGTGGCGGCCGGCGGCCAGTTCGGCACGGCCCTCCTCGGCGGTGCGCTCGAAGGCGTGCAGGTCGAGGGTGGCCGGGCCGAGGTCCAGCCGGTAGCCGGGGGCCTTGCGGACCAGGGCGACCTGCGGGCCGAGCCGGCCGCGCAGCCGGGACACGTAGGTGTACAGCTGGGCGTTGCGGGTGGCGGGCGGCTCCCAGCCCCAGAGCAGCGCGCTGAGCCGGTCGTCCGGCATCAGCCGGCCGCCCGCGAGCAGCAGGGCCGCGAGGACGGTGCGCTGTTTCGCACCGTCGAGCGGTATCGCCCGGCCGTCGTCCACGACGTCCACCGGACCGAGGATCCGGAACTCCATGTGACACCCCCACCCCGGGTGTGGCGGCCTCGACGAGCGGGCCGCACCCGGACCTTGTCCCCCAGATGGCGCCGACGATACTGATCAGGGTTTTCCCTGCGATGTCGGCCTGATTTCGCTGCGCTGGATCCAACTCGCCTGCGGCGAAACTGAAATGAAAGAGGCCCTGATCGGCCTGCTCGGTTCCCTCGCCGGCACCGCGACCGGGGTGGCCGCGGTGCCGGGTCGGCGGGCGGGCCGGCCTCATGATTCGAGCAACCGCCACAGCGCCTCTGCGCTCACCGTCTCGGCGCCGCGCAGGAGTTCGTCCAGCCGTCTCGCCTTGGCGCTCCAGAACGAAGCGCCGACCTCCTCGAACAGCCGTTCCGCCTCGGTCAGGCAGCCGGCGGCGGCCACCCGGTCGCCGCTCAGCGCCGTCACACAGGCCATCGCCAGCCCCGCCCGGGCGACCAGGAACCGGCCCGGCACCGAGCGGGTGGCCTCCAGGCGGTCGCTCGCCGGGCCGGCGCCGTCCAGGGCCAGCCGGCGGCCGCCCCGGGCGCTGGGCACGTCGTACGGCCGCGGGTGCAGCGCGAGGTTGTGCCGCACCAGGGCCCGGCCGCAGTGCTCGAACAGCCGCAGTGCGACGTCCAGGCGCTCGGTCTCCTCCTCGTGGTAGCGCCACTGGACGATCTCCAGGGTGCCGAGCGGGCCGAGCGCGTGCGGCGCCGGGGTCTGGGCGAGCTCGTCGCCGGTCCGCAGCGCCGCAGCCGGGACGCGCTCGCCGTACAGGCGGCGTTCCAGCGGGCGTTCGCGCTCGCGGTCGAGGCTGGCGCCGGTCATCGCCAGGTCCCAGGCGAGGGCGGCCTCGCCGGACCGGGCGGCCTGCTCGACCGCGCCGACGATCGCGGCGCGCTCGGCCTCGAACCAGCCCGCCGGGTCGGCCAGCAGGTCGGCGACCAGCTGCTCGGGCAGGTGGTGCCGGTGGTCGGGGCCGTCGGCGTCGGGGTGGTCGCCGCCGTGGACGCGCCGGTGCGCCTCCCGGGCCAGGAACAGCCAGCCGCCGAACGCCCGGCGCAGGCCGGCGCGGCGCTCGGCCTCGCCCACCCGCTCCTCGGCGCACTCGTGGGCGAACAGCCGCAGCAGGCCCTTGAAGCGGTAGCGGACCCGGCCGGCGACGGGGCCCGGAAGCACGTCGAGGAGCTGGGCGTCGACCAGCTCCTCGATCAGGTCCTCGGCCTCTAACACCCCGATGTCGAGCAGCGCGGCGCCGGCCCAGGCGGCGAAGTCGGGGACGTTCAGCAGCCCGAGCAGCCGGTACATCCGGGCGGCCCGCTCGGGCAGGTCGCGGTAGCTGAGCCGGAAGACGGCCCGCACCCCGCACTCGTCCGGGCCGAGTTCGTCGAGCCGGCGCTGCCGGTCCTCCAGCCGGGCCACCAGGGTGCGCACCCGCCAGTGCGGCCTGGCGGCGATCCGGGCGGCGGCGATCCGCAGCGCGAGCGGCAGCCGGTCGCACAGGTCGGCGAGCCGGGCGGCCTCGGCGGGCTCGGCGACGATCCGGCCGTCGCCGACCACCCGGTCGAGCAGGGTGACGGCCTCGTCGGGGTGGAGCGCGTCCAGCGGGAGGTGGACGAAGTCGTAGTCGCCGGCCAGTCCGCCCATCGGGGAGCGGCTGGTGATCAGGACGCCGCAGCGGCCGCTGCCGGGCAGCAGCGGGCGGACCTGGGCGACGGAGCGGGCGTTGTCGAGCACCACGAGGACCCGGCGGCCGCCCAGCACGCTGCGGAACAGCGCGCCGCGGTCGGCGAGGTCGGCGGGGATCCGCTCGGCGGGCACCCCGAGGGCGAGCAGGAAGCGCTCCAGCACCGCGCCGGGTGCGGCGGGTTGGTCGCTCTGGTGGAAGCCGCGCAGGTCGGCGAAGAGCTGGCCGTCCGGGAAGCGGGCGGCGACCCGGTGGGCGCAGTGCACGGCCAGCGCCGTCTTGCCGACCCCGCCGATGCCGGTGACCAGGCCGACCGGCACCGCGTCGTGGCCGTCGCGCGCGTCCAGCAGCCGGTCCAGGAAGGAGAGTTCGTCCGCGCGGCCGGTGAACGCGGCGACGTCGGAGGGCAGCTGGGCGGGGCCGGCGGTCGGCGGCGGGGCCGGCGCCGGCTCGGCGGGCGGGACGAGGCGGGGCGAGTCGGCCAGCACCGCCTCGTGCAACTCCCGCAGCGCCGGGCCGGGTTCGATGCCGAGCTCCTCGATCAGCAGCCGGCGCCCCTCCCGGAACGTCTCCAGCGCCTCGGCCCGCCGGCCGCAGCGGTACTGGGCGAGCATCAGCTGCGCCCGGGCCTGCTCGCGCAGCCCGTTCTCCCGGATGAAGGCCGACAACTCGCCGACCAGCTCCCGGTGCTGGCCCAGTTCCAGGCGCAGCGCGGTCAGCTCCTCGTAGGCGTCCAGGCGCAGTTCGGCGAGCCGGGCGGCCCCGGCCTCGACCCGCTCCCCGGCGACGCCCTCCAGCGCGGCGCCGCGCCACATCCCGAGGGCGGTGTCGAGGAGCCCGACCGCCCCGGCGGTGTCGCCGACCCGGGCGGCCTCCCGGGCCCGGGCCGTGCACTCCTCGAACTCGACGGCGTCGATGCGGTGTTCACCGACGAACAGCATGTAGCCGGGGTGCATGGTGACGATCAGGTCGTCGGCGCCGACCGCCGCCTTGAAGGTCTTGCGCAGGCCGGAGACACAGATGGCGATCTGGTTGACGAAGGTGTTCGGCGGGTTGCCGTGCCACACCGCGTCGGCCAGCGCGTCGACCGAGACCACCCGGTTCGCGAAGAGCAGCAGCATCGAGAGGATGGTGCGCTGACGGGCCCCCGCCACCGGCACGGGGGTTCCGTTCGCCTGGACGTCCAGAGCGCCCAGGATCCGGAACACCACCTGCAGCACCAGCCGCCTCCCTCCGGCCGCAGCCCTATCACAATCGAGCGGCGATCTCGTCATCGCCGTCGTTCGTAACAGATTCCTGACGAGCGTCACAAGTCACGCTTCAGGAAGCTGCCATGACAAGCGACCACTGTCCTCTTGCCCGGTGAGCCCGGGTCGGCTATCAGCTGAGCGCCATCCAGGACCCCGGTCTGATCTCCTCGGCGCGCACCCGTTGCCAGGTGGCCGCACGGCCCGGGTCCCGGCCCGCGGCGCGGCCGCCCCCGCGGGCGGCGAGGGCGGCCAGCACACCGGTCAGCACGGCGAGGTCCTCCGGCGAGGGTGCGCCCCGCAGGACGCGCACCGGGGGCGGCACCGCGCGGGCCGGGGCGCCGGTCACAGCGGCGGGTTGCCGTGCTTGCGGGCCGGCAGCAGCGCGTGCTTGGCGCTCAGCATGGCGACCGCGTCGATCAGCACCCGGCGGGTGTCGGCCGGGTCGATGACGTCGTCCACGAGGCCGCGCTCGGCCGCGTAGTACGGGTGCATCAGCTCGGCCGTGTACTCCTTGACCAGCTGCGCGCGGGTCGTGTCCGGGGTGTCCGAGGCGGCGATCTCGCGGCGGAACACCACGTTGGCGGCGCCCTCGGCGCCCATCACGGCGATCTCGTTGGTCGGCCAGGCGAAGGCCAGGTCGGCGCCGATGGAGCGGGAGTCCATCACGATGTAGGCGCCGCCGTAGGCCTTGCGCAGGATCAGCGAGATGCGCGGCACGGTGGCGTTGCAGTACGCGTACAGCAGCTTGGCGCCGTGCCGGATGATGCCGTTGTGCTCCTGGTCGACGCCGGGCAGGAAGCCGGGCACGTCGACCAGGGTCACCAGCGGGACGTTGAAGGCGTCGCACATCTGGACGAAGCGCGCGGCCTTCTCCGAGGAGTGGATGTCCAGCACGCCGGCCAGCGACTGCGGCTGGTTGGCGATGATGCCCACCAGCCGCCCGTCCAGCCGGGCCAGCGCGCAGATCACGCTGGTCGCCCAGCGCTCGTGGACCTCCAGGTACTCGCCGAGGTCGACGACCTCCTCGATCACCTTGCGCATGTCGTACGGGCGGTTGCCGTCGACCGGCACCAGGTCCAGCAGCGCCTCGCAGCGCCGGTCGGCCGGGTCCCCGGTCGGGACGACGGGCGGCGCCTCGCGGTTGTTCTGCGGCAGCAGCGACAGGAGGTAGCGGACCTCCTCGATGCAGGACTGCTCGTCGTCGTAGACGAAGTGTGAGACGCCGGAGACGCCGGCGTGCACGTCCGCGCCGCCGAGGCCGTTCTGGCTGATCTTCTCGCCGGTCACGGCCTGGACGACGTCCGGGCCGGTGATGAACATCTGCGAGGTCTCGCGGACCATGAACACGAAGTCGGTCAGCGCCGGGGAGTAGGCGGCGCCGCCGGCGCACGGGCCGAGCATCACCGAGATCTGCGGGATGACGCCGGAGGCCCTGGTGTTGCGCTGGAAGATGCCGCCGTAGCCGGCCAGCGCCGAGACGCCCTCCTGGATCCGGGCGCCCGCGCCGTCGTTGAGCGACACCAGGGGCGCGCCGGCCGCGATCGCCAGGTCCATCAGCTTGTGGATCTTCTGCGCGTGGGCCTCGCCCAGCGCGCCGCCGAAGATCCGGAAGTCGTGCGCGTACGCGAAGACCTGCCGGCCGTGCACGGTGCCCCAGCCGGTCACCACGCCGTCGGTGTGCGGCTTCTTGGCCTCCAGGCCGAAGCCGGTGGCCCGGTGCCGGCGCAGCTGCTCGACCTCGCGGAACGAGCCCTCGTCGAACAGCAGGTCGAGCCGCTCACGGACGGTCAGTTTGCCCTTGCCGTGCTGCGCTTCGGTCGCGCGGTCCTGGCCACTGAGGACGCCGTCCTTGAGGTTGCGCAGCTCGGCGACCCGGTCCTGCATGGTGGACGCTGAATTCGACACGGACATCCACTCCCTCCGGTTGAGCGCCCCCGGCGGGGGCTCACCGGCCGACTCTAGGAACGGGTCGGTGGTCACCGCGAGGAATCTGGCCCGGATATGTCCCGATCGTGCCATGGTCGCAATTCCGTTCCGGGTCACCGCGGGCCCCGATCGCCGATGTGTCAGCTACCGGACAGCGTCGAATCCGACTTCCGGCCACTTCCCCGCACCCCTCGCGAGGTGGGAGGCTGGCGGACCGAGCCGAACTCCACGGCCGATCTCCACCCCCCGCACCGGGATGCGCACGACGCGCGGGAAAGCCGCGCCGAAATGCCGGCCCTGAGCGCGTGTCCGGGAAACCGCGACGCCCCGGCCGATCCGATCGGAGCACAAGCCGACAATCGGGACACACGGCCCGCCCGGCACGGGATTCGGTGATGATGGCAGCGGGGGGAGGTGCGTCGCGGGGTGTCCGCTCCCCCGTTCACCGCCCAGGCGGCCGGCCGCTCCCGCGCGGCCGGCCGCGGCCCGACCGTTCGAGAGAAAGGAGGTACGGCCCGCCCCGCCGCCGCCCGGGACAGGCCGTACGTCGCTCATGCAGCTGGCTCTGCTACTGGTCCTGTCCGTCGTCGTGCCGCTGGTCTGCGTCGCGGCGCTCGCCACCGTGGTCCGGCGTCTGCTGGGGCTCCGGATCGGCCACACCCGCGCGATCCTGACCGCCCTGGTCGGCCTGGCGGCGGCCGCGGCGATCGGCGCGGCGATGGGCGACTCCCGGCGCGGCCCGATGGTGACCGTCCAGATCAGCCTCGCCGTCCTGTCCGCGATGATGTTCCTCGCGCTGTCCGAGGTGGTCCTGCCCAGCGGTTCGATCTCCGGTGTGGTCCGCTGGCCGCACGCCTTCCGCCGGCGGCTGGCCCGCACCCGGCGCTACACCGAGCTGAGCCGGATCGCGATGCGGCACGGGCTGGGCCGCTGGCTGCGCTCGCGCAACCGCACCGGGCCGCAGGCCGCGGTGGAGCGGGCCGCGCTGGCGGTGTCGCTGCGGATGGCGCTGGAGGAGGCCGGGGCGACCTTCATCAAGATGGGCCAGCTGCTGTCCACCCGGTACGACCTGCTGCCGCCCGAGTTCGTCGAGGAGCTGACCCGGCTCCAGCACCAGGTCCCGCCCGAGCCGTGGCAGGAGATCGAACGGGTGCTGACCGAGGAGCTGGGCCGGGCGCCCGGCGAGGTGTTCGCCGAGTTCGACCCGGAGCCGATGGCCGCCGCCTCGATCGCGCAGGTGCACCGGGCCCGGCTGCACTCCGGCGAGCAGGTGGTCGTGAAGGTGCAGCGGCCCGGCGCGCGGGCCACCGTGCAGCGGGACCTGGACATCCTGTTCCGGATCAGCCGCAAGCTGGCGGAGCACACCGAGTGGGGCCGCACGGTCGGCGCCATGGAGCTCGCCGAGGGCTTCGCCCGGTCGCTGCACGAGGAGTTGGACTTCCGGGTGGAGGCCCGTAACACCACCGCCGTCCGGGCCGGCATCGCGCGCTCGGCCACGGCCTCCGCCGTGGTGCTGCCGGACGTGCACGAGGAGTTCTCCACCCAGCGGGTCCTGATACTCACCTGGATGGACGGGCTGACCCTGGGCGGCGCCGGGGCCCCGCCGCCGGGCGAGGAGACCGCGCGCGAGGAACTGGCCCAGCAGCTGCTGGAGTGCATGTTCGAACAGATCATGTTCGGCGGGGTGTTCCACTCCGACCCGCACCCCGGCAACATCATGCTGCTCGCGGACGGCCGGCTCGGGCTGCTCGACTTCGGCTCGGTCGGGCGGGTCGACCGGGTGCTGCGGACCTCGCTGCGCAACCTGCTGCTGGCCATCCACCGCACCGACCCGGTGGCGCTGTGCGACGCGCTGCTCGAACTCGTCGAGCACGCCGAGGAGATCGACGAGACGAAGCTGGAGCGGGCGCTCGGCCGGTTCATGGCCCGGCACCTGACGCCGGGTGTGCGGCCGGACCGTGAGATGTTCGCCGACCTCTTCCTGCTGGTCGCCAGGCACGGCCTCACCTGCCCGCCGGAGATCGCCGCCGCCTTCCGCGCGCTGGCCACCCTGGAGGGCTCGATGGAGCTGCTGGTGCCCGGGTTCGACATCATCTCCCGGGCCAAGGGCTTCGCGAAGACCCAGGTGCAGCGCAAGCTCACCCCCGCCTCGATGGCCGAGACCGTGATCGAGGAGGCGCTGGCGATGGCCCCGATGCTGCGCCGGCTGCCCCGCCGGGTGGAGCGGATCACCAGCTCGCTGGAGCACGGCCGGCTCGGCGTGCAGGTCCGCTTCCTCGCGGACGAACGGGACCGCCGGTTCGTCCGCACGCTCGTGCACGAGGTGCTGCTCACCTTCATCGGCGCCGTGCTCGGCCTGATCGGGGTGCTGCTGCTCGGCACCAAGGGCGGTCCGGTGCTCGGGCACTCGCTGCAGCTGTTCCAGCTGCTCGGCTACAACCTGCTGGTCATCGCCAGCGTGCTCGCGCTGCGGGTGGTGTTCTCGATCTTCCGCTCGCAGCGCTGACGACCCGCAGCACGGCGCGGCCGCCCGCCGCGAGGGGACGGGCGGCCGCGCCGCGTGCCGGGACTACTGCGGCCTGCGCTCCCGGGCGTAGGCCTCCACGATCTCGGCGACGTAGTCGGCCAGGCCCGTGCGGAAGGCCTCGAAGCGGGCGTACGGCTCCGGGTAGGCCACGTAGAACCGGCCCATCTCGATGTAGAGGTCGAAGTCGACCGGCCACACCTCCGCGATCCAGCCGTGGTGCTCCGCGAGGGTGTCCAGCGCGCGCGGGTCGTCCGGCGCCGCCTTCTCGTCGAAGAGGGTGATCAGCTTGGTGATGGTGCGGTCCCAGCACCCCTTGACGTACGCCTCCTCCTCCGGGGAGAGCTCCTTCTCCTCGATGCTCATGCGGTGTTCCTCTCCTCGATGTGGTGCTCGTTGACGGCGGACTGCGGTGAGGTGCTCAGCGCTCCGGCCGGAAGGTCACCGGCAGGGTGCTGTAGCCGAACAGGAAGTTGGAGTAGACCCGGCTGGCCGGCCCCGCCTGCTCGACCTCGGCGACCTGCGCGCGCAGCCCGTCCAGCAGGGCCTTCAGCTCCTCGCGGCCGAGGAAGGCGCCCAGGCAGAAGTGCGGGCCGTAGCCGAAGGTGACGTGCTTGTTGGGGGTGCGGGCGAGGTCGAAGGCCTGCGGGTCGGCGAAGACCTGCTCGTCGAAGTTGGCGGAGGTGTTCCAGAGCGTGACGATGTCCCCGGCGGCGATCCGGTGGCCGCCGATCTCCTGGTCGACCAGGGCGCGGCGGCCGAAGTGCATCGCCGGGGTGGTCCAGCGCAGGATCTCCTCCGCCGTGCTCTCCACGCCGACCTTGCCGCTCTTGAACGCCCGCCACTGGTCCGGGTGCTGGACGAAGGCGAGGACGGCGCCGATCGAGGCCATCCGGCTCGACTCGTCGCCGCCCAGGATGAGGCTGTAGCAGTTGAAGACGATCTCGTCCTCGCTGAGCGGCACGCCGCCCACGGACCCGGTGGCGAGCGCGCTGATCACGTCGTCGCCGGGGTTGCGGCGGCGGGCCTTGGCGAGGTCGGAGAAGTACAGCAGGATCTCGTTGCGGGCCAGCCAGGCCTCGTCGGCCGTGCCGTCCGCGCTGTCCGCGCTGAGCACCTGCTTGTTCCAGTCCAGCAGCATCTGGCGGTCCTGCGGCGGCACCGCCATCAGGTCGCAGATGGTCCCCATCGGGATGTGCTCGGCGACCTCGGCGGCGTAGTCGAAGGTGCCCTTGGCGAGCGCCCGGGCCAGCAGGTCGGTGGTGCGGATGCGGACCTGCTCCACCACGTACGAGAGGGCGCGCGGCGAGAAGGACCGCAGCATCAGGTTGCGGATCTCCCGGTGGCGCGGGCCGTCGGTGACGGCGAGCATCTTGCCGCCGGCCGAGTCGCCGCCCTGCAGCAGGGTGGAGAGCACGTTGCCGCGCTCGGAGGTGAAGCGCTGGTTGTCCTTGTAGACGGACATCACGTCGTGGTAGCGGGTCAGCGCCCAGAAGGCGGGCAGTTCCGCGGTCGCGCGGTGCAGGTGGACCGGGCGCTCGGCGCGGAACTGCCGCCAGAGGGCGAACAGGTCGGTGTCGACGAAGGTCCGCGGATCGGTGAGGTCGACGGCGTCCAGGTCGAACCCGGACGCGGTGCTGAGTGCGGTCATCAGTGGTGTCTTTCCGAAGAGTCGGGCCGGGCTACCCGGCGGCGGCCAGACGGCGGCGGGCGGCCCGCAGCCACTCCCGGCGGATGACTCCGCTGGGCAGCCGGATCACCGTCCAGTACCGGCGGAAGCGGCGGCGGGTGACCGGGTCGGTGCTCACCACCCGGGTCTCGGTGAGCAGTTCGCCGTTTACGCAGCGGAAGTTGAAGGCCACCTTGTAGTGGCCCGGCCGGTCGAAGTCGCGGAAGCCGCGGGCGGGGTCCTCGCCGAGGTCGGCGACCCCGTTGCCGGGGCCGGTGACCGTGGCGGCGGCACCGACGACCAGTTCCTCGGGCGAGCGGTGCAGCACGCTGAAGCCGCCGGCGATCATCGCGTCCAGGAACGGGCGCGCGGTCTGGCCGCGCTTGGCGTTGATCGAACCGAAGTTCATGAGCAGGCGGAACACCGGGACGTCCCGCCACTCGACCGCCTCGACGGCCGCGATGGCCGCGGTGGCGTCCGGCGCCGGCCTCGTCCGGACGGCCAGCCGGTGCCGCTCGCGGTGATCCCATACCGGCAGCAGACGGTCCAACTCCATGGTGCCACTCCTGTTCTGTGACGGGCGCCGCGGGGTCGCCGCGGCGCCCGGAGGGGTGCCGGTCCGGCTAGGACGCCGCGGCGCCGTAGCCGAGCGGGCAACCGGTCGCGTCCGGCTCGGACCCGGTGTCCGCGAGGACGTCCGGCACGGCGCCGGCTCTGGCGTCGTGCAGCTCCGGGAAGAACCACTGCCCCAGAGTCTGCCGCAGGAACTCCGCGCCGGCACTGCCGCCCGTGCCGGGCTTGGCGCCCAACACCCGTACCACCAGCAGCCAGTGGCGGTAGCGCCACTGGTGGAAGGCGGCGTCGAAGTCCAGCAGGTCCTCCGCCAGCTCGCGCAGCTCGTCCGGCGCCAGGCCGGGGACGAACAGCTCGTCGACACCCAGCCCCTGACGCTCCAGCAGCGCGGTGAACGCCTCCCGCAGCGACGGCTCGGTGAAGCGCCGGTTCAGCCGCTCGCGCTCGGCCTCCGTGGAGCCCGGCAGCCGCAGGTGGCGACGGTCGCGCAGCCCGGAGATCATCTCCAGCTCGCGGAACTGCGCCGACTGGAAACCGCTGGACTCCCCCAGCGCGCCGCGGAACTCGTTGAACCCCTCGGGGGTCATCGTGCCCAGCACGTCCATCTGGACGATCCACAGCCGGACCATCTCCCGCACCCGGCGCAGGCCCCACCGGGCCGGACCGGTGCGGCCCTCGTCCATGGCGGCCCGCACCTGCTCCAACTCGTGCAGCGCGCAGGCGAACCAGACCTCGAAGGCCTGGTGGGTGACGATGAACAGGAGCTCGTCGTGGGCCTCGGTGCGCGGGCGCTGCAGCTCCAGCAGGCCCGCCACCTCCAGGTAGCTCCCGTAGCTGAGCGGGGCCTCCGGGGCGGCCGTGGCGCCGCCTGCCGGGCCGGGTTTCGGTTCGGTCATCATCTCGGACATCGGATCTCCCCCATCGAGTCTCAAGAATGCGTCAACGCGCAACGGCCGTCCGGTACTTGCGGACGGCCAGCGGCGCCACCAGGGCGAACAGCAGGACCATCCAGAGCAGGCTCAGCAGGACCGGGTGCTGGGCGGGGAAGGCGTCGGCGTTGGGCGCGGCCTGCGGGTTGCCCCACAGGTCACGGCACCCCCCGATGACCGCGCTCAGCGGGTTCCACTCGCCGATCACGGCCAGCCAGTGCGGCAGGCCGGTGAGCGGGATGTAGGCATTGGACAGGAACATCATCGGCATCAGCAGCACGTTCGGCACCGAGGAGGCGGTCTCCGCGCTGCCCGTCGTCAGCCCGATCAGCGCGCCGAGCCAGGACATCACCAGGCCGAAGAGCAGCAGCAGCCCGAATCCGGCCACCACCGACAGGACGCCGGTGTGGGTCCGCCAGCCGATCGCCAGGCCGACCGCCGCCATCGCCAGGCAGCTGACCGCGCGCAGCGCGGTGTCCCCGACCGTCCGGCCGAGCAGCACCGCCGCACCGGACATCGGCAGCGAGCGGAACCGGTCGGTCAGGCCGTTGCGCAGGTCCTCGACGATGCCGACCGCGGTGCTCTGGACGGCCGTCATGACGCCCATCGCGAAGATGCCCGCCATGATGTACTCGTGGTAGCCGCCGTTCGGGACGTCGATCACGCTGCCGAACAGCAGCCCGAACAGCAGCACGAAGATCATCGGCACCACGGTCGCCTCGACCAGCTTGTCGGGCGTGCGCATCAGGTGCCGCAGGTGCCGCTCGACGCACACCGTGCCATCGGCGATTACACCGGCCATGTCAGGCTCCGTTCCGTGTGGTCGCGCGGTCCTTCGTCGGCCGATCGCCGCCGTCCGCCTCGGCGGCGGGCCGGCCGCCCTGGCCGGTGAGGGTGAGGAACACCTCGTCCAGCGAGGGCCGGCGCAGCGCGAAGTCCACGAGCGCCACGCCCTGGCGGGCCAACTCGGCCGCGACGACGGCCAGGTCGTCCGTTCCGCCGGAGATCCGGACGGACGCGCTGCGCCCGTCCTCGGAGGCCGTCGGCGCCTCGCCGGACAGCCCGGCCAGCGCCGCCAGCACGGTCGGCAGGTGCTCCGGGTCGACCGGCCGCACGTCCAGGCGCTCGCCGCCGACCTTCTGCTTCAGTTCGTCCGAGGTGCCCTCGGCGACCACCTGGCCGGTGTCCACCACCATGATCCGGTCGGCCAGTTGGTCGGCCTCCTCCAGGTACTGGGTGGTGAGCAGGATGGTGACGCCGGCCGCCACCTGCTCCCGGATCATCGCCCAGAGCACGAGCCGGCTGGCCGGGTCCAGGCCGGTGGTGGGCTCGTCGAGGAAGAGCACCTTCGGGTCGGCGACCAGGCTGGCGGCCAGGTCGAGCCGGCGGCGCATGCCGCCGGAGTAGGTGCCGGTCCTGCGACCGGCCGCCTCGGTCAGTTCGAAGCGCTCCAGCAGCTCGTCCGCGCGCCGGCCCGCGGCGGCCCGGCCGATCCCCTGCAGCCGGCCGACCATCTGCAGGTTCTCCCGGCCGGTCAGCACCTCGTCCACCGCGGCGTACTGGCCGGTCAGGCCGATGCTGCGCTGGACGTCCCGGCGCTGGGTGCGGACGTCGTAGCCGGCCACCTCGGCGGTGCCCTCGTCCGCGTCCAGCAGCGTGGCCAGGATCCGGACGGTGGTGGTCTTGCCCGCCCCGTTCGGCCCGAGGACGCCGAGCACGGTCCCCGCCGGGACGGTCAGGTCGACCCCGCGCAACGCCTCGTGGTCGCCGTACCGCTTCCGCAGGCCGACGGCCCTGATCGCTGTCTCCATGCCTCTCCTCCAGTGGGTCGTCGGGACGTTCAGTTGCCGCGGCGCAGGCGCTCGGTGAGCACGCGGCCGATCTCGGCGATCACGGCCGTCGCCGCGAGCCCACCGTGCGTGCAGGCGAGGTCGTGCTGCTCGAAGCCGCCGGTCAGGTACGGCTTCCAGTCGTCGGTCCGGGGCGAGTCGGCGGTCCGGCCCTCGGTGGCGAAGAAGAACAGCACCTCGCCGCGGAAGACTCCGGGGCGCGCCGCCTCCGCGATCCGTCCGTTGTTCAGCACGACCCGCTCGATCGCCTCGACGTGCCGGGCCCGGATGCCGGGCAGGAGGGCCTCGCTCAGCAGGGCCGCCGCGTCGGCGTGGCTCAGCGTCCCGGCCGCCAGGTCGGCGCCGGCCGGGCCGACCAGGTCCAGCAGTTCGCGCTGGAACGCCGCCTCGTCCGTCGACACGCGGGCCGCGTGCGGGAAGGCGTCCAGCAGGGTGAGCAGCGCGACCTGCTGGCCGGCGGCCTCCAGCTCGGCGGCGATCGTCTGGGCGACCAGGCCGCCGAGGGACCAGCCGAGCAGGTGGTACGGGCCCTCGGGCTGCACCTCGCGGATCCGGGCCAGATAGTCCCCGGCCATCTCCTCGACGCTGCCGGGCAGTTCGCCCTCGCCGCGCAGGCCGCGGGCCTGCAGCGCGTAGAGCGGGCGGTCCGCCTCGATGGTCTGCAGCAGGCCGGAGTAGATCCAGCCGAGGCCCAGCCCGGGGTGGACGCAGAACAGTGGCGCCAGGGTGCCCTCGGCGCGCAGCGGCAGCAGCACGTCCAGGGAGTCGTCGAAGGCGTCCGCGCTCCGGCCGGGGGTGAGCGCCCCGAGCAGGTTCGGGACGACCCGGCCGGCGGCGGGCTCGGCGCCGCCGATTCCACTGATCGGCTGGTCGGGCGCCTCGCCGGCGGCGGTCAGCAGGGCGGTCAGCCGCTCGATCAGCCGCTCGGCGGTGGCGCGGTCGTACCGCCCGGTGTCGTACCGCAGTTCGCCGTCGATGCCGGCCGGCGCGCCGGCGGCGTCGAAGCGCTCGGTCAGCCGGGCGGCCAGCTCGGCCTCGGCGGCGGGCTCGGCGACGGCGTACGGCTCGGTGCGCAGGCCGGGCAGCTCGAGGCCCGGCTCGGCGGCGGCGCGCACGGTCAGCAGCACCTGGACCAGCGGGCGCCCGGGCCGCAGCGTGTCGGCCAGCCGGTCGTACGGCAGGTCCTGCTGCGCGGCGGCCGCCAGGTCGGTCTCCCGCACGCGCGCGATCAGCTCGCGGAAGGTCGGGTCGCCGGACGTGTCGGTGCGCAGCACCAGGGTGTTGGCGAACCGGCCGACCAGGTCGCCCAGCGCCTCCTCGGTGCGGCCGGGGACGGGGCTGCCGATCGGGACGTCCGCGCCGGCGCCGAGCGCGCTCAGCAGGGCGGCGAGGCCGGCCCGGAGCACCATCGGCATGCCGGCCTGGCCGTCCCGGGCCAGCCCGGCGAGGCGGGCGTGCAGCCTGGCGTCCAGCCGGAAGGCCACGGCCTCGGCGCGGTGGGCGGCGGCCGGGCGGTCGGCGGGCAGCGCGAGCTGCTCGGGCAGGCCGGCCAGGGCCTCGCGCCAGTAGCCGAGCTGGCGGCCGGCGCGGCTCTTCGGGTCGTTCTCGGCGCCGAGGGAGCGGCGCTGCCAGAGCGCGTAGTCGGCGTACTGCACCGGCAGCGGCCGGAAGGCGGGCGCCTCGCCGCGGCCGCGGGCCGCGTAGGCGGTGGCCAGGTCGCGGGCGAGCGGCGCGACCGACCCGGCGTCGGCGGCGACGGCGTGCAGCGTGAGCAGCAGCACGTGCTCCTCGGCGCCGAGCGCGAACAGGTCGGCGCGCAGCGGCTGGTCGACGGTCAGGTCGAAGCCGCGGGCGGCGGCCTGCTCGACCAGGCCGGCCAGGGCGTCCTCGGTGGTGTCCGTGACGGTCAGGGCGGGCCGGGCGGCGGCCGGGTCGAGGACCTGCTGGCGCGGCTCGCCGTCGTGCTCGGGCAGGACCGTCCGCAGGCTCTCGTGCCGGTCGACGAGGTCGGCCAGGGCGGCGCGCAGCGCGTCCCGGTCGAGGGCGCCGTGCAGCCGGGCGGCGAGCGCGGTCCGCGGTGCGGGGCGGCCCGGCTCGCGGCTGTCGGACCAGATCCGGTGCTGGGCGACGGACAGCGGCAGGACCTCGGGCCGGTCCTCGGCCCGCAGGACGACCTTGATGCCGCCGGCCTCGACGAGCCGCTCGGCGAGCTGGGCCACCGAGGGCGCCTCGAACAGGGCGCGGATCGGGAGCGCGACGCCGAGATCCGCGCGGACCCGGCTGATCAGCCGGGCGGCCAGCAGCGAGTGCCCGCCCATCTCGAAGAAGCTCTCGTCGACGTTCACCGCGTCGCGCTCCAGGACGGAGGCGAAGATGGTGGCGAGCGCCTCCTCCTCGGGGCCCTCGGGGGCCCGGCCGAGGCTGTCGGCGTCCGTGCCGGGGACGGGCAGGGCCTTGCGGTCCACCTTGCCGTTGGGCAGCAGCGGGAAGGCGTCGAGCACCACGAACGCGGACGGCACCATGAACTCGGGCAGCTTGGCGCCCAGGTACGCGCGCAGCTCGTCCACCGCGACGGTCTGCTCGGCGGCGGTGACCAGGTAGGCGACCACGCGCTTGTCGCCGGGCTCGTCCTCGCGGACGATCACGCTGGCGTGGCCGACCGCGGGGTGCAGGCCGAGGACGGACTCGATCTCGCCGAGCTCGATCCGGAAGCCGCGCACCTTCACCTGGTCGTCGGCGCGCCCGGCGAACTCCAGCGTGCCGTCGGCGCGCCAGCGGCCGAGGTCGCCGGAGCGGTAGAGCCGGGAGCCGGCCGGGCCGAAGGGGTCGGCGACGAAGCGCTCGGCGGTCAGGCCGGGGCGCTTGAGGTAGCCGCGGGCCAGGCCCTCGCCGGAGATGTACATCTCGCCGGCGACGCCGGGCGGCACCGGGCGCAGCGCCTTGTCCAGCACGTACACCCGGGAGTTGGCGAACGGCCGGCCGATCGGCGGGGTGCCGCCGGGGGTGAGGGCCCCGCTCATGGTGGCGCCGACGGTGGTCTCGGTGGGGCCGTAGCCGTTGAGCAGGCGGCGGCCGGGCGACCAGCGGGCGACCAGTTCGGGGGTGCAGGCGTCGCCGGTGGAGACCAGGGTGGCGCCGGCCAGCACCTCGGCGTCGGTGGGCAGCGCGGCCAGGGCGACCGGCGGCAGGGTGGCGTGGGTGACGCCGTGCCGGCGGACGACCTCGGCCAGCGGCTCGCCGGGCAGCAGGTCGTCGGCGGTGCCGAGGACCAGGGCGGCGCCGGAGAGCAGGCCCATCGCGATGTCCCAGAAGCCCGCGTCGAAGCTGACCGAGGCGAACTGCAGCACCCGGCTCCCGGGCCCGGCCTGGACGGTCTCGGCCTGGGTGGCGACCAGGCTGGCAAGGCCGCGGTGCGGGACCACGACGCCCTTGGGGCGGCCGGTGGAGCCGGAGGTGTAGATGACGTACATCGGGTTGGCCGGCCGCAGCGGGGCGGTGCGCTCCGCGTCGGTGGGGTCGGTGTCCGGGCGCTCGGCCAGGGCGGCGAGCACCGCCGGGTCGTCCAGCACCACGCGCGGCATCTCGGCGCCGGCGGCGTCGAGCAGTTCGGCGGTGGCGGTGGTGGCCAGGCCGACCACCGGGCGGGCGTCGGCGATCATGAAGTCGAGCCGGTCGGCCGGGTACTCCGGGTCGAGCGGCAGGTACGCGGCGCCGGCCTTGCTGACGGCCCAGAGCGCGACGATCAGGTCGACCGAGCGGGGCACCGAGACGGCGACGAACTGCTCGGGGCCGACGCCGGCCGCGATCAGGTGGTGGGCCAGCCGGTTGGCGCGGGCGTTCAGCTCGCCGTAGGAGACCACGGTGTCCCGGAAGAGCAGCGCGGGCGCGTCCGGGTCGGCGGCGGCGCGGGCCTGGAACAGCTCGGGCAGGGTGGCCGGGGCGACCTCGCGGGCGCTGTCGTTCCAGTCCGTCAGGAGGCTGCGGCGCTCGTCGGCGGAGAGCACGTCCAGCCGGCCGATCAGCTGGTCCGGGTCGGCGGCGATGGCGGTGAGCAGCCGGACCAGCCGGTCCAGCACGGCCGTGGCGGCCTCCTCCTCGTACAGGTCGGGGGCGTAGCACAGCCGCAGGTTCAGGTCCTCGCCCATCAGGCCGGCGGCGAGGTTCAGCGGGTAGTGGGCGCCGTCGCGGCCGTCCACGCCGGAGAACCGGACGCCGCCGACCTCCATCCGCTCGGTGGCCGGGTCCACCGGGTAGTTCTGGTAGACCAGCGTGGTGTCGAACAGCTCACCGTGGCCGGAGAGCTGCTGCGCGTCGGTGAGGCTGACGTGCTGGTAGGCGAGCAGTTCGGTCTGCTCCTGCTGCAGGCGGTCGAGCGCGCTCGCCAGCGAGTCGCCGGCGCGCAGCCGGACCCGGACCGGCAGGGTGTTGATGAACAGGCCGACCATGGTGTCGACGTCCGGGATCTCCGGCGGGCGGCCGGAGACGATCGCGCCGAACACCACGTCGTCGCGGCCGGTCAGGGCGCTCAGCAGCAGGCCCCAGGCGCCCTGGATCACGGTGTTGACGGTGAGTCCGCGGCTGCGGGCCAGCTTCTGCAGGGCGGCGGTGACCTCGGCGGGCACCTCCCGGTGCAGCCAGCCGGGCCGCACCAGCGCCCGGCCGCGGCTGGACGGGACGACCAGGGTGGGGTCGTCGATCCCGGCCAGGGCCTGCCGCCAGGCCTGCTCGGCGGCGTCGGCGTCCTGGCCGGCGAGCCAGGCGAGGTAGTCGCGGTACGGGGTGATCGGGCGCAGCACGGAGGCGTCGCCCTTGCTCGCATACAGCTCGAACAGCTCGCGGATCAGGATCGGGATCGACCAGCCGTCCATCAGGATGTGGTGCTTGGTCATCATCAGCCGGAACCGCTCGGGCGCCAGCCGCAGCACGGTGAAGCGGATCAGCGGCGGGCGGGTGAGGTCGAACGGGCGGGCCTGGTCCTCGTCGGCGAGCCGGGTGAGCTCGGCCTGCTGCCGTTCGGCGTCCAGGCCGCTGAGGTCGATCTGCTCCCACGGCACGGCGACCTTGCGGTGCACCAGCTGGACGGGCTTGCTCGCCTTGTCGTGGCGGAAGCCGACCCGCAGGTTGGCGTGCCGCTCCAGCAGGGCACGGGCGGCGACCCGCAGGGCGCGGGTGTCCAGCGGGCCCTCCAGGTCGAGCAGCATCTGGTGGACGTAGAGGTCGGGACCGTCCTCGTCGTAGAGGGCCTGGAAGAGCATGCCCTCCTGGAGCGGCGAGAGCGGGAGGATGTCCTCGACCGCGGACTTCTTCGCGCCCGTGCCCTGCGGCTTGGTGTTCTGCGGGCCGGTGGTGGTGGTGCCGGGCTTCTGCACGCCGGAATCGGTCACTTTGCGGTCTCCCATTCGTCCTCGAAGTCGTCGTCTTCGTCCAGCTCGTCGGCGAGGTCGTCGCCGATGTCGGCTGCGAAGCCGTCCAGTTCGTCCTGGCTCAGCGAGACCAGGGACAGGTCGGACGGGGTGAAGCCGCCGCTGTCGGGCCGGTCGGCATGCGCCGCCAACGCCCGGACGGCACGGCTGAAGCAGGCGGCCAGCTCGTCGACGTCCCGCTCGCGCAGCAGCGTCTGCGGCCAGGACCAGACGAGCAGCAGGCGCGGCCCGTCCGGGTGGTCCTCGGTCAGCGCGTTGAGGGCCAGCGCGTGGCTCATCGGCGTCTCCGGCTCGGGCCGGCCGCCTTCCATGGTCGCGCCGGACAGGACGCCCTCGTCGACGACCGGGGTCCACGGCTCGGCGGTCGCGCCGCCGGCGGCCGAGGTGCGGCCGAGGTAGTTGAAGCCGATCTGCGGGCCCAGGAGGTCGGCCAGCACCGCCCGGGTGTCGTGGTTGAGGTGGCGCAGCAGGCCGTAGCCGAGGCCGTGGTCGGGCACGGCGCGCAGCTGCTCCTTGACCAGCTTGAGTGCCTGGCCGACGCCCACGCCGCCGTCCGCGACCTGGGTCCGGTCCACCCCGGCGACGTCGAGCCGGACGGGGTGCACGCTGGTGAACCAGCCGACCGTGCGGGACAGGTCCACGCCCTCGACGACGTCCTCGCGGCCGTGGCCCTCCAGTTCGACCAGGACGGCGGTCTCCTCCTCCTCGCCCCGGCCGGCCCGCCATTCGGCGACGGCGAGGGCGAGGGCGGTGAGCAGCACGTCGTTGACGCCGGCGTGGTAAGCGGCGGGGAGCGTGGTCAGCAGCGGGGTGACGTACTCGGCCGGCTCGGTGCGGGTCAGGTAGCGCATGCTGCCCAGCACGTCCCGGTTCGGGTCGAGCGGCCGCTCGCCCAGCAGGGCGTCGGGCTCGTCCAGCATCTCCTCCCAGAGGGCGAGTTCGGCGATCCGCTCGGGCCGGTGGGCGAGCGCGACCAGGTGCTCGGCCCAGCGGCGCGCGGACGTCCCGGTCGGCTGCAGCTCCGGTTCGCGGCCGGCGGCCAGCGCCTCGCAGGCGGCGGCCAGGTCGGGGACCAGGACCTGCCAGGAGACGGTGTCCACGGCCAGGTGGTGCACGACCAGCAGCAGTCGGCCGGGGGTGTCCGGTCCGGCGTCGAACCAGACCACCTGCAGCATGACGCCGGCGTCCGGGTCCATCCGGGCCCAGGCCGCCACGTCCTCCTCGGCGCTGACGGCGCGCAGCGCGGCCGGGTCGAGGCCCGCCGTGTCGACGCGCAGGATGCAGCCGGCCGCGTCGACGGTGCCGCGCTCGGGCACGGTCGTCCGCCAGCCGCCGGTCTCCCGGGTCAGCCGCATCCGCAGGGCGTCGTGGTGGTCGAGCAGGGTCTGGACGGCCGCGGTCAGGTGCTCCTCGGTCAGGCCGGCCGGGGCGTTCAGCAGGGTGGACTGGTTGAACCGGCGGATCGGGCCGCCGCGTCCGCGCAGCGCGTGGACGGCCGGGGTGAGCGGTACCTCGCCGATGCCCTCGTCCGGCCCCTCGCTCACCACCTGGTCGAGGCTGCCCGCGACGGCGGCGAGGGCGGCGACGGTCTTGTGCTCGAAGACCTGGCGCGGGGTGATCACCAGGCCGGCCTTGCGGGCGCGGCTGACCAGCTGGATGGAGATGATGCTGTCGCCGCCGAGGTCGAAGAAGCTGTCGTGGACGCCGACCGCCGTCAGGCCCAGGAGGCCGGCGAACAGGGCGCAGAGCACCTCCTCGCGCCCGTCGCGGGCGTCGCCGCCGGTGCCGGCGGCGTTGAAGTCCGGGGCGGGCAGGGCCTTGCGGTCCAGCTTGCCGTTCGCGGTCATCGGCAGGGTGTCGATCACCACCACGGCGGCCGGGACCATGTAGTCGGGCAGCGACTCGCCGACGCCGGCGCGCAGTCCGGCGGGGTCGAGCTCGGCGCCGTCCCGGGGGACGACGTAGGCGACGAGCTGGCGGGCGCCGGGCTGGTCCTCGCGGACCAGGACGGCGGCCTGGCCGACGCCGGGCTGCCCGGCCAGGGCCGCTTCGACCTCGCCCAGCTCGATCCGGAAGCCGCGCAGCTGGACCTGGTGGTCCGCCCGGCCGGCGTACCAGAGCTGGCCGTCCGCGCCCCAGCGGGCCAGGTCGCCGGTGCGGTACATCCGCGAGCCGGCCGGTCCGTACGGGTCGGCGGTGAACCGCTCACCGGTCAGGTCGGGGCGGCCCAGGTAGCCGCGGGCCAGGCCGGGGCCGGCGATGTACAGCTCGCCGGCCACACCCGGGGCGACCGGCCGCAGGCCGGAATCCAGCACGTACAGGCGGGCGTTGAACACCGGGAAGCCGATCGGCGGGGTCGCCGAGCCGCTCAGCGGGGCGCTGAACGAGGAGATGACCGTCGCCTCGGTCGGGCCGTAGGCGTCCACCACACGGCGGCCCGGCGACCAGCGGGCCACCGCCTCGCCCGGGACGGCCTCGCTGCCGGTGACGATCGTGCCGCCCGGCAGCATCCGGTCGTTCGGCTCCATCGCGGTCAGCAGCACGGGCGGCAGCATGGCGTGGGTGACGCCGAACTCGACGAGGGTGCGCTCCAGTTCCTCGCCGATGTGCAGCCGCTCGGCGGGGACGACCACCAGGGCCGCACCCGAGAGGAGGCCCATGCACATCTCCCAGAAGGCGGCGTCGAAGCTGGGCGAGGTGAACTGCAGGACGCGCGAGCCGGGGCCCGCCTCCAGTCGCTCGACGTGGGTGGCGACCACGCTCGCCGCACCCGCGTGCGAGACCACGACGCCCTTGGGGCGGCCGGTCGAGCCGGAGGTGTAGATCACGTAGGCCGGGTTCGACGGGCGGGCCGGGCTGTGGAGTTCCGCCGGGGACTGCGCCTCGACGGCCGCGATCACGGCCGGGTCGTCCAGGACCACGACCGGACGGCCCGCGGGGACGCGCTCCGCGACGTCGGAGCGGGTGAGCACCAACGGCGGCTCGGCGTCCTCCAGCATGTAGGAGATGCGGTCGGCCGGGTAGGCCGGGTCGACGGGCAGGTAGGCGCCGCCCGCCTTCCACACCGCCAGGACGGCGACGACCAGTTCCACCGAGCGCGGCAGGGCCAGCGCCACGAACGACTCCGGGCCGACGCCCAGTCCGGCCAGGTGCCGGGCCAACTTGGTGGCCCGCGTGTCCAGTTCGGCCGCCGACAGCTCGCCGCCCGGGAACAGCAGGGCGGGCGCGTCCGGCGCCGCGGCCACCCGGGCCGCGAACAGCTCGGCCGTGGTCAGCTCCTCGACGGCGCGCGGAGCGCTGCTCCACTCCTGCAGCACCTGCCGGCGCTCGGCCTCGTCCAGCACCTCGATCTGGCCGATCCGCAGCTCCGGTTCGGCGGCCACGGCGGCCAGCACCCGGACGTACCGCTCGACGATCCGCTCGACCGTGCCGCGGTCGAAGAGGTCGCAGGAGTACATGACCAGGCCGTCGATGCCGCCGCCGGCCCGCTCGGCCAGCTCGAAGTCGAGGTCGAACTTGGCGCCGCCGGCGCCGACCGTCAGCTCGCGGCCGGTGAGGCCGGGCAGGCCGAGCTCGGCGGTCGCGTTGTTCTGCAGGACGAACATCACCTGGAACAGCGGGTGCCGGGCCAGCGAGCGGTCCGGGCTGACCGCGTCGACCAGGCGCTCGAACGGCACGTCCTGGTGCGCGAACGCCGCCAGGTCCGATTCCCGCACCCGGCCCAGCAGTTCGCGGAAGGTCGGGTCGCCGGAGGTGTCGGTGCGCAGCACCACGGTGTTCACGAAGAAGCCGACCAGGTCGTCCAGCGCCTCGTCGGTCCGACCGGCGACGGCGCCGCCGATCGGGACGTCCTCCCCCGCACCCAGCCGGGTCAGCAGCGCGACCAGACCGGCCTGCAGGACCATGAAGAGGGTGGAGCGGGACTCCCGGGCGAGCGAGAGCAGGCCGGCGTGCATCGCGTCGTCGAGCTCGAAGGTCACCATCTCGCCCCGGCGGCTCGCCACGGCGGGCCGGGAGCGGTCGGTCGGCAGCTCCAACTGCTCGGGGATGCCGACGAGTTCGCTCTTCCAGAAGTCGAGCTGGCGGGTGATGAGGCTGTCCGGGTCGCCCTCCTCGCCGAGCGTGTCCCGCTGCCACAGCGTGAAGTCGGCGTACTGCACGGGCAGCGGCCGCCACTGCGGCGCCCCGCCGGCCAGCCGCGCCGCGTAGGCGGCCGCCAGGTCGGCGCCGAGCGGCGCCATCGACCAGCCGTCACCGGCGATGTGGTGGAGCGTCAGCAGCAGGGCGTGGTCGTCCTCGCCCAGCACGAACAGCTCGGCCCGCAGCGGGATCTCGCGCTCCAGCTCGAAGCCGGTCGCGGCGGCGGCCGCCAGCGCGTCCGGCAGGGCGGCCTCGGTCGTCTCCCGGACCAGCAGCTCCGGCGCCGCGTCCGCCAGCACCTCCTGGTAGGGCACGCCGCCGTCCTCGGGGAAGACCGTGCGCAGGCTCTCGTGCCGGCCGACCAGATCGGCCAGGGCGGCCGTCAGCGCCTCCCGGTCCAGTGGACCGGCGAGCCGCAGCGCCAGCGGGATGTTGTACGTGCCGCTCGGGCCCTCCAGCCGGTGCAGGAACCACAGCCGCCGCTGCGCGAACGACAGCGGAACCCTCCCCGGGCGCACCGCCGGCAGCAGCGCCGGACGGGCCTGGCCGGCCTCTTCGGCGAGCCGCTCGGCGAGGCCGGCGACCGTGGGGGCCTCGAACAGGGTGCGGATCGACACCTCGACACCGAGCGCCGAGCGGACCCGCCCGACCAGCCGGGTGGCCAGCAGCGAGTGCCCGCCGAGGGCGAAGAAGTCGTCGTCGACGCCGACCGCGGGCGCGCCCAGCACCTCGGCGAAGATCCCGGCCAGGATCTCCTCCTGCGCCGTGCGCGGGCCGCGGCCGGCCCCGCCGGCGGCGAACTCGGGCGCGGGCAGCGCCTTGCGGTCGAGCTTGCCGTTCGGGGTGAGCGGGAAGGCGTCCAGGGCGACGAAGGCCGCGGGCACCATGTGGTCGGGCAGCGCCCGGGCGGCGTGCGCGCGCAGCGCGCCGAGGTCGAGGTCCGCCCCGGCCGCGGGCACCAGGTAGGCCGCCAGCCGCAGGTCGCCCGGCTGGTCCTCGCGGACCATGACGGCGGTCTGGGCGACCGCCGGGTGGGCGGCGAGCACGGACTCGATCTCGCCCAGTTCGATCCGGAAGCCGCGGATCTTCACCTGGTCGTCGGCGCGGCCGGCGAACTCCAGTGCGCCGGTCTCCGTCCAGCGGGCCACGTCGCCGGTGCGGTACATCCGCGCCCCGGGCGGGCCGTACGGGTCGGCGACGAACCGCCCGGCGGTCAGGTCGGGCCGGCCCAGGTAGCCGCGGGCCAGGCCCGCCCCGCCGACGTAGATCTCGCCGGCGACGCCGGGCGCGACCGGCCGCAGGCCGCCGTCCAGGATCTGGATCCGCAGGTCGGGGATGGCGCCGCCGATCATGCTGCCCGGCCCGGCGGCCGCGCTCGGGGCGTCCAGCGCCAGGTGGCTGACGTGCACCGTGGTCTCGGTGATGCCGTACATGTTGACGAGGACGGGCGCACGGTCGTCGTGCCGCTCGTACCAGTCGGCGAGCCGCCACAGGTCCAGCGCCTCGCCGCCGAACACCACGTGCTTCAGGGCGAGCCGGCGCCCGGTCTCCGGATCCTCGCGGTCCGCGCGCATCAGCTGGTAGAAGGCGGACGGCGTCTGGTTGAGCACCGTGACCCGCTCGTCGGCGAGCAGCCGCAGGAACTCCTCCGGCGAGCGGCTGACCGCGTACGGGACGACCACGAGACGGCCGCCGTGCAGCAGCGGGCCCCACAGCTCCCAGACCGAGAAGTCGAAGGCGTAGGAGTGGAACAGCGTCCAGACGTCCTGCGGGCCGAAGTGGAAGAACCGCTCGGTGGCGCCGAACAGCCGGACCACGTTCTGGTGCGGGACCACCACGCCCTTGGGGCGGCCGGTGGAGCCCGAGGTGTAGATGACGTAGGCGGGGTGCTCGGGGCGCAGCGCCACCACCGGGGCGGTCTCCGGCCGGGCGGCGAGGTCGGCCCGCACCCGCGGGTCGTCCAGCACGATCCGGGCGGGCGCGCCGTCGAGCTCCAGGTCGGTGGCGCCGCTGGTCAGCAGCAGGGCGGGAGCGGCGTCCTGGAGGGTGTAGGCGAGCCGGTCGGCCGGGTACTCCGGGTCGAGCGGGACGTAGGCGGCGCCGGCCTTGAGCACGGCGAGCACGGCGATCACCAGGTCGGCCGAACGGGGCAGCGCGAGCGCCACGAAGTCCTCGGGGCCGACGCCGCGGTCGACCAGCAGGCGGGCCAGCCGGTTGGCGGCGGCGTCCAGCTGCCGGTAGGTCAGCGCGGTGCCCTCGCAGCTCACCGCGACGGCCTCCGGCGTGCGGGCGGCCTGAGCGGCGAACAGCTCGGGAACGGTCGCGGGGGCCACCTCGGCACCGTCGCCGTTCCACTCGACCAGGACGCGGCGCAGCTCCTCCGGGCCGAGCAGGTCGATCCGGCCCACCGGCTGGGTGAGGTCGGCGGCGATCGCCTCGAAGAGCCGGACCAGCCGCTCGCCGACCAGCCGGACGGCCTCGTCGTCGAACAGCTCCGTCCGGTGGTCCAGCCGCAGCTGCAGCCGCCCCTGCTCCACCATGGCGATCAGGCCGAGCGGGTAGTGGGTGGCGTCGTACCCCCGCAGGTCGGCCAGCTTCAGCGGACCGTCGTCCGGGCCGAGCGACTGCGAGTCCATCGGGTAGTTCTCGAACACCGCGATGGTGTCGAAGAGCTTGCCGTGGCCGGCCAGCCGCTGCACCTCGGTCAGGCCCAGGTGCTGGTGCGCCATCAGGCCCGCCTGCTGCCCCTGCAGCCGGGTCAGGACGTCCACCAGCCGCTCGCCGGGCCGCAGTTCGGCCCGGACCGGCAGGGTGTTGATGAACAGGCCGACCATCGTCTCGACACCCGGGATCTCCGGCGGGCGGCCCGAGACGGTCGCGCCGAACACCACGTCCTCGCGCCCGGTCAGCTTGGCGAGCAGCAGCGCCCAGGCGCCCTGCACCACGGTGTTGAAGGTCAGCCCGTGCTTGCGGGCCTGCCCGCGCAGCCGGGTGGTCAGCTCGGCGGACAGCTCCACGATCCGGTGCGCCGGCGGGAGGACGGCCTCCTCGGCGTCGGCACCGGCCAGCAGGGTCGGCTCCTCCAGCCCGGCCAGCGCCTCGCGCCAGGCCTCCCGGGCCGCCTCCGCATCCTGCCCCGCCAGCCAGGCCAGGTACTGCCGGAACGGGGTGACCGCGGGCAGCGCGGTCTCGTCGCCCTCGGCCGTGTACAGCTCGAACAGCTCGCGCACCATGACGGGCATCGACCAGCCGTCGACCAGGATGTGGTGCTTGGTCACGACCAGGCGGTGCCGGTGCTCGGCGAGCCGGTACAGCGCGAAGCGCAGCAGCGGCGGGCGGGACAGGTCGAAGCGGCGGGCCCGGTCGGCGGCCAGCAGGCCGTCCAACTCGGCCTCCTGGGCGGCCGGGTCGGCGTACCCGGACAGGTCGGTCTCGCTCCAGGGCAGCTCGACCTCGTGCGGGATCAGCTGGACCGGCCGGGCCAGGCCCTCGTGCCGGAACGCGGCCCGCAGGTTGGGGTGCCGGCGCAGCAGGCCCTCGGCGGCGGCGCGCATCCTGGCCGGGTCGAGCGGGCCCTCGACGTCGAGGACCAGCTGCACGGTGTAGACGTCGGCGGCCTGCTCGTCGTAGAGCGAGTGGAACAGCAGGCCTTCCTGCAGCGGGGAGAGCGGGAGTACGTCCGCGAGGCCGGGCTTCGTCACTTTGAGAGCCTCCAGTCAGCTTCCAGCAGATTGATCTCGGCCTGGGACAAGGACACGAGAGTGAGGTCCGAGGGGGTGTGGCCGCCGCTGCCGGCGGAGCGGGCGTGCTCGGCCGTCACGCGCAGGGCGCGGAACCACAGGTCGGCCAGTTCGGCGACGGTCTCCTCGGGGACGGCCCGGCCCGCCCAGGACCAGGTGGCCACCAGCCGCGGGCCGGTGGGGTGGTCCTCGGTCAGGGCCTCCAGCTCCACCAGGTGGGTCATCGGCATCGCCGGGTCGGCTCCGCTGCCCAGCGCGTCGGCCTCGGCGGCGGCCGACCACGGCTCGTCGCCGGCGGCGGGGAGCCGGCCCAGGTAGTTGAAGGCGAACTGCGGCTCGCCGAACGCCTCCAGCTGCGGCCCGGTCTCCGGGTTGAGGTGGCGCAGCAGCCCGTAGCCGAGGCCGTGGTCGGGCAGGGCGCGCAGCTGTTCCTTGACCAGCTTGAGCGCCTGGCCGACCGGTGCGCCGCCGGCCCACAGGCCGGCCCAGTCGCGGACGGCCGGGGCGAGGCGGACGGGGTGCGCGCTGGTGAACCAGCCGACCGTGCGGGAGACGTCGGCACCGCCGACCACGTCCTCGCGGCCGTGGCCCTCCAGGTCGACCAGGACGGAGCCGTCGCCGGCCCGGCCGTGCCGGCGCCGGTGGTCCGCGATCGCCAGTGCGAAGGCGGTGAGCAGCACGTCGTTGACGCCCGCGTGGTACGCGGCGGGGACGCTGGTCAGCAGCTCCGCGGTGACGTCGCTGGGCAGGGTGCGGGTCAGGGTCCGCGTGGTGCCCGTCAGGTCCTCGGCGGGATCGAACGGGCGGTCGCCGACCAGCGGGTCGACGGCGTCCAACTGACGTATCCAGAGCGGTAGTTCGGTTCTCCTGGCCGGGGTCAGGGCGGCCTCGGCCAGGCCCCGGGACCAGCTCCGGAAGGAGGTGGCCACCGGGTCGAGGACGGGCTCGCGCCCGGCCGCGACCGCCTCCCAGGCGGCCGCCAGGTCGGGGACCAGGATGCGCCAGGAGACGCCGTCGACCACCAGGTGCTGGACGACCAGCAGCAGCCGGCCCGGCGCGTCCGGCCCGGCATCGAACCAGACCGCCTGGACCATGACACCGCGCTCCGGGTCCAGTCGGCCCTCCGCGGCCTCGCCCTCGCGGGCGACCAGCTCGCGCAGGGCCGGGCCGCCGGGGACGGTCAAGTCGATCCGGCGGATCAGCTCCGCGGCCCGGACTGCGCCGGTAGGCGGGACGTCCAGTTCTGGTCCGTCCGCGGCAGCCTCGGCCCCCGCGGGGACGAGCCGGGCGCGCAGGGCGTCGTGGCGGTCGAGGACGGCCTGCAGGGCCGCGGTCAGGTGCTCCTCGGTCAGCCCGGCGGGGACGTTCAGCAGCATCGACTGGTTGAACCGGCCGAGCGGGCCGCCGCGCCCGAACAGCCAGCGCATCACCGGCGTGGCCGGGACGCAACCCAGGCCGCTGTCCGCGACCGCGGGGGCCGCGTCCGACGCCAGCTCCTCCGCCACGGCGGCGAGGGCCGCGACGGTCCTGTGCTCGAAGACCTGGCGCGGGGTGATCACCAGCCCGGCCTTGCGGGCGCGACTCACCAGCTGGATCGAGACGATGCTGTCACCGCCGAGATCGAAGAAGCTGTCGTGCACGCCGACGCCCTCCAGCCCGAGGAGGCCGGCGAACAGGCCGCAGAGCACCTCCTCGCGCCCGTCACGGGCGGCCGTCCCGGTGGTCATGGTGGACAGGTCCGGGGCGGGCAGGGCCTTGCGGTCCAGCTTGCCGTTCGGCGTCACCGGGAACGCGTCGAGGACCACGACGGCGGACGGGACCATGTAGTCCGGCAGCGACTCACCCACGCCCGCCCGCAGTTCGGCCGGGTCGAGCACCGCACCGTCCGAGGCCACCACATAGCCGATCAGCTGGCGAACCCCCGGCTGGTCCTCGCGGATCAGCACGGCAACCTGGCCGACACCGGGCCGCCCGGCCAGGGCCGCCTCGACCTCACCCAACTCGATCCGGAAACCGCGCAGCTTGACCTGATGGTCCGCCCGGCCGACGTACGCGAGCTGACCGTCCGCACGCCAGCGCACCAGATCGCCGGTGCGGTACATCCGCGAACCCGCCGGGCCGTACGGGTCGGCGGTGAAGCGCTCGGCGCTCAGGCCGGGACGGCCCAGATAGCCCCGGGCCAGGCCGGGGCCGGCGACGTACAACTCACCCGCCACGCCCGGGGCGACCGGCCGAAGACCCGGATCCAGCACGTACAGGCGGGCGTTGAACACCGGGAAGCCGATCGGCGGGGTCGCCGAGCCGCTCAGCGCGGCGGTGTTCGTGGCGCAGACCGTCGCCTCAGTCGGACCGTAGGAGTTCACCAGCCGGCGGCCCGGCGACCAGCGGGCGACGACCTCACCGGACAACGCCTCGCCACCCGAGATCACGCACCCACCGGACAGCAGCCCGTCCTTCGGCTCCATCGCCGACAGCACCACCGGCGGCAGCGCCACATGAGTCACCTCGAACTCGGTCAGCGTCCGCTCCAGCTCCCCACCCGCCTGCAGCCGCTCCGCGGGGACGACCACCAGCGCCGCGCCAGAGAACAAGCCCATGCACAGCTCCCAGAAAGCACCGTCGAAGCTGGGCGAGACGAACTGCAGCACACGCGAGCCGACACCCACCTCCGTCAGCTCGACCTGGAACGCGAGCAGGTTCGCGATACCGGAATGCGAGACCACAACGCCCTTCGGGCGGCCGGTCGAACCAGAGGTGTAGATCAGGTACGCCGGATTCGACAGGCCCGCGGTGACCGCGAGCCCGGCAGGGGACTGCGCCTCGACGGACGTCATCACGGCCGCGTCGTCCAGCACCGTCACCGGCCGGCCGGCCGGGACCCGGTCGGCGACGTCCGAGCGGGTCAGGACGAGCAGCGGCCGGGCGTCGTCGAGCATGTAGGAGATCCGGTCGGCCGGGTAGGCCGGGTCGACAGGCAGATACGCGCCGCCCGCCTTCCACACCGCGAGCACCGCGACGACCAGTTCCACCGAGCGCGGCAGGGCCAGCGCCACGAACGACTCCGGGCCGACGCCCAGGTCGACCAGGTGCCGGGCCAGGCGGTTGGAGCGCGCGTCGAGTTCGGCCGCCGAGTAGCAGCCGCCCTCGAACGCCAGGGCCGGCGCGTCCGGCGCCGCCGCCACCCGGGCCGCGAACAGCTCCGCCGTGGTCAGCGCCGCCACGGCGCGGGGGGCGTGGTTCCACTCCTCCATCACCTTCCGGCGCTCGTCGGCGTCCAGCACCTCGATCCGGCCGAGCCGCTGGTCCGGCTCCGCGGCCACGGCGGCCAGCACCCGGACGAAGCGCTCGCAGATCCGCTCGGCCGTCTCCCGCTCGAAGAGGTCGCCGGAGTATTCGAGCTGGCCTTCGAGCCCGCCCTCGGCCCGCTCGGTCAGCTCGAAGGAGAGGTCGAACTTGGCCACGCCCGGGTCGGCCCGGCGCCAGTCGGCGCGCAGGTCCGCGAAGGTGAAGTGGGCCTGCTCGTTGTTCTGCAGGACGAGCATCACCTGGAACAGCGGATGCCGGGCCAGCGAGCGGTTCGCACCGACCGCGTCGACCAGCCGCTCGAACGGCACGTCCTGATGCGCGAACGCCGCCAGGTCCGACTCCCGCACCCGGCCCAGCAGTTCGCGGAACGTCGGGTCGCCGGAGGTGTCGGTGCGCAGCACCACGGTGTTCACGAAGAAGCCGACCAGATCGTCCAACGCCTCATCGGTCCGACCGGCCACGGCACCACCGATCGGCAGGTCCTCCCCCGCGCCCAGCCGGGTCAGCAGCGCGGCCAGACCGGCCTGGACCACCATGTACAGCGTCGCCCCGGACTCGCGGGCGAGCGACTGCAGGCCACGGTGCACCTCCGGCGGGACGGTGAACCCGAGGCTCGCGCCCCGGTAGCTCGCCGCCGCCGGACGCTGCCGGTCGGTCGGAATGTTCAGCTCTTCGGGAACGTCGGCGAGTTCGGACTTCCAGAACGCCAACTGCCGGGCGATCAGGCTCTCCGGGTCACCCTCCTCACCGAGCAGCCCCTGCTGCCACAGCGTGTAGTCGGCGTACTGCACCGCCAGCGGCTCCCACTGCGGAGCCCCACCGCGCACCCGCGCCCCGTAGGCCGCCGCCAGGTCCGCACTCAGCGGCACCATCGACCAGCCGTCCGCAGCGATGTGATGAATCGTCAGCAGCAGGACGGACTCGTCGGTGCTGACGACGAACAGCTCGGCCCGCAGCGGGATCTCGGACTCCAGCTCGAAGCCCACCGCCGCGGCCGCCGACAGGGCAGTCTCCAACTCGCCCGCCGCCACCTCGCGCACGGTCAGCTCCGGTGCCACGCCCTCCAGCACCCGCTGGATCGGCACGCCGCCGTCCTCGGGGAAGACCGTGCGCAGGCTCTCGTGCCGGCCGACCACGTCGCCGAGAGCGGCTGCCAGTGCCTCCCTGTCCGGCACACCCGAAAGCCGCAGCGCCATTGGCAGGTTGTAGGTCGCGCTCGGGCCCTCCAGGCGGTGGAGGAACCACAGCCGCCGCTGCGCGGAGGACAGCGGCATCCTCTCCGGGCGCACCGCCGGCAGCAGCGCCGGACGGGCCTCGTCGGCGTCGGCCAGCCGGGCGGCGAGGGCCGCCACGGTGGGCGCCTCGAACACGGTACGGACGGCCAGTTCGACGCCGAGCGCCGTACGGACCCGCCCGACCAGCCGGGTGGCCAGCAGCGAGTGCCCGCCGAAGTGGAAGAAGTCGTCGTCGATGCCGATGCCCGGCACCCCCAGCAGCTCCGCGAACACCGCGCAGAGCAGTTCCTCCTGCGGCGTGCGGGGCCGCCGGCCGCCGCCGGCGCCGAAGTCCGGCGCGGGCAGCGCCCTGCGGTCGAGCTTGCCGTTCGGGGTGAGCGGGAAGGCTTCGAGTGCGACGAACGCGGCGGGAACCATGTAGTCGGGCAGCACCCCGCCGGCGTGCGCACGCAGCTCGGAGGCGTCCGGCAGTTCGGTACCGGGGGCCGCGACCAGATAGGCGACGACGAGCTTGCCGCCGTACTGGTCCTCGCGGGCCATCACCGCCGTCTGCCCCACCGCGGGGTGGGCGTCGAGCGCCGCCTCGACCTCGGCCAGTTCGATCCGGAAGCCGCGGATCTTCACCTGGTCGTCGACCCGGCCGGCGAACTCCAGCTCCCCGGCCTCCGTCCGCCGCACCAGGTCGCCGGTGCGGTACATCCGCGCGCCGGCCGGACCGAACGGGTCGGCGACGAAACGCTCGGCAGTCATCCCGGGGCGGTTGAGGTAGCCACGGGCCAGGCCCGGCCCGGCGACGAACAGCTCGCCCAGACCGCCCGGGGGGACGGGCCGCAGCAGCGGGTCCAGCAGGTACAGGCGGGTGTCGGTGACGGCCTCGCCGAGCGTCGGGGTCGCCGTGCCGCTCAGCGGGCCGCTCGCCGCGGCGATGACCGTCGACTCGGTCGGGCCGTACCCCATCAGCAGGCGACGGCCCGGCGACCAGCGGCCGACGGTCTCGCCGGCCAGCGCCTCACCGCCGGAGAAGATGACGCCGCCCGGCAGCAGGTCGTCCCGGGGCTCCATCGCCGCCAGCACGGTCGGCGGCACCATCAGGTGGGTCACCCCGAACTCGACCAGCGTCCGCTCCAACTCCCCGCCCGGCAGCAGCCGTTCCGCGGGCACGACGACCAGGGCGGCACCGGTGAGCAGGCTGGTGCACATCTCCATGAAGGCGGCGTCGAAGCTCGGCGTGGCGAACTGCAGCACCCGCGAGGCGGCGGTCACCGCCGACCGCTCCAGGTGGGTGGCACGCAGGCTCGCCACACCGGCGTGCGAGACCACGACGCCCTTGGGACGCCCGGTCGAGCCGGAGGTGTAGATCAGGTAGGCCGGATTCGACAACCGCGCCGGGCAGACGAGTTCCGCCGAGGACTGCGCCTCGACGGCCGCGGCGACCGCCGGGTCGTCCAGGACCACGACCGGGCGACCCGCCGGGAACCGGTCCGCGACGTCGGAGCGGGTGAGCACCAGTGGCGGATCGGCGTCCTCCAGCATGTAGGAGATCCGGTCGGCCGGGTAGTCCGGGTCCACCGGAAGGTAGGCGCCACCTGCCTTCCACACCGCGAGCACGGCGACGACCAGTTCCACCGAGCGCGGCAGGGCCAGCGCCACGAACGACTCCGGGCCGACGCCCAGCCCCACCAGGTGCCGGGCCAACCGGCTGGCCCGTGCGTCCAGTTCGGCCGCCGACAGCTCGCCGCCCTCGAACACCAGCGCCGGCGCGTCCGGCGCCGCCGCGACCCGGGCCGCGAACAGCTCCGCCGCCGTCGCGGGCACGACCGCGACGGCGGGCTCGGACCCGGCCGGCACGGCCGGGTCGGTGGCGCCGGCGGCCAGCGCGGGCAGCCCGGCGTTTCCGGTTTCGGACATGGTTAATCAACCCTCATACGATTCGGTGTTGCGCCAGGAGGAGGGAAGCGAGCGAGCGCGGCCCGCCAGGAGGGGCGGAGCCGGCGGGCACGGCCCGTCAGGAGGGGCGGCGCGCCTCGGCGGCGTCGTCGATCGTGCGCAGTTCGTCCGCGAGGATCCGCCCGATCTCGGCGAGCGCCGCGGGCTTCATCAGGTCGTTGTGGTTGCGGTCCAGGTAGTAGGGGGTGATCCGGCCCGCGACGTAGGGGCTCCAGGTGGCCGGGGTCGGCGAGATGTCGACCTTGTCGAGCGAGGCCACGATGACCACGGCGTCGCCGCCGTACCGGGTCGGCTCGTACCCGTTGACCAGGTTGCGGCAGTTGGCGTAGACCTTGCCGGTCGCCTCGAGGTGGTGCCGCTCCAGGCTGGCCATCGAACTGCCCAGCTTGCGCAGGAGGTTGACGACCTGGTCGAACTCCAGCGGCTTGCGGCCCAGTCGGCGCCGGTCGAAGCCGACCCAACGCAGCAGGTCGGCGAGGATTTCCTGCTCGTCCAGTTCGGCGATCTTCTGACCGGGATAGGTGTCCAGGATCGCGAGCAGGCCGACCCGCTCACCCTCGCGCTCCAGGCGGGAGGCGATCACGTGCGCGGCGATGCCGCCGGAGGAGTAGCCGAGCAGGTGGTACGGCCCGGTCGGCTGGACCTTGCGGATCTGCTCGATGTAGTCCTCGGCCATCTCCTCGAAGCTGCCGGGCAGTTCACCCTCGCCGGAGAGGCCGCGCGCCTGCAGCCCGTAGACCGGGTGTTCGGCGCCCAGGTGCTTGATCAGGCCCGCGTAGAGCCAGGCGAGCCCGCCCGCCGGGTGCACGCAGAACAGCGCGGGGCGGTCGCCGTGCGGGCGCAGCGGCAGCAGCACGTCCAGCGGGTCCTCGCTGCCGCCGTCGTCCAGCCGGGCGGCGTACAGCGCGGGGGTGGGGGCCTCGAAGAGGGTGCGGATGGTGTGGGCGACGCCGAAGGTCTCCCGGACGCGGTTGACCAGGCGGGTGGCGAGCAGCGAGTGGCCGCCGAGGGTGAAGAAGTTGTCGTCGACGCCGATCCGGGGCAGGCCGAGGACTTCGGCGAACAGCTCGCAGACGATCCCCTCGCGCGGGGTGCGCGGGGTCCGGCCGGTGACGGCGGCGGCGAGGTCGGGGGCGGGCAGGGCCTTGCGGTCGAGCTTGCCGTTGGGGGTGACCGGCAGCCGGTCGAGGGTGACGAAGGCGGCCGGCACCTGGTGTTCGGGCATCCGCGCGGCCAGGTGGGCGCGCAGCTGCGCGTGGTCGGGCCGCGCGCCGACGGCGGCGGGCACCAGATAGGCGACCAGCCGGCGGTCGCCGGGGCGGTCCTCGCGGGCGAGGACGGCGACGGCGGCCAGTTCGGGGTGCTGAGCCAGCTCGGCCTCGATCTCGCCGAGTTCGATCCGGAAGCCGCGGATCTTCACCTGGTCGTCGGTGCGGCCGAGGTAGCGCAGCGCGCCGTCCGCGCCCCAGGCGGCGAGGTCGCCGGTGCGGTACATCCGCGAGCCGGGCGGGCCGTACGGGTCGGCGACGAAGCGCTCGGCGGTCAGGCCCTGCCGGTTGAGGTAGCCGCGGGCCAACTGGTCACCGGACAGGTACAGTTCGCCCGGAGCGCCGGGGGCGACCGGGCGCAGCCCGGCGTCCAGCACGTAGGTGCGGGTGTTCCAGACCGGACGGCCGATCGGCACCGCGCCGGGCTCGTCCCGGCACTCCCAGGAGGTGACGTCGACGGACGCCTCGGTCGGGCCGTACAGGTTGTGCAGCCCGGTGCCGGGGAGGGTGCGCAGCAGCCGGCCCTGGGTCTCCTCGGGCAGCGCCTCGCCGCTGGTGATCACCCGGCGCAGGCCGGTGCACTGCGCGGCGGCGGGCTCCTGGAGGAAGACCTGGAGCATGGACGGCACGAAGTGCGCGGTGGTGACGCGCTGGTCGCGGATCAGGGCGGCGAGGTAGGCCGGGTCCTTGTGCCCCTCGGGCCGGGCGAGCACCAGGGTGGCGCCCTGGATCAGCGGCCAGAAGAACTCCCAGACCGAGACGTCGAAGCCGGACGGGGTCTTCTGCAGCACCCGGTCGTCGTCACCGAGTCCGTAGGCGTCCTGCATCCAGAGCAGCCGGTTGACGATGCCGCGGTGCGGCACCAGGACGCCCTTGGGGCGGCCGGTGGAGCCGGACGTGTAGATGACGTACGCGGGGTGGTCCGGGCTCTGCCGCACGGCGGGCGGGCCGGCCGGGCGGTCGGCGAGCAGGCCGGGAAGCTCGGGGCCGTCCAACGGCAGCTGCGGGACGGCCAGTTCGGCGGGCATCCGGTCGCGGGCCGACGCGGTGGTGAGCAGCAGGGCCGGGCTCGCGTCCTCCAGCAGGAAGGAGATCCGCTCGGCCGGGTAGTCCGGGTCGATCGGCAGGTAGGCGGCCCCGGACTTGAGCACGGCGAGCAGGCCGACCACCAGCTCGACCGAGCGGGGCACCGCGAGCGCGACGATCCGCTCGGGGCCGGCGCCGCGCTCGACCAGCAGGTGGGCGAGCCGGTCGGCGCGCTCGTGCAGTTCGCGGTAACTGAGGCTCTGCCCCTCGAAGTCGAGCGCCTGCGCGTCCGGCCCGGCGGCGGCCCGGCCGGCCAGCAGCTGGGTGAGGGTGGTGGGCGGCAGCGGGTGCCCGGTGTCGTTGAGGGTGCGCAGGACGAGCTCGCGCTCGGCCTCGCCGAGCAGGTCGACCCGGCCGACCGCCTGCTCGGGCGCGGTGGCCGCGAGGTTGGCCAGGAAGCCGAGGAACCGGTCCTGATGGGCGGCGAGTTCGTCCCCGCTGTACAGCTCGGGGTTGGCGTCGAAGTCGACCTGCAGGCCGCGGCCGTCCGAGCGGTCGTAGAAGATCACCGAGAGGTCGTCGGAGGGGCCGATCGACAGGTTGTGCACGACGGCGCGGTGCGGCCCGAAGCGCAGGTCGTAGTCGAACATCATGATGTTGATCTCGGGCCCGGTGAGCCGCTGGTCCCCGGCGAGCAGGCCGCGGTCGCGGCGCAGGTCCTCGTAGCGGTAGCGCTGGTGCTTGAGCGCGCCCTTCAGTTCGACGGTGACCAGGCGCAGGGCCTCGGCGAAGGTGGCGGACGGGTCGATCGCCACCCGGACCGGGACGACGTTGGAGACCATGCCGGGCAGGCTGCGGGCAGCCTTGCCGAGCCGGGTGGCGACCGGCAGGCCGAGCACCACCTCGGACGCGCCGGTGGCGCGCTGCAGGTACAGGGCGGAGGCGGTGGCGACGACGGCCGGCCAGGTCGCGCCGGCCTCGCGGGCGGTGTCGCGCAGCGCGTCCAGGTGCTCGACCGGCAGGAAGGCGGTGCGCCGGACCAGCCCGTGCGCCAGGACCGGCTTGCGGGCGGCGAGGCCGACCGGCTCGGGGCAGTCGGCGAGCTTGCCGGCCCAGTAGTCGCGGTCCTCGGTGAACCGCTCGGAGGCCCGGTACTCCTGGTCGGCGGCGACCAGGGCGGCCAGCGGGCCGAACGGGTTGGCCGGGCCGGGCTCGCCGGCGGCGAGTGCGGTGTACACCTCCGCGGTGCGCTGGGCGAGCAGGGCGACGGTGAAGCCGTCCACCACCACGTGGTGGTAGCAGTAGAACCACAGGTGACGCCCGGGGGCCACCTTCAGCAGCTCGAAGTGGTACAGCCGGTCGCGGCCGGGGTCGAGGGCGACCGCCATGGTCCGCCGCATCCGGGCGACGGCGACTGCCTCCGGGTCGGCCTCGGCGGTGAGGTCGACGACCTCCAACAGCCGTTCGGGGACGGGCTGGATGTACTGCCACAGCTCGTCCCCGTCCTGCGCGATGCGCACCCGGAGGGTCTCGGCCTCGGTGACGACCTGCCGCAGCGCGGCCTCCAGCAGCGCCGCGTCCACGTCACCCTGGATCTCCAGGTATTCCGCGGCATTGAAGATCGGATTGTCAGGCTCCAACTGCTGGGCGAACCAGATTCCCGCTTGAGCCGCCGTCAAGGCAGCTCTGTCTCCCCCGGACATGCTGTTACTTCCATCCCTGGCGATAGCGATCGGTTGGAACGGGACCGGCCGCAGGACTGGGTGCGACGGAATCCCGAAGACTGAATTCCCAGAAGGTGAGATCTCTCCAAGCCTCAGAACGGGCCCTGCGATGCAGATCGCAGGAGACCGCGACGTCTGTTCGAGGCTGACGCCGCAAACTCTGGCACCGAGTAGTTCTGGTCACAATGCTCAATGCATCAAGTTGCCACCGGGGAGGACCGGAGTACGTGGGTCCGCCCCGATTCGTCATCCAGATGCACAGCAGCGCCCGGCCCGTGCCATCGGTACGGACCGGGCGCTCGTGACGGGCACCGAGCAGCCGTCGACCGGGATGTGGTGCTTGGTCACGGCCACGCGGGCTTCGTCAGTTCGGGAGCCTCCAGTCGGCTTCCAGCAGGTCGATCTCGGCCTGGGACAAGGACACGAGAGAGAGGTCCGAGGGGGTGTGGCCGCCACTGCCGGCGGTGCGGGCGTGCTCGGCCGTCACGCGCAGCGCACGGAACCACAGGTCGGCCAGTTCCGCCACGGTCTCCTCGGAGACGGCCCGGCCCGCCCAGGACCAGCTCGCCACCAGCCGCGGGCCCGTGGGATGGTCCTCGGTCAGGGCCTCCAGCGCCACCAGGTGGGTCATCGGCATCGCCGGGTCGGTCCCGCCCCCGAGCGCCTCGGCCTCGGCGGCGGCCGACCACGGCCCGTCACCGGCGGCCGGGAAGCGGCCCAGGTAGTTGAAGCCGAACTGCGGCTCGCCGAACGCCTCCAGCTGCGGCCCGGTCTCCGGGTTGAGGTGACGCAACAGACCGAAGCCGAGGCCGTGGTCGGGCAGGGCGCGCAGCTGCTCCTTGACCAGCTTGAGCGCCTGGCCGACCGGCGCGCCGCCGGCCCACAGCCCGGCCCAGTCGCGGACGGCCGGGGCGAGGCGGACGGGGTGCGCGCTGGTGAACCAGCCGACCGTGCGGGAGACGTCGGCACCGCCGACCACATCCTCGCGGCCGTGGCCCTCCAGGTCGACCAGGACGGAGCCGTCGCCGACCCGGCCGTGCCGACGTCGGTAATCCGCCACGGCCAGCGCGAAGGCGGTGAGCAGCACGTCGTTGACGCCCGCGTGGTACGCGGCCGGGACGCTGGTCAGCAGCTCCGCGGTGACGTCACTGGGCAGGGTGCGGGTCAGGGTCCGCGCGGTGCCCGTCAGGTCCTCGGCGAGGTCGAACGGGCGGTCGCCGACCAGCGGGTCAATGACGTCCAACTGACGCTCCCACAGCGACAGTTCCCTACGACGGGCGGGGCTCAGGGCGGCCTCGGCCAGGCCCCGGGACCAGCTCCGGAAGGAGGTGGCCACCGGGTCGAGGACGGGCTCGCGCCCGGCCGCGACCGCCTCCCAGGCGGCCGCCAGGTCGGGGACCAGGATGCGCCAGGAGACGCCGTCGACCGCCAGGTGCTGGACGACCAGCAGCAGCCGGCCCGGCGCGTCCGGCCCGGCATCGAACCAGACCGCCTGGACCATGACACCGCGCTCCGGGTCCAGCCGATCGGCCGCGGCCTCACCCTCGCGCGCCAGCAGCTCACGCAGGCCCGGCGCGCCGGGAGCGGCAAGGTCGACCCGGCTGACCAGCGCGGAGGCCCGGACGCTGCCGGGCGGCGGGACGTCCAGTTCCGGGCCGCCGGGGGCGCTCGTCTCGTCTACGGGGACGAGCCGGGCGCGCAGGACGTCGTGGCGGTCGAGGACGGCCTGCAGGGCCGCGGTCAGGTGCTCCTCGGTCAGCCCGGCGGGGACGTTCAGCAACATCGACTGGTTGAACCGGCCGAGCGGGCCGCCGCGCCCGAACAGCCAGCGCATCACCGGCGTGGCCGGAACGCGACCCAGGCCGCTGTCCGCGACCGCGGGGGCCGCGCCCGACGCCAGGTCCTGAGCGACAGCGGCGAGGGCCGCGACGGTCCTGTGCTCGAAGACCTGGCGCGGGGTGATCACCAGCCCGGCCTTACGGGCGCGGCTGACCAGCTGGATCGAGACGATGCTGTCACCGCCCAGGTCGAAGAAACTGTCGTGCACGCCGACCGCCGTCAGGCCCAGGAGGCCGGCGAACAATGCACAGAGCACCTCCTCGCGCCCGTCACGGGCGGCCGTCCCGGTGGTCATGGTGGACAGGTCCGGGGCGGGCAGGGCCTTGCGGTCCAGCTTGCCGTTCGGCGTCACCGGGAACGCGTCGAGGACCACGACGGCGGACGGGACCATGTAGTCCGGCAGCGACTCACCCACGCCCGCCCGCAGTTCGGCCGGGTCGAGCACCGCACCGTCCGAGGCCACCACATAACCGACCAACTGCCGAACCCCCGGCTGGTCCTCGCGGATCAGCACGGCGACCTGGCCCACACCGGGCCGCCCGGCCAGGGCCGCCTCGACCTCACCCAACTCGATCCGGAAACCGCGCAGCTTGACCTGATGATCCGCCCGGCCGACGTACGCGAGCTGACCGTCCGCACGCCAGCGCACCAGATCGCCGGTGCGGTACATCCGGGAGCCCGCCGGCCCGTACGGGTCGGCGGTGAAGCGCTCGGCGCTCAGGCCGGGACGGCCCAGATAACCCCGGGCCAGGCCGGGGCCGGCGACGTACAACTCACCCGCCACGCCCGGGGCGACCGGCCGAAGACCCGGATCCAGCACGTACAACCGGGCGTTGAACACCGGGAAGCCGATCGGCGGGGTCGCCGAACCGCTCAGCGCGGCGGTGTTCGTGGCGCAGACCGTCGCCTCCGTCGGACCGTAGGAGTTCACCAGCCGGCGGCCCGGCGACCAGCGGGCGACGACCTCACCGGACAACGCCTCGCCACCCGAGATCACGCACCCACCGGACAGCAGCCCGTCCTTCGGCTCCATCGCCGACAGCACCACCGGCGGCAGCGCCACATGGGTCACCTCGAACTCGGTCAGCGTCCGCTCCAGCTCCCCACCCGCCTGCAGCCGCTCCGCGGGAACCACCACCAGCGCCGCGCCAGAGAACAAACCCATGCACAGCTCCCAGAAAGCACCGTCGAAGCTGGGCGAGACGAACTGCAGCACACGCGAGCCGACACCCACCTCCGTCAGCTCGACCTGGAACGCGAGCAGGTTCGCAATACCGGAATGCGAGACCACAACGCCCTTCGGGCGGCCGGTCGAACCAGAGGTGTAGATCAGGTACGCCGGATTCGACAGGCCCGCGGTGACCGCGAGCCCGGCAGGGGACTGCGCCTCGACGGCCGCGATCACGGCCGGGTCGTCCAGAACCACGACCGGGCGCCCCGCGGGGACGCGCTCCGCGACGTCGGAGCGGGTGAGCACCAACGGCGGCTCGGCGTCCTCCACCATGTACGAGATCCGGTCGGCCGGGTAGGCCGGGTCGACGGGCAGATACGCGCCACCCGCCTTCCACACCGCCAGGACGGCGACGACCAGTTCCACCGAACGCGGCAAGGCCAGCGCCACGAACGACTCCGGGCCGACGCCCAGCTCGACCAGGTGCCGGGCCAGGCGGTTGGAGCGCGCGTCGAGTTCGGCCGCCGAGTAGCAGCCGCCCTCGAACGCCAGGGCCGGCGCGTCCGGCGCCGCCGCCACCCGGGCCGCGAACAGCTCCGGCGCGGTCAGCGCCGCCACGGCCCGCGGAGCGCTGCTCCACTCCCCCAGCACCTTCCGGCGCTCGTCGGCGTCCAGCACCTCGATCCGGCCGAGCCGCTGGTCCGGCGCCGCCGCCACGGCGGCCAGCACCCGGACGAAGCGCTCGCAGATCCGCTCGGCCGTCCCCGGGTCGAAGAGGTCACTGGAGTATTCGAGCTGGCCTTCGAGCCCGCCCCCGGCCCGCTCGATCAGCTCGAAGGAAAGGTCGAACTTGGCCACGCCCGCGTCGACCTGGACGGATTCGGCGCGCAGGTCCGCGAACGTAAAGTGGGCCTGCTCGTTGTTCTGCAGGACGAACATCACCTGGAACAGCGGGTGCCGGGCCAGCGAGCGGTTCGCACCGACCGCGTCGACCAGCCGCTCGAACGGCACGTCCTGATGCGCGAACGCCGCCAGGTCCGACTCCCGGACACGGCCCAGCAGTTCGCGGAACGTCGGGTCACCGGAGGTGTCGGTGCGCAGCACCACGGTGTTCACGAAGAAGCCGACCAGATCGTCCAACGCCTCATCGGTCCGACCGGCCACGGCACCACCGATGGGCACGTCCTCCCCCGCACCCAACCGGGTGAGCAGGGTCGCTATCGCCGCCTGGACCACCATGTACAGCGTCGCCCCGGACTCGCGGGCGAGCGACTGCAGGCCACGGTGCACCTCCGGCGGGACGGTGAACCCGAGGCTCGCACCCCGGTAGGTCGCCGCCGCCGGCCGCACCCGGTCGGTCGGAATGTTCAGCTCTTCGGGAACGTCGGCGAGTTCGGACTTCCAGAACGCCAACTGCCGGGCGATCAGGCTCTCCGGGTCACCCTCCTCACCGAGCAGCCCCTGCTGCCACAGCGTGTAGTCGGCGTACTGCACCGCCAGCGGCTCCCAGACCGGAGCCTCCCCGCGCACCCGCGCCCCATAGGCCGCCGCCAGGTCCGCACTCAGCGGCACCATCGACCAGCCGTCCGCAGCGATGTGATGAATCGTCAGAAGGAGCACACACTCCTCGGCGCCGACGACGAACAAATCGGCCCGCAGCGGGATCTCGGACTCCAGCTCGAAGCCGGTCGCGGCGGCGGCCGCCAGCGCGTCCGGCAGGGCGGCCTCGGTCGTCTCCCGGACCAGCAACTCCGGCGCCGCGTCCGCCAGCACCTCCTGGTAGGGCACGCCGTCGTCCTCGGGGAACACCGTGCGCAGGCTCTCGTGCCGGCCGACCAGATCGGCCAGGGCGGCCGTCAGCGCCGCCCGGTCGAGCGTGCCGGTGAGCCGCAGTGCCAGCGGGATGTTGTAGGTCGCGCTCGAACCCTCCAGACGGTGGAGGAACCACAGCCGCCGCTGCGCGAAGGACAGCGGAACCCGCCCCGGGCGCACCGCCGGTTCCAGCGCCGGACGGGCCTGGCCGGCATCGGCCAGCCTGGCGGCGAGGGCCGCCACGGTGGGCGCCTCGAACACGGTACGGACGGCGACTTCGACGCCGAGTGCGGACCGGATCCGCCCGACCAGCCGGGTGGCCAGCAGCGAGTGCCCGCCGAAGTGGAAGAAGTCGTCGTCGATGCCGATCTCCGGCACCCCCAGCAGTTCGGCGAACACCGCGCAGAGCAGCTCCTCCTGCGCCGTCCGGGGGCGCCGGCCACTGCGCGCGGCGGTGAAGTCCGGGGCAGGCAGGGCCTTGCGGTCCAGCTTGCCGTTCGGCGTCACCGGGAAGGCCGCCAGCGCGATGAACGCGGCGGGGACCATGTAGTCGGGCAGTGTTCCGCCGACGTAGGCGCGCAGCCCGGCGGTGTCCGGCAGTTCGGCGCCCGGTGCGGCGACCAGATACGCGACCACCTGCTTGCCGCCGTGCTGGTCCTCGCGCGCCATCACCGCCGTCTGTCCCACCGCCGGGTGCGCGGCGAGCACCGACTCGATCTCGCCGAGTTCGATGCGGAAGCCGCGGATCTTCACCTGGTCGTCGACCCGGCCCAGGTAGTCCAGCTCACCGCCCGTCGTCTGCCGCACCAGGTCACCCGTGCGGTACATCCGCGAACCCGCCGGGCCGTACGGGTCGGCGGTGAAGCGCTCACCGGTCAGGTCCGGACGCTTGAGGTAGCCGCGCGCCAGACCGGCACCGGCGATGTACAACTCACCGACCACGCCCGGCACCACCGGCCGCAGACCCGGATCCAGCACATACAACCGGGTCCCGAGCACCGCCCGGCCGATCGACGGCGTCGCCGAACCGCTCAACCCACTGCCACTGACCGTCGCCGCGACCGTCGACTCGGTCGGACCGTAGACGTTCAACAGCGTGCGCCCCGGCGACCAGCGCCCGACCACCTCACCCGGCAGCGCCTCACCGGCCGCCATCAGGAATCCGCCCGCCAGCACATCGTCGGTCGACTCCATCGCCGCCAACACGACCGGCGGCACCAGCGCATGGGTCACCCCGAACTCGACCAGGGTCCGCCGCAGCTCCTCACCCGCCTGCAACCGCTCCGCCGGAACCACCACCAGCGCCGCGCCCGAGAACAAGCCCATGCACATGTCCCAGAACGCGACGTCGAAGCTCGGCGAAGCGAACTGCAACACCCGGTCACCGGCACCCACCGGCGCCCGGTCGAGCTGAGTGGCGAGCATGCCCGCCACACCGGAATGCGACACCACAACACCCTTGGGACGCCCGGTCGAACCAGAGGTGTAGATCAGATAGGCCGGGTTCGACAACCGCGCCGGACTGACGAGTTCCGCCACCGACTGCGCCTCGACGGCCGCGATCACGGCCGGATCATCCAGCACCACGACCGGGCGCCCCTCGGGGACGCGCTCCGCGACGTCGGAGCGGGTGAGCACCAACGGCGGCTCGGCGTCCTCCAGCATGTAGGAGATCCGGTCGGCCGGATAGGCCGGATCGACGGGCAGGTAGGCGCCACCCGCCTTCCACACGGCAAGCACCGCGACGACCAGTTCCACCGAACGCGGCAAGGCCAGGGCCACGAACGACTCCGGGCCGACGCCCAGCTCGACCAGGTAGCGGGCCAACCGGGTCACCCGCGCGTCCAGTTCAGCCGCCGAGTAGACGCCGCCCTCGAACGCCAGGGCCGGCGCGTCCGGCGCCGCCGCCACCCGGGCCGCGAACAGCTCCGGCGCGGTCAGCTCCTCGACCGCGCTCGGAGCACTGCTCCACTCCGCCAGCACCTTCCGGCGCTCGGCCTCGTCCAGCACCTCGATCCGGCCGATCCGCTGGTCCGGCGCCGCGGCAGCCGCCGTCAGCACCCGGACGAAGCGCTCGCAGATCCGCTCGGCGGTCTCCGGGTCGAAGAGGTCACAGGAGTACTCGACCAGGCCGTCGATCCCGCCCGCAGCTTGCTCGATCAGCTCGAAGGCGAGGTCGAACTTGGCCACACCCGGGTCGACCTGGACGGATTCGGCCTGCAGGTCCGCAAACCCGAACCGGGCCTGCTCGTTGTTCTGCAGGACGAGCATCACCTGGAACAGCGGGTGCCGGGCCAAGGAACGGTCCGGGCTGACCGCGTCGACCAGGCGCTCGAACGGCACGTCCTGGTGCGCGAACGCCGCCAGGTCCGACTCCCGCACCCGGCCCAGCAGTTCGCGGAAGCTCGGGTCGCCCGAGGTGTCGGTGCGCAGGACCACGGTGTTCACGAAGAAGCCGACCAGGTCATCCAGCGCTTCGTCGGTACGCCCGGCCACGACCCCGCCGATCGGCACGTCCTCCCCCGCCCCGAGCCGGGTCAACAGCGCGGCCAGACCGGACTGCAGGACCATGAACAGGGTGGAGCGGGACTCCCGGGCAAGCGAGAGCAGGCCGGCGTGCACCGCCGGCGGGACGGTGAACCTGAGGCTCGCACCCCGGTAGGTCGCCGCCGCCGGGCGCTGCCGGTCGGTCGGAATGTTCAACTCGGCGGGAGAACCGGCGAGTTCGGACTTCCAGAACGCCAACTGCCGGGCGATCAGGCTCTCCGGGTCACCCTCCTCACCGAGCAGCCCCTGCTGCCACAACGTGAAGTCCGCGTACTGCACCGCCAACGGCTCCCACTGCGGAGCCTCACCGCGCACCCGCGCCCCGTAAGCCGCCCCCAGGTCCGCGCCCAGTGGAACCAACGACCAGCCATCACCGGCAATGTGATGCAGCGTCAACAGAACAACGTGGTCGTCCACACCCAGCATGAACAGCTCGGCCCGTAGCGGGATCTCGGACTCCAGCTCGAAGCCCACCGCCGCGGCCGCCGACAGGGCAGTCTCCAACTCGCCCGCCGCCACCTCGCGCACGGCCAGCTCCGGCGCCACATCTTCCAGCACCCGCTGATACGGCACGCCGTCGTCCTCGGGGAACACCGTCCGCAGGCTCTCGTGCCGCGCGACCAGATCGGCCAGGGCCCCCGCCAGGGCCGCCCGGTCGAGCGTGCCGGTGAGCCGCAGTGCCAGCGGGATGTTGTAGGTCGCGCTCGAACCCTCCAGACGGTGCAGGAACCACAGCCGCCGCTGCGCGAACGACAGCGGAACCCGCCCCGGGCGCACCGCCGGTACCAGCGCCGGACGGGCCTGACCGGCATCGGCCAGCCGGGCGGCCAGCCCCGCGACCGTGGGCGCCTCGAACACGGTACGGACGGCCAACTCGACACCCAGCGCCGAACGCACCCGCCCGACCAGCCGGATGGCCAGCAGCGAATGCCCGCCGAAGTGGAAGAAGTCGTCGTCGATGCCGATCTCCGGCACCCCCAGCAGCTCCGCGAACACCGCGCAGAGCAGCTCCTCCTGCGCCGTCCGGGGGCGGCGGCCACTGCGCGCGGCGGTGAAGTCCGGGGCGGGCAGGGCCTTGCGGTCCAGCTTGCCGTTCGGCGTCACCGGGAACGCGTCGAGGACCACGAACGCGGCGGGGACCATGTAGTCGGGCAGTGTTCCGCCGACGTAGGCGCGCAGCCCGGCGGTATCCGGCAGTTCGGCGCCCGGTGCGGCGACCAGATACGCGACCACCTGCTTGCCGCCGTGCTGATCCTCGCGCGCCATGACCGCCGTCTGACCCACCGCCGGGTGCGCGGCGAGCACCGACTCGATCTCGCCGAGTTCGATCCGGAAGCCGCGGATCTTCACCTGGTCGTCGACCCGGCCCAGGTAGTCCAGCTCACCGCCCGCCGTCTGCCGCACCAGGTCACCCGTGCGGTACATCCGCGAACCCGCCGGGCCGTACGGGTCGGCGGTGAAGCGCTCACCGGTCAGGTCCGGACGCTTGAGGTAGCCGCGCGCCAGACCGGCACCGGCGATGTACAACTCACCGACCACGCCCGGCACCACCGGCCGCAGACCCGGATCCAGCACATACAACCGGGTCCCGAGCACCGCCCGGCCGATCGACGGCGTCGCCGAACCGCTCAACCCACTGCCACTGACCGTCGCCGCGACCGTCGACTCGGTCGGACCGTAGACGTTCAACAGCGTGCGCCCCGGCGACCAGCGCCCGACCACCTCACCCGGCAAGGCCTCACCGGCCGCCATCAGGAATCCGCCCGCCAGCACATCGTCGGTCGACTCCATCGCCGCCAACACGACCGGCGGCACCAGCGCATGGGTCACCCCGAACTCGACCAGGGTCCGCCGCAGCTCCTCACCCGCCTGCAACCGCTCCGCCGGAACCACCACCAGGGTGCCGGCCGAGAACAGACCCATGCACATGTCCCAGAACGCGACATCGAAGCTCGGCGAAGCGAACTGCAGCACCCGGTCACCGGCACCCACCGGCGCCCGCTCCAGCTGAGTGGCGAGCATGCCCGCCACACCGGCGTGCGACACCACAACGCCCTTGGGACGCCCGGTCGAACCAGACGTGTAGATCAGATAGGCCGGGTTCGACAACCGCGCCGGACTGACGAATTCCGCCACCGACTGCGCCTCGACGGCCGCGATCACGGCCGGGTCGTCCAGCACCACGACCGGGCGGCCGGCCGGCACCCGGTCGGCCACGTCCGAGCGGGTCAGGACGAGCTGCGGCCGGGCTTCGTCGAGCATGTAGGAGATCCGGTCGGCCGGATAGGCCGGGTCCACGGGAAGGTACGCGCCACCCGCCTTCCACACCGCGAGCACCGCGACGACCAGCTCCACCGAACGCGGCAAGGCCAGGGCCACGAACGACTCCGGCCCGACCCCCAACTCGACCAGGTGCCGGGCCAACCGGGTCACCCGCGCGTCCAGTTCGGCCGCCGAGTAGACGCCGCCCTCGAACACCAGGGCCGGCGCGTCCGGCGCCGCCGCCACCCGGGCCGCGAACAGCTCCGCCGCCGTCAGCTCCTCGACCGCGCTCGGAGCACTGCTCCACTCCGCCAGCACCTGCCGACGCTCGGCCGCGTCCAGCACCTCGATCCGGCCGATCCGCTGGTCCGGCGCCGCCGCCACGGCGGCCAGTACCCGGACGAAGCGCTCGCAGATCCGCTCGGCCGTCTCCCGCTCGAAGAGGTCACAGGAGTACTCGACCAGGCCCTCGATCCCGCCCTCGGCCCGCTCGATCAGCTCGAAGGCGAGGTCGAACTTGGCCACACCCGCATCCACGCGGCGCCAGTCGGCGCGCAGGTCCGCAAAGGTGAACCGGGCCTGCTCGTTGTTCTGCAGGACGAGCATCACCTGGAACAGCGGGTGCCGGGCCAGCGAGCGGTTCGCACCGACCGCGTCGACCAGCCGCTCGAACGGCACGTCCTGGTGCGCGAACGCCGCCAGGTCCGACTCCCGCACCCGGCCCAGCAGTTCGCGGAAGCTCGGGTCGCCCGAGGTGTCACTGCGCAGGACCACGGTGTTCACGAAGAAGCCGACCAGATCGTCCAACGCCTCGTCGGTACGCCCGGCCACGACCCCGCCGATCGGCACGTCCTCCCCCGCGCCCAACCGGGTGAGCAGGGTCGCCATCGCCGCCTGGACCACCATGTACAGCGTCGCCCCGGACTCGCGGGCGAGCGACCGCAGGCCTGCGTGCACCTCCGGCGGGACGGTGAACCCGAGGCTCGCACCCCGGTAGCTCGCTGCCGCCGGCCGCACCCGGTCGGTCGGAATGTTCAACTCGGCAGGAGATCCGGCGAGTTCGGACTTCCAGAACGCCAACTGCCGGGCGATCAGGCTCTCCGGGTCACCCTCCTCGCCGAGCAGCCCCTGCTGCCACAACGTGAAGTCGGCGTACTGCACCGCCAGCGGCTCCCAGACCGGAGCCTCACCGCGCACCCGCGCCCCGTAGGCCGCCGCCAGATCCGCACTCAGCGGAACCAACGACCAGCCATCACCGGCGATATGATGAAGTGTCAGTAACAGGACGGACTCGTCGGCACTGACAACGAACAGCTCGGCCCGCAGCGGGACCTCGGACTCCAGCTCGAAGCCGACCGCCGCGGCCGCCGACAGGGCAGTCTCCAACTCGCCCGCCGCCACCTCGCGCACGGTCAGCTCCGGCGCCACATCCTCCAGCACCCGCTGGAACGGCACACCCTCGTCCTCGGGGAACACCGTCCGCAGGCTCTCGTGCCGGCCGACCACGTCGCCGAGAGCGGCTGCCAGCGCCGCCCGGTCCGGCACACCCGAAAGCCGCAGCGCCATCGGCAGGTTGTAGGTCGCGCTCGGACCCTCCAGCCGGTGCAGGAACCACAACCGCCGCTGCGCGAACGACAGCGGAACCCGACCCGGGCGTACCGCCGGTTCCAGCGCCGGACGGGCCTCGCCGGCATCGCTCAGCCGGGCGGCCAGCGCCGCCACGGTGGGCGCCTCGAACACGGTACGGACAGCCAACTCGACACCCAGCGCCGAACGCACCCGCCCGACCAGCCGGGTGGCCAGCAGCGAATGCCCGCCGAAGTGGAAGAAGTCGTCGTCGATGCCGATGCCCGGCACCCCCAGCAGCTCCGCGAACACCGCGCAGAGCAGTTCCTCCTGCACCGTCCGCGGCCGCCGCCCACCAGCCGCGGCGCCGAAGTCCGGCGCGGGCAGCGCCCTGCGATCCAGCTTGCCGTTCGGCGTCACCGGGAACGCGTCGAGGACCACGACGGCCGCCGGGACCATGTGGTCCGGCAGCGACCCGCCCACGCCCACCCGCAGTTCGGCCGGGTCGAGCACGGCGCCGTCCCGGGGGACGACGTAGCCGACGAGCTGCCGGGCACCGGGCTGGTCCTCGCGAGCCAGGACTGCGGCCTGTCCGACGCCGGGCTGCCCGGCCAGCGTCGCCTCGACCTCGCCCAGCTCGATCCGGAAGCCGCGGATCTTCACCTGGTCGTCGACCCGGCCGGCGAACTCCAGCTCCCCGGCCTCCGTCCGCCGCACCAGGTCGCCGGTGCGGTACATCCGCGAACCCGCCGGACCGAACGGGTCCGCGACGAAACGCTCACCACTCAGACCCGGACGACCCAGGTAGCCACGCGCCAGACCCGCCCCGGCGATGTACAACTCGCCGACCACACCCGGCCCCACCGGCCGCAGGCCCGGATCCAGCACGTACAGCCGGGCGTCCACCACAGGCGCACCGAGCGGCGGGGTCTCCGTGCCGCCCAGCGGTCCGCTGAGCGTGACGACGACGGTCGCCTCGGTCGGGCCGTACGCGTTCACCAGATGGCGGCCCGTCGACCAGCGGCCGGCGACCTCGCCCGACAACGCCTCGCCGCCCGAGACCAGCCGGCCGCCCGGCAACAGGTCGTCGCTCGGCTCCATCGCCGCCAGGAGGACCGGCGGCAGCAACACGTGGGTCACCCCGAACTCGACCAGGGTCCGCCGCAGTTCCTCGCCCGGGAGCAGCGTCTCGGCGGGCGCCACGACGAGGGCCGCGCCGGAGAACAGCCCCAGGCACAGCTCCCAGAAGGCGGCATCGAAGCTGGGCGAGGCGAACTGCAGCACCCGGGAGCCCGGGCCCGCCTGCAGCCGCTCCAGCTGGGTGGCGAGCAGGCTCGCCGCACCGGAATGCGACACCACGACGCCCTTGGGGCGGCCCGTCGAGCCGGAGGTGTAGATCAGGTAGGCCGGATTCGACAACCGCGCCGGACTGACGAGTTCCGCCGCGGACTGCGCCTCGACGGCCGCGGCGACCGCCGGGTCGTCCAGCACCACGACCGGGCGCCCCTCGGGGACGCGCTCCGCGACATCGCAGCGGGTGAGCACCAACGGCGGCTCGGCGTCCTCCAGCATGTAGGAGATCCGGTCGGCCGGGTAAGCCGGGTCGACAGGCAGATACGCGCCGCCCGCCTTCCACACCGCCAGGACGGCGACCACGAACTCCACCGAGCGCGGCAGGGCCAGCGCCACGAACGACTCCGGGCCGACGCCTAACTCACTCAGGTAGCGGGCCAACTGGGTTGCCCGCGCGTTCAGTTCGGCCGCGGAGAGCTCGCCGCCCTCGAACACCAGGGCCGGCGCGTGCGGCGCCGCCGCCACCCGGGCCGCGAACAGCTCCGCCGTCGTCGCGGGCACGACCGCGACGGCCGAGGACACAGCCGGTTCAGTGCCGACTGCGGCGCCGGCCGTCACGGGCAGCCCGGTGCTTCCGGTTTCTGGCATGGTTGATCCACCCTCACACGGTTCGGTGTTGCGTCAGAAGGAGGGACGAGCACGACCCGTCAGAGGGGCGGCGCGCTTCGGCGGCGTCGTCGATCGTGTGCAGTTCGTCCGCGAGGATCCGCCCGATCCCGGCGAGCGCCGCGGGCTTCATCAGGTCGATGCGGTTGCGGTCCAGGGAGGTTCGGGCATCCGCGCGGCCAGGTGGGCGCACAGCTGCGCGTGGCCGGACTGCGCGCCGAACTGCGCGGCGGCGGGCGTCGCCGCGCCCAGGAGTGCCGCGTCCACGTCACCCCGGATCCCCAGGTCTGCTGCGGCATGGACGATCGAATGGCCGGGCTCCAGCTGCCGGGCGGGCCGGACTCCCGATTGAGCGGCCGTCAGGGGAACTCCGTGTCCGCCGTGCATGCTGTTCGTCCACCCCTAGCGACCGATCGGAACGGCACCGGGCGCGCGGCTCGGCAACGGGATTCCTGGAATGCGAAATTCTCAGGAGGCGAGATTGCTGGGGGCCTCAGGACGGGATCCTGCGATACCGATTGCAGGAATCTGTCAGTTCTCCGAGGCCGACGCGCAAATCCTGCACCCGATGCGGTCTGGGTCACAATGCCCGGTGCATCAAGCTGCCAACACGAATGTGTGGAGGATGTGGATGCGTGAAATTCGGCATCCCCATGCACAAACGCGAACGCCCGGCCCGTGCCAGTGGCACGGACCGGGCGTGGGTGCGCGGGAAGGTCAGGCGCCCATGGCGGTGACCAGGCTGCGCGGGCGCATGTCGACCCAGTTCTCGTTGATGTAGTCCAGGCACTCCTGGCGGGCCGCCTGCCCGTGCGCGACCGTCCAGCCGGCCGGCACCTCGGCGAACACGGGCCAGAGCGAGTGCTGGTTCTCCTCGTTGACCAGGACGTAGTACGAGGCGCTGTCGTCCTCGAAGGGGTTGGTGGCCATGGGTGTGCTCCTGTTCCTGATGGACTGACGGGTTAGCCGGCGACGCCGGCGGTCCTGGCCGCGGCACGCCCCCGGATGGAGGCGACGAAGCCGGGCAGCCGGTCGACGCCCCAGAACTTCTCGAAGCCGTCGATGAAGTACGGCACGCCGAACACGCCGTCCCGGTGCAGCGCGGCCAGCGCGGCGAGTCCGCGCTCGCGCACCTCCGGGTCCGCCGCGGCGCCGCCCAGCAGCTCGGGGTCGAGCCCCAGCTCCGGGCCGAACCCGGCGATCACCTCGGGGTCGGAGATGTCCAGGCCGTCCTGCCACCGGGCGCGGTAGACCCGGTCGATGAACTCCCGTCCCCGGCCGTGCTCTTCGGCCACCAGGTAGGCGAGGTGGGAAACCTCCCAGCGGGGCTCCCGGTCCAGCGGCCAGACCATCTCCAGGCCGCGCTCGCGGGCGAGCCGGCGCACGTCCTGGAGGATGTACAGGTGCTTCTCGCGGGACATCGCGACGTACGGGAGCTGGACGCCGTTCTGCGCGAGGTGCTCGTTGTGGTGGTCGTCCGGCTCCCAGAACGGCAGCCACTGGATCGACTCGGCCACGTCCGGGTAGCGCCCGATCAGGTCGCGGTAGGCCATCCAGGAGTACGGGCTGCGGAACGAGAAGTACCAGCGGGGCGGTTTCCGCGCCATGGTGCCGCCTTTCTCAGATGGTGATGCCGCCGTCGATCTGCAGGACGGCACCGGTGATGTACTGCGCCTTGTCCGAGACCAGGTACCCCACGAGGTCGGCGACCTCCTCGGCCCGGCCCATCCGCTTCATCGGGATGGACTTCAGGGCCTCCTTCAGGGCCTTGCCCTCGATGGCCGCCGTCATGTCGGTCTCGATGAACCCGGGGGCGACGGTGTTGACCCGGATGCCGTACCGGCCGGTCTCCTTCGCCAACGAGCGCGAGAAGCCGATGATTCCGGCCTTGGACGCCGAGTAGTTGGACTGCGTGGCGTGCCCGTACACCCCGGCCACCGACGAGATGTTGACGATGGCGCCGGCCTTGCGCTTCATCATGCTGAAGACGACGGCGCGACAGACATGGTAGACGCCGCCCAGGTTGGTGTCGATGACGTCCTGCCACTGGTCGTCGGTCATCAGCACCAGCGGGTTGTCGCGGGTGATGCCGGCGGCGGTGACCAGGGCGTCGATCTCGCCGAGCTGCTCCTCGACCTCGGCGACCAGCTCGCGCACCGAGTCGGCGGCGGTCACGTCGGTCTTGCGGGCGAGCACCTTGACGCCGAGCGCCTCGACCTCCTTGACCAGGTTCTGCGCCGCCTCCTCGTCGGAGCGGTAGCAGAACGCCACGTCGAAGCCGTCGCGGGCGAGCGTCAGCACGGTGGCGCGGCCGATCCCGCGCGAGCCCCCGGTGACCAGCGCCACGCGGGAGGTCTTCTCCTCCATCAGTCCTCCATCAGTGTCGTCGGTTCGGGGTCACGCGGACGCGGGCTCGGACTCGGTCGGGCGCAGCACCTCGGCGGGGCGCATGGCCACCACCACGGACGCCACGGTCAGCACCGGCTGCCCGGCGACCAGGCTCTCGCCCTCGAAGATCACGGTGTCACCGACGGCGCGGGAGATCCGCACCCGGTGCTCCAGCACGTCGCCGGGCAGCACCTGGCCGTGGAACCGGACGCCGGACATGCTGCCGAACAGCATGACCTTGCCGCTCAGCACGTCGGGGTTCGGGTCGTCCCAGGTGCCGAGCAGTCCGGCGCTCTGGCACCAGGACTCGACCAGCAGCGACTGCGGGTAGCCGAAGCCCTCCGGCGGGGTGTCCGGGCCGAGTTCGGCGTACCACGGCTCGTTGCAGGTCACCGCCTTGATCGCGGTGATCCGCTGCCCCGGCTCCACTTCGAGCACCCGGTCCACCAGCAGCATCGGGAAGCGGTGCGGCAGTCGGCTGCGGATCTCCACCTGCCCGGTCATGCGGTCACCTCGCCCTGGTAGCGCAGCCGCAGCTTGGCCGCGTCGCCGCGGGCCGAGCGGACGGTCGCCTTGCAGATCCAACTGCCGTTCTTCTCGCGCCAGTCGAGGTCGACGTCGAGGACGTCGCCCGGGTAGACCGGGCTGGTGAAGCGGGTCGACTCGACCTCCGCGAGGGCCACCGGGCCGGCCTCGGCCGGGGCGGTGGCGAGCGCGCCGGCGTGCGTCAGGTCCACCAGGCAGACGCCGGGGAAGATCGGGAAGCCCGGGTAGTGGCCGGGCAGCACCGTCTCGTCGGGCGCGACGGTGAAGCGCACCGAGGCGCGCGGGCCGTCGACCGCGGTGACCTCGACGGGCCCGGCCAGCGGGGTCGCCCGCCGGCCGGCCCGGGTCGGGGTGTCGACCGTCATCCGCGCGCCTGCACCTTCGCCTGCAGCAGCTCGTAGGCCCGCGACAGGCAGGTGAACTGCTTCAGCTCGGACTCCGGGATCTTCACGCCGTACTTCTTCTCCAGCACCACGACGACCTCGAGCGCCATCAGCGAGTCGACCTCCAGGTCGTCCACGAAGTCGGCGTCGTCGGTGAGCTCGTCCACCTCGATGTCGAGGACCTTCGCGACCACCTCGCGCAGCTCCTCCAGGTTCAGCTCGGCGAGCTGTCCGCTCATCAGTCCGTCCTCATTTCGGTTCGACAACGTGTGATTGGTGTTGCATCGGTCCCGGCGGCCGGCCGGCCGGCGTCGCGTCGGCGAGCGGCCGGCCGGCCACCGGTCCGCGCGGAGTGGCTCCGCGGCGGTTCGTTCAGCGCAGGCCCAGCACGGCGCAGCCGACCGAGCCGGCCCGGTCGACCGAGGTGATCACGCCGATCTGCCCGGCGGCGCCGCCGGGCTGGTCGGCGGCGTGGACGAGCAGCGCGGCGGCCTGGAAGGCGGCCGCGGCCGCACCCGTGTCGCCGATCAGCTCGGCCGGGGCCAGGTCCACCGCACCGGCGGCACCCAGCACCTCCTGGACGGCGGCGATCTCGGCCTCGCCCTCGGCACCGGGGGCGCCGGAGCGGGCGACCGCGGAGACCTGGGAGACCTCGACGCCGGCCTGCTGCAGGGCCCGGCGCACGGTGCGCGCCAGGACGTTGCGGACGTCGCCGTCCAGCGCCACGCCCAGCTCGACGGCCAGCACCTCGGCCAGCACCGGCTGCTCCTCGCCGTTCTCCGCCGGCGGCTCGACCAGCAGCACCGCGCAGCCCTCGCCGAGCGGGGACGCCGCGGCACCGGCGGTGGCGTGGTGCTCCAGCCAGGCGCGGGCGGAGGAGAACTCCTCGGCCGCGCCGGTCAGCACGGTGCGGGCGCGCCCGGCGGCGAGCAGCCGGCGGGAGTAGCTGAGCGCGTGCAGGCCGGCCACCCGGCCACCGGCGATGGTCGCGTTCGGGCCCTTGAGCTGGTACCAGATGGCGCACTGGCCGGCGGCGCAGTTCATCACGGTGTTGGGGAACTTCGCCGGGTCGACGAAGAACGGCTCCTGGCCGGTGAACGAGTCCCGGGTGAAGTCCATCATGCTCTGGGCGCTGCCGGTGGTGGTGCCGAGCGCGAGCGCGGCACGGTCGCCGGTGCCCACCGTGCGGTTGCGGTCCCCGTCGTCCAGCAGGGCGCCGACCGCGGTGACGGCCAGGGCGGTCACCCGGTCCATCGAGCGGGTGCCCTTCTTGCCCAGCACGGCGCGCGCGTCGAAGTCGGGGACGACGCTGGCGGTGCCGTCCGAGGTCTGCGCCAGCTCCGGCGCCAGGGCGGTGCCGGTGGTCCGCCGCTCGCGCAGGCCCTGGGTGAAGGCGTCCCGGCCGATTCCGAACGGCGAGACCGCCGACCAGGCGGTGATGACCGGGCGTCGTGTGCCGGTCAGGGTGGTAGTCATACCTGCTCCGACTCCTTTCGATCTCCTCGCCGGTGGCCCCCGGCGCAGTGGTGGGAACGGTTCAGTGGGTGGCGGCCGGACTCACAGGAAGTAGACCGCGCGGTACTCGGGCCAGCGCAGCGCGAGTTCGCCGTCCGCCGCGACCCGGATGCCGTCCAGCAGGACGCCGTCCAGCGGCGCCGCGAAGCCGAAGGCGGCCAGCGCCGACTCCTCGACCCAGACGCGCACGCCGGCCTCGATCAGGGTCCGCAGGTTGACCCGGGAGTCGGTGACGGTGTCCAGCTCGGCGTCGCCCAGGCGCAGCGACGGCGTCGGCCGGGCCCGCACCGCGTGGGTGGCGGCCTGGCCGCGCAGCAGGATGTCCAGTCCGCCGTGGTGCCGGTGCAGCTCGTTGGCGAGGTAGAAGGCGTCGAAGAACTGCTTCTCCACGGCGCCCCGGTAGCCGCGTTCCATGATGCCCAGGGACCGCTTCTGGGCCTGGGGGTCCTGATCGCTCATCAGATGACTCCGACCATCAGGGTCCGGGTGGCCGCGGCCACGTTCACGGCGTAGCCGGCCGGCGGGCGCATGACGACCTCCGGCAGGTGGTCGACGGCGCCGCGGTCGTCGCTGCAGAACCGGCAGCCGTACCAGTACAGCTGGTCCGGGAACGCCTTGAGCATCCGCTGGGCGAGCGCCGCCGTGGTCGGGTACTCGGTGTTCCACGACGAGAGGTTGCGCGGCTTGTCGTCGGTCAGGCCGCGCTGGGTGAGCAGGGTCGCGTTGCCGCAGGTCCAGATCTGGACGCTGGCGCCGCGCTCCAGCAGGGCCTGCGCCAGGCGCAGCGCGGTGGTCGTGCGGTCGTCCTCGTTCGGCGAGCCCATCAGGGTGATGAGCACGTCGGTCGGCGGGATCCGGCGGGCCATCAGTGCCACACCACGTTCGCGTCGGGGTCCAGCACCCAGCTCGCCACTTCGTCCATCCCGGTGACCTTCACGCCGCTGCGCAGCGTGTTCTCCTCCAGCCCCCGCTGGATCAGCGAGAAGCCGTCCGCCACCAGGAGGCCGCCGGCCTCCTGGAAACCGTCCAGTTCGGCGTCACTGCCCGGGAAGGCGAGCGCGACCCCGTCCTGGACGAGGAACATCACGACCGGGCGCCCGGCCCGGGCCTGCGCGACCGCGTCACGGCGGAAGCCCGCCTCCTGCGGCGCGCAGTGCCCCTGGCTCTCGATCAGGAGGAACCACGGCTCACCCGGGGTCCGGACGGCCCGGTCGTCGTTCGTCACGCGCTCTGCACCCCGTTGATCGCGTCCAGGACGCGCTGGTCGAAGTTGACCAGGCTCCAGTCACGGCGGTTGCCGATCACCGCGTAGCCGTGCACGATGCTGCCGGTGGCGGCCTTGACCAGCTTGCCGTCGCGCAGGACGTAGAAGTCCATCCGCGAGGTGTAGGTGAACTCCTTGAAGACCTCCTCGACGGTGTACACCGTGTAGAGGTCCTCCTCCATCAGCGCCTCGTCGAGGATGCGGATGTTGGAGCGCGGCACGACCGGGATCCACTTGCGGTCGTCCAGCAGGGTCTTGATGGAGATGCCGCGGTCCATGACGAACCGGTCCTTGCCCTCCTCCATCAGGCGCAGGTAGCCGGACATCTGGATGCGCTCGGTGAAGTGGCAGTACGGGTACGGGATGTTCCACTTCCAGGCGTACGCGTTCTTGCCGGCGGTGAGCGACGCGAGGATCTCCTCCTCGGTCGGGGCGGTGGTGCCCTCGGCGCGCTCCAGGTCGTCGCCGAGCTTGGCGACGGCGAAACGGGCGAGCTGCTCCGGGACGGCGCCGGCCGCCTCCAGGTAGGTGTCGATCCGCAGCGAGACGCGGACCTTGGAGGTGACGGCCTTCAGGACCTCACCGTCGCGCTCGACGTTGATGACGACCTTGAAACCGATCGTCCCGTCCTCGTCCTTGGTCCACGGGGAGACGACGGCCTCGGCCTGGTCGTCCATGTGGAAGGCGTGCAGGATGCGGGTGTCGATGTCGACGAGGTCCAGGCCCAGGCCGTGGGTCTCGTACAGGCCGCGGGCGGGCAGGCCGACCTGGCGGAAGTGGTCCAGGACGGCTTCCTCGACCATGTAGTTGACGTGCTTGAAGCCGATCCAGGTGCAGATGTTGGAGCCCTCGTAGCGGGGGCGCACGATCGTGGTGGTCGGGCTCTCCAGGAGCGCCTTGACATTGGTATCGGTCACAGTGGTCATGAGTGGTGCTCCAAGACTGTCCGGGGGCCGGACCCGGGCTGCGGGTCGTCGGCCAGGGTGGAGTTGACGAACTCACGGATGTCGGCGGCGAACTGCTCGGGCCGTTCGATCATCGGGAAGTGTCCGGTCGGGTACACGAGGTGGCGGGCGTCCGGCAGGTCGGCTGCCAGGGCCCGGCCCTCGTGCGGCGGCGCGCCGATGTCGTGCTCGCCGCTGATCAGCAGGGTCGGCACGGTGATCCGGCCGGTCCGCTGGAGGGGGGTGGCGAGGTAGAGCCCGAAGAACCGCATCCAGCCGTACGGGCCGATCCGGTCGCGCACCCGGTACGCCATCGCGCGCTGGATGTCCGGGTCGAGCCGGCCCTCCGAGGCGAGCTGGAGGCCTTCTTCCAGGATCAGGTGGAAGTCGGTCACGTAGTAGGTGAGCGCGTCCCAGTCGAAGTCCTCCGTCGAGGACCGGTAGAACGGCGAGACCAGCACCAGGGCGCGGATCCCGAACTCCTCGAACGGGTCGACCCCGCGCTGGAGTTCCTGGTCGATCAGTTCCATCAGGACGTTGACCGCCATCGAGTGGACGACGAGCACCTCGGCCCCGCCGGGGACGAGCCGCAGCGCCTCGGCGATCCAGCCGCCGAGCGCGGGGCCATGCGTCCAGTCGCCCAGTTCGCCGTCGCGCCAGGGCAGTTGGGCCGCCCAGAGCTCGTGGCCGTCCGCCATCAGGCCGGCGCACTTGTCGTAGACGCCCGCGTTGGCACCGAGCCCGTGGATCAGCAGGGTGCGCAGCCCGGATCCTCCGACCCGGTGCACCAGCACCGGGGCGGAGTCCTCGGGCTTCGGCGAGCGAGCCGCCATCACGCGGCTCCGGGCGCCAGGAGCACCAGGCCGGCACTGGCGTCGGCGTTCTCGCCGCCGGCCAGCGCGTAGACCGCACCGGCGCCGCCGTCCTCGAACCAGCCGACCGCGGCCGCGCACTGCAGCACCCCGAGCGCACCCGAGGGCTCGCCGGCGGACTCCGGCAGGCCGACCCGGGGCACGCCGGGCAGCAGCGCCGCGTCGAGCGCGGCGGCGGCACCGCCGGGCACCTCCCAGCGGGCGGGCTCTGCGGACGCCGCGAGGCGGTCCAGCACGTCGCGGACGGCCGCGGTGCGGACGTAGCCGCCGAGCACCGCCTTGACGGTGCCGGAGCGCTCCTGGACGGCCTCGGCCCGCTCGACCACGATCGCCGCGCCGCCGTCGACCGAGGGGCGGCCGCCGGTCAGCTTGCGGACGACCTCGTTGTCGGGCTCGACGCCGAGCACCAGCACGCGGTCGACCCGGCCGGCCTGGATCATCGTGATCGCCCAGTGGACGGCGTCCAGGCCGGAGGTCGGGCCGTTGCAGACCATCAGGTTCGGGCCGCGCAGGCCGAACCGGATCGCCACCGAGGAGGCGATGACGTTGCTGGACGCGTTCGGCAGGTCCATCGGGCTGGTCCCGTTGACCGTCTCCTCGCGGATCGTGTCCAGGGCCCGGGTGACGGTGTCCAGGTTGCCGTAGTTGGAGCTGGCGACCACGCCGATACTGCTCGCCGGCACGGTCGTCCCCTCCTCCCCGACGAGCCCGGCGTCGGCCAGCGCACGGGCGGCCAGCGCGTAACCCAGCTGGGTGGCGCGGTCCTTGTAGCGCAGGCCCTTCTTGCCGACGATGGCGGCCGGCTCGACGGCGGCCGCGCCGCTCTCGGGGCCGGCGGCCAGCGCCCGCGCGGAGTCCGCGCCGGGCACCAGGACGGCGGCGCCGCTCACCACGATGGTCGCGCTCACTTGTCCGCCTCCACGATCGCGACGGCGTTGATGCCGCCGAAGCCGAAGGCGTTGAGCTGCGCCACCCGCATCGACTGGTCGGTCGCCGCCTCGCCGGTCACCCAGCGGAACTTCGCGGCCTCGTCCACCGGGTCCTCCAGTCCCACGGTCGGCGGGACCCGACCCTCGTTCATGGCCCGCAGGCCGACGATCAGATTCAGCAGACCGGAGGCACCCGAGGTGTGGCCGGTCATCGACTTGACCGCGGTCAGCAGCGGCCGGCCGGCGTCCGCGCCGAACACCTCGGCCAGGGCGGTCGCCTCGGCCTCGTCGTTCAGCAGGGTGCCGGTGCCGTGCGTCATCACCAGGTCCACGTCGGCGGGCTTGATGCCGGCCAGGCCGTAGGCGGTGCGCATCGCCTCGGCGATGCCCTCCGGGTGCGGGGCGGTGACGTGGTAGGCGTCGCAGTTGACCGCCACGCCGCGCAGCCGGCCGTGCGCCTTGCGCCCGCCGTCCTCGCGGCGCAGCACCACGGCGCCCGCGCCGTCGCCCATCAGCACGCCGGTGCGGTTGCGGTCGAAGGGCCGCACCCGGTCCGGCGCGACCGGGTGGACGCGCTCCAGCAGGCCGAACATGCTCTCGGTGAGCACGTCCACGCCGGCCACGATGACGGTGTCCGTCTCGCCCTGCTCCAGCAGGTCGGAGCCGAGCGCCAGCGCGTACAGCGAGGCCGAGCAGGCGTTGGAGAAGGTGTGCGTCACGTCGGCGCCGAACCGCTCGCGCAGCGCGGTGCCGAAGTGCAGCCCGGCGTCGGTGAACGGGGTGCCCTCGCGCCACCACAGCTCGGCCGAGCGCAGCTCGCGCAGGCCGGTGCCGATGAGCACGGGGATCCCGCTCAGGTCCTCGCCGATGCCGGCGTCCGCGACCGCCTGGGCGATCGCCTCGGTCAGCAGGCGGGTCGCCCGGGCCGGCACGTCCTGGCCGGGCGCGGGGCGGTCGTCCACCTCGTAGGCGTACTTGGCGCGGAACCGGGTGCTGTCGAAGCCCCGCAGCTCGGCGTGGCCGGTGCGGCCGGCGCAGAGGCTGTCGAAGACCTCGTCGACGCCCGTGCCGATGCTCGCCACCGCGCCCATGCCGACGATCGGGCGGCTGATCATGCGGTCTCCTCCTGTCCTTCGTACTTGCCGAGGAGCACCACCGCGTTGTTGCCGCCGAACGCCAGGCCGTTGTTCTGGACGATCCGCAGGTCGGCCTCGACGGCGTTGTTGGGCACGCAGTCCACGTCGCACTCCGGGTCGGTGGTGACGTGGTTGATGGTCGGCGGGATGAAGCGGTTGGCGATCGCCAGCGCGCAGCCGATCGCGGCCAGCGCACTGGCCGCGCCCATCGAGTGGCCGAGCATCGACTTCATCGAGACGGTGCGCGGCGTACCCTCGCCGAACACCTCCCGGATGGCCGCGACCTCGGTCAGGTCGTTCGCCTTGGTGCCGGTGCCGTGCGCCGAGATCAGGTCGACCTGGTCGCGCGAGACCCCGGCGTTCTCCAGGGCGAGTTCCATGCAGCGGGCGAGGCTGGCCTGGTTCGGCGCGACCGGGTGGTACGCGTCGCAGTTGAGGCCGTAGCCCAGCACCTCGGCGTAGATGCGCGCCCCGCGGGCGAGCGCCGACTCCAGGCGCTCCAGGACGAGCACGCCCGCGCCCTCACCGGTGAGGATGCCCTTGCGGTCGATGTCGAAGGGCTGACAGCGGTCCGGCGCGATGGTGCCCAGCCGGTAGAAACCGGTGAAGGTCTTGCGGCACATCGCGTCGGCGCCGCCGCAGAACGCGAACTCCGCCTCGCCCGACCGGACGGCGTCGAAGCCGTTGCCGATCGCGTAGTTGCCTGCCCCGCAGGCGGTGGGGACGGTCACCGCCTCGACGTTCTCCAGGCCCAGTTCCTGGGCGATGGCGGCCGAGAGGCGGCCGGCCGGCACCCGCCGGGTGGCGACCGGGTCGAGCTTCTCCGGCCCCATCTCCAGCTCCGCCTGGACGAGTTGGTCCAGGTCGTACGACTCGCCGTCGGTGGTGCCGATGGAGATCAGCCCGCGCTGGTCGCGCAGCTGGCCGGCGTCCAGGCCGGCGTCCTTCAGCGCCATCCGGGCCGCCGCCACCGAGAACTGCGTGGCCCGGCCGAGCTGTTGCGCGTCGAGGCGGCTGATCCAGTCGTTCGGATCGAAGCCCACCACCTCGCACCCGTTGGCGTGGGCGTAGCCCTCGGTCTCGAACACCGAGATGGGCCTGGCCCCGCTCCGTCCCTCACGGAGCCCCTGCAGGAACTCCTCCGCCCCCAGCCCGATGCTGGAGACCACACCGAGCCCGGTGAGGACCACCCGGTGCTGCCCTGCCCCTGCCGGGTCAGTGCCGTGTTGTGCCGACATTCCGACCTCCCGATCCGCCTGCCTGCTGGCCTGTCACCCGTGGTGTGGCCACGGGGCTGCGACTACCAGCCGGCCGGCTCCGCCACGACCTCGTAGACGCCCTCGAGGTTGACCATGCGGGGCAGCTCGGTCTGGTTGATGACCACGCCGAACTCCTTCTCCAGCGCGGCGAGGATCTCGATGGCGCGCAGCGAGTCGGCGCCGTGGTCCTCCTTGAAGAGGCTGGTCTCGGTGACCTCGTCCTCCTCGATCTCCAGAATGTCGCAGACGATTTCCTTGATGGTCTCGATACGCTCGGCGCGAGCAGTCATGATGGATCTACCTCTCGAAAGAAATCGGATGAACCAGTGAATTGGAATTCACCGGTTGCGCCGGACGGCGCCGGCGAATTGGGCGCCGGGAATATCCCCCGCGGCGCTTCATGACAGTTTCTAACAATTCCGTTCGGGTGCCCGCAAGAACCGCTGCAGCAAGCTGCCAGACCGTTGCGTAACCCTTCGGATGCGTCCGGTTGTTACCTGATCAGGCCGTCGGACAGCTGAACCGCGGCGTCGACCAGGTCGTTGGCGAAGCGGCGGGCCGGCGTCCTGGTCAGGGTCGCCACCGGTCCGTCCAGCGTCACCGCGGCGACGACGCGGTTCCCGTACCCGCGCACCGGGACGGCCAGCGAGGCCACCCCGGCCTCGCCCGCGCCCAGGCTCTGCGCCCAGCCCTGCCGGCGGACGCCGGCCAGGGTCGCGGCGCCGAACCCGGCACCGCGCAGCCCCTGGTGCAGCACCTCCGGCTCCTCCCAGGCCAGCAGCACCTGCGCGGCGGCGCCGATCTTCATCGGCAGCACCGCGCCCACCACCGTCCGGGCCGAGCCGGGGCGTTCGGCGGCCTCCGCCGAGAGCACGCAGACCCGCAGGTCGCCCTGCCGGCGGTAGAGCCGGGCGCTGGCGCCGGTGCGGTCGCGCAGCGACTCCAGGACGGGGCCGGCGCCGATCACCAGCCGGTCCCGGCCGGCCTCCACCGCCAACTCGCCGAGCCGGGGCCCGAGGACGAACCGGCCCTGCCTGTCCCGGGTGAGCATCCGCAGGTTCTCCAGAGCCACCGCGAGCCGGTGCACGGTCGGCCGGGCGAGCCCGGTGACCTCGGTCAGGGTGCGCAGCGAGGCCGGCCCCTGGGCCAGCACGCCGAGCAGCTGGGCGGCCTTGTCGAGCACGCCGACACCGCTGGTGTCCGGTGCGGTCTTGCGGCCGATCGTCCTGGTTCCCCCCGTGGACCCCATCGGTCAGGCCAGTCTGGCGGCCAGGTCGCGCACCAGCGCGTCCCGCTGCCCGTTCAGGTAGAAGTGGTCGCCGGGGAACACCGACAGCTCGAACCCCTCCGTGGTGACGTCCGCCCAGAAGCGCATGTCGTCCGGCCGGACCCCGGGGTCGCGGTCCCCCGTGTAGGCCACCACCGGGCTGTGCACCGGGTGGGCGGGCCGCGGGTGGTAGGTGCCGACGATCCGGAAGTCGGCCCGGATCGCGGGCATCACCAGGTCGAACAGGTCCGGGTCGGCCAGCAGGTCGGCGTCGGTGCCGCCGAGCCGGCGGACCTCCTCGACGATCGCCGGATCGCCGCCCAGGTACGCCTCCTTGGGCTCGACCCGGTGCGGTGCCATCCGGGACGAGACGTACAGGCCGGAAAGCCGGACGCCGTGCAGGTTCTCCAGCCGCAGCGCGACCTCGTAGGCCAGCGAGGCGCCCATGCTGTGCCCGAACAGCGCCAGCGGCACGTCGGCGAGCGGCAGCAGCGCGGCGGTCACCGCGTCGGCCAGCGCCGGCATGCTCTCCAGGCACGGTTCGGCGATCCGCTCCTGCCGGCCGGGGTAGCGCGCCGCCAGCAGTTCCACGCCCGGGCCGAGCCGCTGGGCCCAGGGGTGGAAGACGGAGGCCGTCCCGCCGGCGTGCGGCAGGCAGACCAGCCGCCGGGCCGGCCGGCCGGCGGGTGCCGGGTAGCGCCGGAACCAGGCGCTGTCGACGGTGGTGAGGGTCATGCGGGCTGCTCCTGCGCGGCCTCGACGAGCTTGCGGAGGGCGTCCGGGCTGTCGACGGCCGACAGCGCCGTCCCGGGCGAGATCCGGCGGATCAGCCCGTTCAGCGTCTTGCCCGGGCCCAGCTCGATCAGGCGGGTGCAGCCGAGCTCCTCGGTGAGCGTGTGGACGCTCTCCTCCCAGCGCACCGGGGAGGTCAGCTGGCTGACCGCCAGGGCGGGCCAGTCGCAGTCCCCGCGGTAGGCCCGGGCATCGGTGTTGGCGACCACCGGCGGGTGCTCCGGCGCGAACCGGGCCTCGGCCAGCGCGGCGGCCAACTGCTCGGCGGCGGGCGCCATGTACGGGCTGTGGAAGGCGCCGCCGACCGCCAGGTTGATCAGCTTGGCGCCGATCTCGGGGGCCCGCTTGCCGGCCTGCTCGATGCCCTCGCGCGAGCCGGAGAGCACCACCTGGCCGGGGGCGTTCATGTTCGCCACCCAGACCTCGACGTCGTCCGCGCGCATCGACTCGACGAGCTCCGACACCTTCTCCAGCGGGGCCGCGACCAGGACGCCCATGGTGCCGTCCACCGCCTCGGCGGCGGCGCGCATCGCCCGGCCGCGCGCGGCCACCAGCCTGGCGCCGTCCGCCAGGCCGAGCGCGCCGGCGGCCACCAGGGCGGTGTACTCGCCGAGGCTGTGCCCGGCGTAGCCGGCCACCTCGGTCACCAGGCCCGCGCGGCGGGCCTCGTCGTGGGCCATCACCGCGACGGCGAACACCGCCAGCTGGGCGAGGTCGGTGCGCCGCAGCAGGTCGGCGTCGGTGCGCAGCAGCAGCTCCTCGACGTCCTCGCCGGCGTGCCGCGAGATCTCCTCCACCAGGCCCCAGGCCTCGGTGTCGCGCCACGGGGCGCCCATCTCCTGCTTCTGCGTCCCCTGCCCGGGAAACACCAGACCGATCGTCACGGAACCACCCTCCACCCATCATGCGTCGATGCCGGACGGCGCCGGCGAAAACCCCGGGCGGAGGACCGGACCCCGTTCGGGGGAAGACGGGGATCCGGGCCTCCGTCATCGGTCGTCGGAGCGCCTGCTTCCCTGCGCCGAGGCCGGGGGAAGGGCCTGCGCGGGTGCCGGCGGTCCGGCCGGGACCGGAAGGTGAGGCTCCCGGACGCCGGACGACTCCGACGAGGAATTCAGCGCCCGTACCCCCGGAATTCACCGGGGGCGCCTCGCCGGGCGCAATTCCCGGAACATGTCTAACCGTCGCCGGGGGCGGGCCGCAACAACTGCTACAGGAACCTGCCAGACGCCAGGGCCGAAAGTCCCGGCCGGTCGGAGGCGTTGCCGAGACCGGCCGACCGGTATGCGTTCCGTTCGGAATGCGCGCCCTGACGGCCTGGCCGGATTCATTCACTTCGGTGGCGAACAGACGACGATCCCCGGTGGCGGGCCGTCACAGCCCGCCACCGGGGATCCGGATGGAGTGTGGCCCACATCACGGGCCGATCGTGCCGGGAATACGGAGAGTCAGCCGCGGCGCGGGGCCGCGGAACGGCCGCCCGGGAGGGCGCCGGAGTCCTCCGCCGTCCGCTGCGGGTACACCCAGCCGGTGTCCGCGCCCCGGCCGGCCGACACGGCGGCGACCGGGTTCGGCTGCGCCGCCAGGCTCGCCGGGGCGGCCGGGTTCGGCGCGGCGGTCGGGAGCAGGCCCAGCTCGAAGGCCCGCGCCCCGGCCTGGAAGCGGGAGTTGGCGCGCAGCAGTTCCATGATCTCGGCCACGTACCGGCGGTACGTGCGCACCGACACGGACAGCTCGCGGGCGGCGACCTCGTCGGTGACCCCGGCGTTGAGCCAGCCCAGGATCCGCACCGCGAACTCGGTGCGGGCCCGGTCGCCGAAGTCGACGTGCTCGCTGGCCGGTACCGCGTGCCGCCACACCCCGCCGAACAGCGTGTACAGCGTCCGCAGCACCGAGGGGACGCGGACCAGGGAGGCCTCGCGCACCGCCGAGGAGGACTCCACGCACACCAGCGCGGAGGTCTCGTCGACCAGCACCGCCTCCAGCATCGGCATCCGGGCCAGCCGGACCTCGACCTGCCGGCCGCGCGCCGACTGCACCCGCAGGAACTCGCGGTCGAACATCGACGGCGGACAGAGCAGCCGGACTCTCACGTCACTGCCCCGGGCGGCCAGCAGCCCGTGCAGCGCGAGGTGGATCGTCTTGGCGTGCACCGCGTCCGACGCGAACACCACGTCGACCGAGGACCTGGCCCCCGCGATCATCTCCTCGATGGTCCCCAGCACCGTGACGTCGTCCGCCGGCACCATGGCGACGGGCGCCTGTCGCGACCTGCGGTCACGGTGCTTCGCCACGCTCGCCTCGATCAGGGTGCGGACCTCCAGGAGCGCCTGGACCACTTCGTCCCCACCCGCCGGCGCTCCGGCCGTCACCGGGAGTTCTTCCCCCGCGAGTATCGAATCCGTCAACGGTCCAGCCTCCATGCCCCTTCGAGGCCGCCCGACCGGCCCTCGCATGGTATTCCGGACACAACAACAATCACTGTTCTCATGACTCCCCCGTCATGGTCACGTCCAGGCAATATTCAGACGCGCCCGGCCCGGCGAACGTACCACCAGGACCTAGCCGGTCACGCCCGTAAATCCCCGGCCCCGATCCGGTCGAGTGGGTCCAACTGATCAAATGGACCACGGGCTCCCCGCCGGGCTCTTCGCGGTCGGCGAGTTCGCGACCTGGGGCCGTAGCCGCACGAAAAGGCCCGAGGCGCGATGATCCAGAACCGAGCCGAACGCTAACCCGGTCGCCGATGCTCCGTCAACGCAGATCAGATAGGTGATCGATCAACCAAACTGGCTGTAACAAAGGGAATGTGACGCAGCGTCATAGTCGCCGTTTTCGATCATGACGGGCGACCCCGCCGGAGAATCCGATTCGGCCATCCTGGCCGATTGCCGCCGCAGCCGGAACCGATCCGCCACGCCATCCGTCACTGCCCGGCGGCCAGCGCGAGCGGCGCCGACGGCCGGCCGGGCGGCCGCGACGGCAGCCCCATCTGCGCCAGCACCGCCGCCCCCAGCCGCGATTCGGGCCGGCCGAGGTCGTAGGGCAGGTCGAAGTGGTGGCGCTCCGGCTCCACCAGGCTCACCACCGGCGCGCCCATCCGGCGCGCCACCTCGGCGAAGTCCTCGTGCTGGCGGCCGTACTCGCCGGTCTCGTTCGCGCCGCGCGCGATGACCAGCGGCGGCAGGTCGGGCCGCAGGTGGTGCAGCGGGCTGTTGCGGTACGCGGCGGCCGCGTCCAGCCCGAGGGCGTCGTTGACGTAGGTCAGCCGGATCGGCTCCAGGTCGTACACGCCGCTGAGCAGGGCGGCGCCGGCGATCCGCCCGGCCGCCGCGCGATCCGGGTCCAGCAGCGCCATGACGGCCAGGTGCGCCCCGGCCGAGCTGCCGCTGAGGTGGATGCGATCCGGATCCACCCCGAGGGAGGCGGCGTTGGCGGCCAGCCAGCGCACCGCCCGGCGCACCATGGCGACGATGTCGTCCAACGGGTGGGCGGGGGCGAGCCCGTAGCCGACCGCGGCGAAGGCGGCGCCGCGGTCGACGAAGTCCGGGGCGGCGAAGGCCGAGTCCGCCTTGCCGAGCTCCTGCCAGTACCCGCCGTGGACGAAGACCTGCAGCGGCGCGTCCGGCCCGGGCGCCGGGAAAAAGTCCAGCAGCTCAGGGGCCTCGGGCCCGTACCGCAGGTCCCGGCGGACGGTGAGCCGGGCCCGGGTCGCGGCGCTGTGCCGGGCGTAGCCGGCGAGTTCGCCGGACAGGTCCTCGATGCAGGAGCTCGGCGAGTACGCCACGGCCAGCTCGGCGTGGTCGAACTCGCGGTAGACGCGGGCGGGGTGGGTGGTGGCCATCGGCAGGATCCTCGGAGTCCTCGGCTGGTCGCGGAGAGTGTCCGACGCCGCGCGGGGATGCGCACGGCAGCGGTTGGGGAGAGGTGCACCGCGGGACGGTCGACGCCACCGCGCCCGGCGGTGACGGACCGTCCGGCGTGGGGGCCTGCGGTTCGAACGGGGCCCCAGTGAAGCAGTGCCGCCACCCCCGCGTCCCCGGGCGGCCGGGAACAGGACATGAAGCTGACACGAATCCTTCCCCGCGCCCCGTAAGGACCGTTTCGACACGGACTGTCGGATTGCGGCAGCCGGCTGCCAAGTGAACGACGCTGTCGTCACCTTCCTGCCAATCGAACAGACTCGTCCGAACGGCGCCCCGGCCGTCCGTAGGGTCGGAGAGCGGGGTGGCGAGCGCCCGCGCACAGAACCACGAACACGCCGGGCACGAGCACCCGGACCGGCGGGAGGGCCCGATGACCAGCCTCACCACAGGCGACGCCAAGTCCGTACCGCCGCAAGGCCGTTCAGTGCAGCAGCCGGACCGCCTGGTAGACGTGATCACGATCGCCGACCCGGAGCTGGAGGCTCGGCTGCGCCGCCGCCTCGACGAGGTCGAGCAGCGCCTGCTGGAGTGCACCCACGGCGACGGCACCGCCCCGGCCGCGGACGCGACCAGCCACCTGGTCGCCGCCGGCGGCAAGCGGATGCGGCCGCTCCTCGCCCTGCTGGGCGCCGAGTTCGGCGATCCGGCGGCGGACGGCATCGTCGACGCCGCCGTCATCACCGAGCTGGTCCACGTCGCCTCGCTGCACCACGACGACGTGATGGACGCGGCCCCGACCCGGCACGGCGCCCCGAGCGTGAACGCCCGCTGGGGCAACACCATCGCCGTCCTCACCGGCGACCGGCTGCTCGCCCGGATCGCCAAGCTCGCCGCCGGGCTCGGCGACGGCGCCCTGCGGCTCTACGCGGACACCGCCAACCGGCTGGTCCGCGGCCAGCTGCGCGAGCTGTCCGGCCCGGCCGGCCCCGACGACCAGCCCGACCACTACTTCGCGGTGATCGCCGACAAGTCCGGCTCGCTGATCTCCGCCTCGGTGCGCCTCGGCGCCCGCCAGGCCGGCGCGCCGCTCTCGACCGAGCTGGCCCTCGCCGAGTTCGGCGAGTACCTGGGCACCGCCTTCCAGATCTCCGACGACCTGCTCGACATCACCTCGGAGCGCAGCCAGTCCGGCAAGCAGCCCGGCACCGACCTCGCGCTCGGCATCCCGACGCTGCCCGTCATCTTCGCCCTCAACGACACCAGCCCGGAGGGCGCCGAACTGCGCGAGCTGCTGGAGGACGGCGCCCTGGGCGACGAATCGCTGCGCGGGCGGGCCCTCGACCTGCTCCGCTCCTCCCCCGCCCTGGACCAGGCCCGGGCCGTGCTCACCGACCACCTCGACCGCGCCCGGGCCGCGCTGGCCGAGCTGCCGCCGGGGCCGGCCGCCCCGACCCTCGCCTCGCTGTGCGACCTGATCACCGACCGCACCGGCTGAGCGCCCCGCGACGGTGACCGCCCGGTCACGCTGCGCCGAAGTCCCTCGGTGAAACGTGTGAGGCCGCGCACAGGGCCCCGGCCGTCTACTGCTCCCGATAGTGGACGAGCCGCGGCCGGGCGCCGTCCAGCCGCCCCGGGCGGACCCCGGCCCGGCGCCGTGCGGTCGCGCCGGGCCTGAAGAAGCCAGGCCACCGCCCGTACCGGCCTCCGATCCGGCCGGTGCCGCCCGGCCGCGAACCCCGGATGCGCAAGTCGGACATTTCACCACAAAGCACCTCACAGGCCGTCGCGCGGGAGCCCGACGACCACGATCCGCCGTAGTAGCGAGCGTCTTTGCGGCGCGTTCCGGGGCCTGCCAAGAATGGTCCGTCGCCAGGCAGCGCGGTCGGCCCGACCCGCCGCGCAGCCCGCCCGCCCCGCCGCCGGTCGCCGGGGCGCCAAGGCCGTCCCGGACGGCCGCGCGGGCCCCGCTCACCCGGAGCCCGCGCGATGCCCCGCGCCCGGTGCCACCGGCACGGCGCCGGACGGCCCGCCGGCCAGGCCGGCCCACGACGGAAAAGGATCGACCGCTCCATGCAGCTCAGCCATGCCCGCCGCAACTCCCTGATCACCGGCATCGCCACCCTCGTGGTCGCGAGCGCCGCCACGGCCGCCCTCGCCATCCCGCAGGCCGGGAACACCACCGCCGACGCCGCCCCCGTGGCCGCCGTCTCGGTGGACGGCAAGCCGGCCGCCGACCAGGCCACGGCCGACACCGCTGCCGCTGCCGCCGCCCAGCAGGCCGCCCAGGACGCGCAGGCGGCCCAGGCGAAGGCCCAGGCGGACGCCGCCGCGCAGGCCGCGCAGGCCGAGGCCGACGCGAAGGCCCAGGCCGACGCCAAGGCCAAGGCGGACGCCGACGCCGCCGCCTCCCGCTCCCAGGAGCGCCGGAACCTGGCCGCTCAGACCACCCCCGGCACCCCGGACTTCTCCGGCACCCCGCAGCAGATCGCCGCCCAGATCGTCCCGGCCGGCCAGCTGCAGTGCTTCAGCAACATCGTCTTCCACGAGAGCAGCTGGAACCCGCTCGCCGTCAACGCCTCCTCCGGCGCCTACGGCCTGGTCCAGGCCCTGCCCGGCTCGAAGATGGCCTCCGCCGGCGCCGACTGGCGCACCAACCCGGCCACCCAGATCAAGTGGGGCCTCGACTACATGAACTCCCGCTACGGCAGCCCGTGCGCCGCGTGGTCGTTCTGGCAGGCCCACCACTGGTACTAAACCGGCCCGCAGCGCCTCCCCGGGCCCGCGACGCACCCGTGCGTCGCGGGCCCCGGCGCGTCCCGGCCCGCGGCCGGATCCGCGCCGCCCGCCCGGCGGCGCACACGGGTCGTGCGCGCACGGCGTGGACACGGTCCGGCAAAGGCGACGTGAAGATATGGCGCACGGTCGTACGATTTGCCAGGAATTGCCAGCAATTACCCCGCGTCAAGGCTTTGCCACGGTTCGCGCTCCCTCTTACGCTCCGGCGTCATGCCCTCACCCCTGATCAGCGTCGTCGTCCCCGCCTACGACCCGCACGAACAGCTCGCCGCCTGCCTGGACTCGCTGCTCGCGCAGTCCCTGGCCGAGGTCGAGGTGATCGTGGTCGCCGACCGCTCGCCCGAGTCCGCCGGCGACCTCGCCGACGCCTACGCGGCGCGCCACCCCCGGGTGTCGGTGCTGCGGCTGAACGCGGCGGTCGGGGTCGGGGTGAGCCGCAACGCGGGGGCGGCCCGGGCGCGCGGCGAGTACCTGCTGTTCCTGGACGCCGACCACCTGGTCCCCCAGGACGCGCTGCAGTCCCTCGCCGACCGGCTCCGGGCGACCGGCCCGCTGGACGTCCTGCTGTTCGGCCACTCCCGGCAGCACAACGACCGGATCTGGCCCGGCGGGGCCGAGGCCCTGCTCGCCGAGGTCGGCCCCGACCCGTTCGAGCCCTTCGACCGGCCCGAGCTGTTCGGCGCGCCGCCGCTGATCTGGGACCGCCTGATCCGCCGCGGCCACTGGGAGGAGCTGGCGCTGACCTTCCCGGACGGCCGCTACGAGGAGGTCCCGGTCGTGCACGCCGCGCTGGCCGGCGCCCGCAAGGCCGCCGTGCTGCCGCGCGAGTGCGTCCAGCTGCGCCGCCGGGAGACCGTCCACCCGGCGAGCGGCCCGGGCAGCAGCGTCTTCGACCTGTTCGAGCAGTACGAGCGCAGCTTCGCGCTGCTCACCGACCAGCCGCACCTGTACGCGGTGCGCGACGCCCTGTTCGTCCGGATGATCCGGCACTACCTGTTCGTCTTCGACCTGGCCGGCTGCGTCACCCGGGCCGAGCGGCCGCAGTTCTTCCACCGCGCCGCCGAGCACCACCGCCGCTTCCTGCCGCCCGGCCACCGCAGGCCGGGCGGGCGCGAGGGCATCAAGTTCGCCCTGCTGGCCGGCGGCGCCTACCCGGCGTTCGAGGTCGCGAAGCTCTCCCACATCGCCCGCGGCACGCTCACCGGGCGGAAGTGACGGCTCAGCGGTGCGCGGTGCCGCCGTCCGCCGCCATCGCGACGGCGATCCGGTGGTCCCGCTCGCGCTGCACCTCGGCGGGCAGCGCCGGCAGCACGTCCATCCACAGCGGCAGCGTCGAGCCGCGCAGCTGGCCCATCCCGGCGGGCCGGGCGATCAGCCACAGGTGCAGGTGCGCGGCGCCGTCGCCCCAGCGGTTCACGTGGACGCGGCCGACGCCGCCGAGCGACACCACCGCCCGCTCCACCCGCTGGAGCATCGGGCCGATCTCGGCGGCGCGTTCGACCGGCAGGTCCCGCAGGTCGTGGTGGGCGCGCGGCCACAGGAGCAGCGTGGCCGACAGGCCGTTCGGCTCGTAGGCGGCGAGCCGCCAGTGCTCGTCGGTCCACAGGAAGTCCGCGTCGGGGCGGGCGCAGTCCCGGCAGCTCTCCGGGCCGTCCTCGCCGTGCCGGGGCGGCTCGGGCAGCTCGGGCGCGCGCAGCTCACGGACGGTCAGTTCGCCGTCGTACGGGAAGATCTCCCAGGACGGCGCGCCGTCCGCCGGGACGGGCAGCGGCTCGCCGATCGGGAGCCGGGCGAGGTAGGCGTCGGGGCCGGCCGGGTCCCCGGCCGCGGAGTCGATGATCACATCGGCTGAGGGTGCCACACGACACCCCCTCGGCGGTACCCCCGTCGTGCCAGGTACCCGGAGGGCGCCCCGGCTGCCATGCTCGGGAGGCCGTCGCCGACGCCCTGGAGGTCCTGGTGAGCCGTCCGAACGCCGCCCCCGGGGGCGAGTTGGCCCGCGAGCTGGCCGCCGTGCTGCGCGGCGAGGTCCGCTTCGGCACGGCCGAGCGGGCCGTCTACGGCCACGACGCCTCGAACTACCGGCACCCGCCGCTCGGCGTGGTCAAACCCGCCGACCTGGACGACGTGCGCACCGCGGTGGCGCTGTGCCGCCGGTACGGCGCGCCGGTGGTGCTCCGCGGCTCCGGCACCAGCATCGGCGGGCAGGCGATCGGCCCCGGCGCGGTGGTGCTGGACTTCCGCCGCCACCTGGGCGCCGTGCTGGCCGTCGACCCGGAGGCCCGCACCGCGCGCGTCCAGCCCGGCACCGTGCTGGACGACCTGCAGCGCGCCGCCCGCCCGTACGGGCTGCGCTTCGGGCCGGACCCGTCCACCCACAGCCGCTGCACCCTCGGCGGCATGATCGGCAACGACTCCTGCGGCTCGCGCTCGCTCGCCTGGGGCCGCACCTCCGACAACGTCGAACGGCTGGAGCTGCTGCTCGCCGACGGCACCGAGCTGACCGTGGGCGGCCCGCTCACCGCCGCCGAGCGCGCCGCGCTCCGCGACCTGCCCGGCCCGGTCGGCCGACTCCACACCCGGCTGCAGGAGTTCACCGACCGCAACCTCGCCACGATCCGCCAGGGCATGCCCCGACTGCCCCGCCGCACCTCCGGCTACCCGCTGGACGCACTGCTGCCCGAGCACGGCCACCACCTCGCCCGGGCACTCACCGGCACCGAGGGCACCTGCGCGGTGCTGCTCGGCGCCACCGTCCGGCTGGTCGAGGAGCCGCCCGCCCGCGCCCTCGTGGTGGCCGGCTACCCCGACGAGGGCGCCGCCGCCGACGCCGTCCCCGACCTGCTGCCGCACCGCCCGCTGACCGCCGAGGGCATGGCCGCCGACCTGATCGCCGCCCTGCTCGCGGCCGGCCCGCGCCCGCGCGCCCTCGACCGGCTGCCCGCCGGCGAGTGCTGGCTGTTCCTGGAGACCGGCGGCGACACCCCGCTGGCCGCCTACCAGGCCGCCCGCGCGCTCGCCGACGCGGTGCGCCGCGAACGCTCCGCCACCGTCGCGCTGGTCACCGACCCGGAGGAGCAGCGCCAGCTGTGGGCCGTCCGGGAGGCCGGCGCGGGCATCGTCACCCGGCTGCCCGGGGGCGGCGAGGCGTGGCCCGGCTGGGAGGACTCCGCCGTCCCGCCCGAGCGGCTCGGCGACTACCTGCGGGACCTGCGCGGCCTGCTGCGCCGGCACAGCCTGCGCGGCGTCCCGTACGGGCACTTCGGCGACGGCTGCGTGCACCTGCGGATCGACTTCCCGCTGGACCAGCCGACCGGGGTCCTGGTCTTCCGGGAGTTCCTGGAACAGGCCGCCGACCTGGTCGCCTCCTACGGCGGATCGCTCTCCGGCGAGCACGGCGACGGACAGGCCCGCGCCGAGCTGCTGCCGCGCATGTACCCGCCCGAAGTCATCGCTCTGTTCGGCGAGTTCAAGCGGATCTGGGACGAGGGGAACCTGCTCAACCCGGGCGCCCTGGTCGACCCGCGCCCGCTCGACACCGACCTGCGCTTCGTCACCTCCCCGCGCCGCCCGCTGCCGCTCGCCCTGCCGTACGAGCAGGACGGCGGCAGCCTCGCCAGGGCGGTGCACCGCTGCGTGGGCGTGGCCAAGTGCGTGGCCCCGGACAGCGGGGTGATGTGCCCCAGCTACCAGGCCACCGGCGAGGAGCGGCACTCCACCCGCGGCCGGGCCCGGCTGCTCGCCGAGCTGCTGCGCGGCGAAGTCGTCACGGACGGCTGGCGCTCGAAGGAGGTCGCGGAGGCGCTGGACCTCTGCCTGAGCTGCAAGGGCTGCGCGAGCGACTGCCCGGTGCACGTCGACATGGCGACCTACAAGGCCGAGTTCCTGTACCAGCACCACCGGCACCGGCCACGCCCGCTCTCCCACTACTCGATGGGCTGGCTGCCGCTGTGGCTGCGGGCCGTCGCGCTCGCGCCGGGCGCCGCCAACGCGGTGGCCCGCTCCCGGGCCGGCGCGCTGGTCAAGCTGCTCGGCGGGATCGACCGGCGCCGGGTGCTGCCGGTGTTCCCGGCCGAGACCTTCACCCGCTGGTACCGGCGCCGGCGCGCCACGCGGCCGGCCCCGGCGGGCGCCCGGCCGGTGCTGCTGTGGCCGGACACCTTCTCCGACCTGCTCCAGCCCGGGGTGGCCCGCGCCGCCGTCGAGGTGCTGGAGCACCTGGGCTTCGACGTCCGGCTGCCGGCCGGCCCGGTCTGCTGCGGCCTCACCTGGTACTCCACCGGCCAACTCGGCACCGCCCGAAGGGTGTTGCGGCGCAGCCTGGGCGCACTGGCGGCGGCCGGGCTGCCGGCCGACACCCCCGTCATCGGCCTGGACCCGAGCTGCACCGCCACCCTGCGCGAGGATCTGCCCCGGCTGCTCGGCCCGGACGGCCGCCCGCTCGCGCGACGCACCCGCACCTTCGCCGAGTTCCTCGACGAGTACGCCCCGGACGCCCCGCTCCCGCGCGTCCCGCTGGACGCCGTCACCCAGACCCACTGCCACCAGCACGCGGTGCTCGGCAGCGACGCCGACCGCCGGGTCGAGGCCCGCCTCGGCCTGCACAACCGGGTGCTGCCCGCCGGGTGTTGCGGCCTGGCCGGGAACTTCGGCTTCGAGCGGGGCCACTTCGAGGTGTCCCGGACGATCGCCGAACGCGTCCTGCTGCCCGCGGTCCGTGCCGCCGCGCCCGGCACCGTGGTCCTGGCGGACGGCTTCAGCTGCCGCACCCAGATCGCCCAACTCGCGGACGGCCGCCAGGCCCTGCACCTGGCCGAACTGATCGCCCGGGCGCTGCGCTCCTCGTGAGCCGGTCCGGGCGGGTGTGACGGAGCACACGCGCCCCACCAGGCTTGCGAACGAGGCGTCAGCTCCCGCACTCCCCCCACAGGAGGAGGCCTCCGACCCGTAGGGAGGACTTGCCGCGGCCGTCCGGCGGCGATCATGGAAGCATGACCATTGCCCCGAACGCTCCTGTCCCGGCGCCCCGTTGGGCGGTCCGCTGCGCGCACGCCGCGGTCCTCGTCAACCTTCCCTCCGGGCTGTGGCGGATCGCGATGGCCTGCGGCCTCCCGGTGGGCTACAGCGACGAGGTGCTCCGCCACGACTTCCACATCCCCGGCATCGGCATCGTCTACGTGGCCGGGCTCAGCGTGGTCTGCGAAGCACTGGCCCTGCTGACGCTCGGTCTGGTCCGGCCCTGGGGCGAGGTGGTGCCGCGCTGGATCCCGTTCATCGGCGGCCGCCGGGTCCACCCGCTCGCCGCCGTGATCCCGGCCGGCCTCGGCGCGATCGCCCTCACCGTCCTGTGGAGCGGATTCCTGACCTGGTGGAACGTCGAGCACCGCCCGGCGTTCGAGGGGCCGTGGAGCGACATCGTCGGCGTCTGCTACCAGCCCCTGGTCCTGTGGGGCCCGCTGCTCGGCGCCGTGACCGTCAACTACTACCTCCGCCACCGCCGCCGTTGAACACCGAGGTCCCCGGCCGGACGGCCGGGGACCTCGGCGGTGGAACGACTTCGGCCCCCGGCCGGCTCGGCGAGCCGGCCGGGGGCCGAAGTCGTGGAACGGGGTGCCGACCGCGCCGCGGACGGGCGGTCAGGAGCAGCGGCTCAGCGCGCGGCCACCTTCTGGTAGGCGCGGCCGGCCAGCGGGATCGCGACGGCCAGCAGGATCACGGTGAACCCCACGGCGAGCGGGGCGGGGTGCTGGGCCGGGAACGCCGTGCTGGACGTCCCGAGCGAGTTGCCGAACAGGCTCCGGGAGGCCGCGACCACGGCGCTCACCGGGTTCCACTCGGCGATGGTGCGGAGCCAGGAGGGGAGCCCGTCGAGCGGGATGAAGGCGTTGGACAGGAACGCCAGCGGCATCATGATCATGGCACCCAGCGCGTTCACGGCCTCGACGCTGCGCAGCGCCAGGCCGAGCAGGGCGCCGATCCAGGACAGCCCGAAGCCCAGCATGAGCAGCAGGGCGAAGCCGCCCAGCGTCGAGAAGAAGCCGTTGTGCACGCGCCAGCCGATGAGGAACCCGACCACGGCCATGACGAGGCAGGTCCACGCCCCCAGCACGAGGTCGGAGACCGTCCGGCCGATCAGCACCGCCGACCGCGAGATCGGCAGCGACCGGAACCGGTCCACCAGCCCGTTCTCCAGGTCGGCCACCACGCCGAGGGCGGTGAGGGAGACGTTGCCCAGCATCACCTGAACGAAGATGCCCGACATGATGTATTCCTGGTAGGACCCCCCACCCGGCACGCTCATCGCGCTGCCGAAGAGGTACCCGAACACCACCACGAAGGCCACCGGAAGGACCGTCAGGCTGAGCAGCCGTTCCGGCATCCGCTTGATGTGGCGCATGTGACGGCCGGTCAGGGCCCATGCGTCGCTGAGGGTCTCGTTCATGCCTGCACCTCCTCCTTCTTCTTGTCGTCCGCCGCGGACGAGTTCCCCGTCAGGGACAGGAAGACGTCGTCCATGGACGAACGGCGGACGGCGAAGTCCTCCACGCTCACGCTCGCGGCCTCCAGTTCGGCGGCCACGCCGGCGATCGCCCGCATCCCGCCCGTCAGCGGTATCGACACCCGCCGGTCGTCCTCGTCCACCTTCGGTTCCTCGGTCGAGGCGGCGGCCAGCGTCTTCACCACCAGCGGCAGGTCGGCGGCATCGGTGACGGAGACCTCCAGCCGCTCGCCGCCCACCTTGCGCTTGAGCTCGTCCGGCGCGCCGTCCGCGATCACCCGGCCGCTGTCGATCACGGCGATCCGGTCGGCGAGCTGGTCCGCCTCCTCCAGGTACTGGGTGGTCAGCAGCACCGTCACGCCGTCGGCGACCTGCTGCCTGATCATCCGCCAGAGCCCGAGCCGGCTGGTCAGGTCCAGGCCGGTGGTCGGCTCGTCGAGGAAGACCACCGGCGGCCTGGCGATCAGGCTCGCGGCGAGGTCCAGCCGGCGGCGCATACCGCCCGAGTAGGTCTTGGTGAGCCGGCCCGCCGCGTCGGTGAGCTCGAACTGCTCCAGCAGCTCGGTGGCCCGCACCTTGGCCTGCGCGCGGCCCAAGTGCAGCAGTGTGCCGATCAGTTCGAGGTTCTCGCGGCCGGTGAGCCGCTCGTCGACCGCCGCGTACTGGCCGGTCAGGCCGATCCGCTTGCGGACCTCCCTGGCCTGGGTGGCCACGTCGAAGCCGGCCACGGTGGCCCGCCCGGCGTCCGGGGTGAGCAGCGTGGCGAGGATCCGGACGGTGGTGGTCTTCCCGGCGCCGTTCGGGCCGAGCACCCCGAGCACCTTGCCGGGGGCCACGGAAAGGTCGACCCCGGCGAGCGCCTCATGATCGCGGTACCGCTTGCGAAGTCCCTCTGCCTCAATAGCTAATTCCATACCGCTACTCATTCCGTTGAGATGCCGAACGGGAGACCCTGGATCACCGTGTCCGGAACACGACCCAGCTGGCCAAATGCCTGTCTAACAGCGGCTCGTCGCGCCCCACAAGCAACGGTGCAGCTAACTGCCAAGCGGCGGGTTCATCCGGGATTCCGGATCCCGTCCGGTGGGACGAACGGCCCGCTTTTGGCAGGTGCGGCCACCCGTGGCGCCCACCGGGCCGGATGGGGCCCGGGTGGGCACGGGCGGCCGCACCTGCCGCGAGGAGGGGCGCGGCGGCGCCGCCGCACCTCTCCTCGCGGGCGCGGCGGCGCCGCCGCGCTCCCGGTTACTGGAGGTCGAGCAGCAGCTCGTTCACCACCCGGCCGATCTCCGGGCCCGAGGTCGGGCCCATCATCGCGTTGTGCCCGGCGTCGATCAGCCGGGTCCGGATCTGCCCCCGGATGCTCGGCTGCCACTTCCCGGTGGACCACTCGGCCCGGCTCTTGCCCTCCTCCCCGGACTCCTCGACACCGGACACCAGCATGAAGAGGTCACCGTCGATGGGGGTCGGCTTGAACCCGCCGGCGACGCGGAAGTTGTTGGCCGTCACCTTGGCGACGCCGTCGATCTGCTCCGCGGTGAGGCTCGCCAGCGCGCTGTCCCGGGTGCGGACGATCTCCATCGCCTTCGCGTGGTCGATGTCCTCGCCGTTCAGCTCGGCGATGTCGAAGCCGACGAAGTCCAGGATGGACTTGAGGACGCTCTGCTCGTCCGGTGCCTTGAAGCCCTCCATGTGCTCCTCCTCGACCGGGACCTGGTCGACGTTCACCATCAGCGCCACCCGCTCGCCCGCGGCCTGCAGTTGGGCGGCCATCTCGTGGATGACCAGGCCGCCGAGCGACCAGCCCAGCAGGTGGTACGGGCCCTCCGGCTGGACCGACCGCATCAGGCCGATGTAGTCGGCGGCCATCTCCGGTACGTCGGCCGGCAGCTGCTCGCCCGCCCGGAAGCCGCGCGCCTGCAGCGCGTAGACCGGGAAGTCGGGGCTGATCTGCCGCAGCAGCGCGGAGTAGGGCCAGCCGAGACCGCCGGCGGGGTGCACGCAGAACAGCGGCGCCCGGCTGCCCTGGGTGCGCATCGGCAGCAGGGCGTCGAACCCGTCCTGGTCGCCGTAGGAGCCCAGCCGCTCGACCAGGTCGACGATCCGCGGCGCGTCGAAGATCGCGCCGTTGCTCAGCTTGACGCCGAGCACCGAGCGGATGCGGCCGACCAGTTGGAGGGTGGAGATGCTGTCGCCGCCCAGCTCGAAGAAGCTGTCGTCGATGCTCACCCACCGGACCCCGAGCACCTCCGAGAAGAGGCCGCAGAGGACCTCCTCCTGCGGGTTGCGCGGCCCGCGCCCGAGCGGGCGGTCGGAGAAGTCCGGGGACGGCAGCGCCTTGCGGTCCAGCTTGCCGTTCGGCGTCTGCGGGAACTCCGGCAGGACGACGATCGCGGCCGGGACCATGTACTCCGGCAGCCTGGCGCCGACGTGGGCGCGCAGGTCGATCGGCTCGATGTCGTGCCCGGGCGTCGGGACGACGTAGCCGACCAGCTGCTTGTTCCCCGGGCGGTCCTCGCGGACGATCACCGCGACCTGGCCGACGTCCTCGCGCCGTGCCAGGACCGCCTCGATCTCACCCAGCTCGATCCGGAAGCCGCGGACCTTGACCTGGTCGTCGGCCCGGCCCACGTAGTCCAGCTGGCCGTCGGCGCGCCAGCGGGCCAGGTCGCCCGTCCGGTACATCCGGGCGCCGGCCGGGCCGAACGGGTCGGCGACGAAGCGCTCCGCGCTCAGCCCCGGGCGCTTCAGGTAGCCCCGGGCCAGGCCCGGACCGGAGACGTAGAGCTCGCCCACGACCCCGGGCGGGGCCGGCTGCAGGCGGGCGTCGAGCACGTACGACCGGCCGTTCACCACCGGCACGCCGATCGGCGGAGCCGCCGCCTCGGTGAGCGGCCGGCTGATCGAGGTGCACACCGTCGACTCGGTCGGCCCGTACGCGTTCAGCATCCGGCGGCCCGGCGACCACCGGGCGACCAGCTCGCCGGAGAGCGCCTCGCCGGCCGCGATCAGGGTCCCGCCGGGGAGCATGTCGTCGGTCGGCGGCATCCCCGCCAGCACCACCGGCGGGACGACCATGTGCGTGACCTGGTGCTTGACCAGCGTCTCGGCCAGCGGGTCGCCCGGCTGGACGGCGTCCGGTCCGGGGACCACCAGGGCCCCGCCCGAGAACAGCGCCATGGCCATCTCGAAGAACGCCGCGTCGAAGCTGGGCGACGCGAATTGCAGCACCCGGCTGCGCTCGTCGACGAAGAGCCGTTCCCGCTGGAAGGCGACCAGGGCGGCGATGCCGAGGTGGGAGACCACGACGCCCTTCGGCCGGCCGGTCGACCCCGAGGTGTAGATCAGGTAGGCCGGGTGCAGCAGCCGGGCGGCGGCCCGGGGCGCGTCCTGGGGCCGGTTCCCGAGTTCCGCGACCACGGCCGGGTCGTCGAGGACCAGCCGCGACGTCCCCTCCGGGAGGACGCCGGCGACCTCGGCGGCGGTCAGCACCAGGGCCGGTTCGGCGTCCTGCAGCATGTACGCGATGCGCTCGGCCGGGTAGTTCGGGTCGACCGGGAGGTAGGCGGCGCCCGCCTTCCACACGGCGAGCGCGCTCACCACCAGGTCCACCGACCTGGGCAGGGCCAGGGCCACGAAGTGCTCGGGGCCGATGCCCAGGCCGACGAGGTGGTGGGCGAGGCGGTTGGCCCGGGCGTCGAGCTCGGCGGCCGACAGCTCACCGTCCGCGTGCACCAGCGCGATCGCACCGGGGTCCGCGTCGACCCGGGCCGCGAACAGCTCCGGGATCGTCGTCGGCGCCACGTCGCGCGCGGTGTCGTTCCACTCGGCCAGGACGCGCTGCCGCTCCTGGGCCGACAGGATGTCCGCGGTGCCGACGGTCAGTCCGGGGTCGGCCGCGAACGCCTCCAGCAGGCGGATCAGCCGGGCACCGAGCAGTTCGGCCGTCTCCCGGTCGAACAGGTCGGTGGCGTAGTCGATCGAGCCGTGGATGCCGGCCGGCGCGCCGTCCCGGGTGAACTGCTCCGCCAGCGACACCGACAGGTCGAACTTCGCCGCCGGCAGGTGGACCGGCTGGCCGGCCGCCACCAGGCCCGGCAGCTCGACCCTGGCCTCCGAGTTGTTCTGGAAGGCCAGCATCACCTGGAACAGCGGGTGGCGGGAGGTGGAGCGGGCGGGGTTCAGCAGCTCGACCAGCCGCTCGAACGGGATGTCCTGGTGGGCGAAGGCCTCCAGGTCGGTCTCCCGGACCCGGCCGACCAGCTCGCGGAAGGTCGGGTCGTCGGACACGTCCGTGCGCAGCACGAGCGTGTTGACGAAGAACCCGACCAGGTCGTCCAGCGCCTCGTCGGTACGGCCGGCGACGACGGTGCCGACCGGGATGTCCGTTCCGGCCCCCAGCCGGTTCAGCAGCGCGACCAGGCCGGCCTGGACCACCATGAACAGGCTGCTCCGGGTGTCCCTGGCCAGCGCGGCCAGGAGCTCGTGCGCCCGCGGCGACAGGTGGACCGGGACGCTGTCCCCCCGGTGGCTCATCACCGCCGGGCGCGGCCGGTCGGTGGGCAGGTCGAGCTCCTCGGGGAGCGCGCCGAGCGCGGTGCGCCAGTACGCGGCCTGCTGGGACAGGGCGCTGTTCGGGCTGTCCTCGTTGCCCAGCACCCGCTGCTGCCACAGCGTGTAGTCGACGTACTGGACCGGCAGCGGGGCCCACTCCGGCGCCCCGCCCTCGCAGCGGGCCCGGTAGGCGGCCCCCAGGTCGCGGGCCAGGGGCGCCATGGACCAGCCGTCGCCGGCGATGTGGTGCACGACGATCAGCAGCACGTGCTCGGTCTCGCCCAGCGCGAAGAGGTGCGCCCGCAGGGGCACCTGCTCCGTCAGGTCGAAGCCCTCCGCGGCGGCCTCGCGGACCACCGTGTCGAGGTCCTCGGGCGTGACCTCGACCACCGACAGGCGCGGGCGTGCCACCTCGGTGTCCAGGACCGCCTGCCGGGGCCGGCCGTCGTGCGAGGGGAAGACCGTGCGCAGGGTCTCGTGCCGGGCGACGACGTCGCCCAGCGCGAGCTCCAGCGCGCCGGTGTTCAGCTCGCCGAACAGGCGCAGGCCCAGCGGCATGTTGTAGGTCGCGCTGCCGCCCTCCACCCGGTTGAGGAACCACAGGCGGCGCTGGCCGAAGGAGAGCGGGATCTCGTCCGGGCGCTTCACCACGGTGAGCGCCTCCCGACCCGCCTGCGCGGCGTCGAGCCACTCGGCCAGGTCCGCCACCCGCGGGCTCTCGAACAGCGAGCGGACCTCCAGCTCGACCCCGAGCGCGGTGCGGATCCGGCTGGTCAGCTTGGTGGCCAGCAGGGAGTGCCCGCCCAGCTCGAAGAAGCTGTCGTCGATGCCGACCGCCTCCAGGCCCAGGACCTCGGCGAACAGCCGGCACAGCACCTCCTCGCGCTCGGTGCGCGGAGCGCGCCCGGCCGCCGCCCCGGTGTAGTCCGGGGCGGGCAGCGCCCGGCGGTCGAGCTTGCCGTTCCCGCTCAGCGGCAGCGCCGCCAGGGTCACGGACGCGGAGGGCACCATGTACTCCGGCAGCACCTCCGCGGCCCGGGCCCGCAGGGCCGCCGGGTCCACCTCGGCGCCAGCGGCCGGCACCACGTACGCCACCAGCCGCTTGTCGCCGGGCCGGTCCTCGCGCACGACCACCGCGACCTGGCCCACCGAGACGTCCAGGGCGAGGACGGCCTCGATCTCGCCCAGCTCGATCCGGAAGCCGCGTACCTTCACCTGGTCGTCGGCCCGGCCGAGGTACTCCAGATCCCCCTGCGGGGACCACCGCACCAGGTCGCCGGTGCGGTACATCCGCGCACCGTCTGCGGCGAACGGGCAGGCCACGAACCGCTCGGCGGTCAGCCCCGGGCGCTCCCAGTAGCCCCGCGCCAGGCCGGCGCCCGCCACGTACAGCTCGCCGGCCACGCCGGGGGCCACCGGGCGCAGCGCCGGATCCAGCACGTACGCCCGCACGTTGTCCAGAGGCCGTCCGATCGGCACCACACCCGGCACCCCCGAGGCGTCCGCCATCCGGAACGTCGTCGCGAACGTCGTGGTCTCGGTCGGGCCGTAGCCGTCCACCACCACGGTCCGCGGGCAGGCGTCCATCACCTGGCGGACCGCCTGCGCGGGGACCACGTCGCCGCCGGTCCACACCTCGCGCACTCCCCGCAGTGCGGCCGGCGCCTCCTCCGCCACCAGGCGGAACAGCCCGGCCGTCAGCCAGAGGCCGGTCACCGCGTGCTCGGAGACGACGCGCTCCAGCACCGCCGGGTCCACGTCCCTGGCCGGCGCCACCACCACGGCGCCGCCCGACAGCAGCGGCACCCACAGCTCGTAGGTGGACGCGTCGAAGGCCTGCGGCGAGTGCAGCAGCACCCGCTCGTGCGCCCCGCCGGCGAACGCGCGGTCCCCGGCGAGCGCGACCACCTCCCGGTGTGCCACGCCCACGCCCTTGGGCAGGCCCGTCGATCCGGACGTGAACATCACGTACGCCAGCTGCTCCGGCGCGACGGGCACCCCCGGGCGACCGTCCGGCAGATCGGCGAGCCGCGGCTCGTCGTCCACCACGACGACCCGTGCGCCGTGCTCGAACGCCGTGCCCGACGACGCCCGGTCGGTCAGCAGGAGCGCCGCCCCGGTCTCGCGCATCACCAGCTCCAGCCGCGACGCGGGCGCCCGGCTGTCCAGCGGCACGTAGACGCCGCCGGCCTTCAGCACCGCGAGGGTCGCGACCACCAGCTCGGCCGAGCGCTCCAGCAGCAGCCCGACCCGGGCCTCGGCCGTCACTCCGTGCTCGGCCAGCAGGCCGGCCAGCCGGTTCGCCCGCGCGTCCAGCTCCCGGTACGTGAGCGCGACGTCGCCCGAGATCAGGGCGACCGCGTCCGGCGTCCGGTCGACCCGGGCCTCGAACCGCTCCACCACCGAGCCGGCCGGCCCGGTCACCGCCGTGTCGTTCCACTCCACCAGCACGCGCCCGCGCTCGTCCTCGGAGAGGAGGTCGAGGCGGCCCACCGGGAGCTGCGGGTCGGCCGCGAACGCCTCCAGCAGCCGCACCAGGCGGGCGACCGTCCGGTCCACCCACTCACGGTCGAACAGGTCGGGGCGGAAGTCGGCGCGCAGCTTCGTGGCGGTGCCGACCGAGGCCACGGCCAGCGTGAGCGGGTAGTGCGCACCGTCGCCACCGCCCTCGCCGCGGGTGAGGCCCAGGTCGCCGACCGACCGCTCCAGCGCTTCCAGGTCGATCGGGTAGTTCTCGAACACCACGAGCGTGTCGAAGAGTTCGCCCGCGACCCCGGCCAGCTGCGCGACGTCGGTCAGCCCGAGGTACTGGTGCTCCATCAGCTCGGACTGCTGGTCCTGCAGCCGGCTCAGCAGGTGCCCGAGGGGCTCGGCCGGGTCCAGCCGGACCCGGACCGGCAGGGTGTTGATGAACAGCCCCACCATCGACTCGATCCCCGCGACCTCCGCCGGCCGCCCCGACACCGTGGCGCCGAACACCACGTCGTCCCGGCCGGTCAGCTGGCCCAGGGCCACCGCCCAGGCCGCCTGGAACAGGGTGTTGAGGGTCACGCCGTGCCGGCGCGCACCCGCGTGCAGGGCCTCGGCGAGGGTCTGCGGCAGCTCCCGCACGATCTGCTGGGGCAGCACCGACGGCCGGGCCGGGTCGGCCGGGGCGAGCAGGGTCGGCTCGTCCAGGCCGTCGAGCGCCTTCCGCCAGGCGGCCTCGGCCGCGCCGCGGTCCTGCTTGGCCAGCCAGGCCAGGTAGTCGCGGTACGGGGCCACCCGCGGCAGTGCCGAGTCGTCGCCGCGCTTCTTGTAGAGCTCGAACAGCTCGCCGACGAGCACCGGCAGGGACCAGCCGTCCAGCAGGATGTGGTGGTTGGTCATCACGAAGCGGTAGCGGTCCGGCCCGAGCGTCATCAGCGCGAACCGCACCAGCGGCGGACGGCCGACGTCGAAGCGGCGGGCGCGGTCCTCGTACATCCAGCGGCTGAGCTCGGTGTCCCGCTCGGCCTCACCGAGACCGCTCAGGTCGGCCTCGTACCAGGGCAGTTCGATCTCCCGCGGGACGACCTGGACGGCGTCCCCGGAGCCCTGGTGGCGGAAGGCCGAGCGCAGGTTGGCGTGCCGGCGCAGCAGGGCGGCCACGGCCAGCTTCAGGGCCCCGGTGTCCAGGGCACCCTCGATGTCGAAGACGTTCTGCACGGTGTAGACGTCCGACGCCGTGCTGTCGAACATCGCGTGGAACAGGAGCCCCTGCTGCAGCGGTGCCAGCGGGAGGACGTCCGCCAGCTGGGGCTGTCCGGCCTCCAGGGCCTCGATGTCGCGCTGGGACAGGTCGACCAACGGGAGGTCGGACGGCGTGTAGCCGCCGGCCCGGGGACCTTCCGCGTGCGCCACGACGGCGCGCAGCGCCCGGAACCAGGTCTGCGCCAGGTCCTCGATCTCGGCCTCGGTGAACAGCTCGCCCGCCCACGCCCAGTTGGCCACCAGCCGCGGCCCGTCGCCGTGGTCCTGGGTCACCGCGTTCATGGACAGCGCGTGTTCCATCGGCTGCGCCGGATCGACGCCGCCGTCCAGGGTGTCCGAGGTCAGGGCCTCGCCGTCGGAGGACTGCCCCGAGCCCGTGCCCATCCGGCCGAGGTAGTTGAACAGGACCTGCGGGGTGGGGAGTTCGGCGAGGGCGGCGGCGGTCTCCGGGTTGAGGTAGCGCAGCAGGCCGAAGCCGGCGCCCTTGTCCGGCAGCGCGCGCAGCTGTTCCTTGACGGCCTTGATCGCCCGGCCGACCGCCGGTCCGCCGTCCCACACCTCGGCCCACTCACCGGGCTCCACGCCCGGGTCCAGGCGGACCGGGAAGAGGCTGGTGAACCAGCCGACGGTGCGGGACACGTCCGCGCCCGGCACCAGGTCCTCGCGGCCGTGGCCCTCCAGGTCCACCAGCACCGCGGACCCGTCGCCCAGGCCGCGGCGCTCGCGCCAGTTGGCCAGCGCCAGGCCGAAGGCCGTCAGCAGCACGTCGTTGACGCCCGCATGGAAGGCCGCCGGCACCCGGCTCAGCAGCGGGCCGGCCACCTCGGTCGGCAGGGTCAGCGACAGCGCCCGTGAGGCCCCGGACAGGTCCCGGGCCGGGTCCAGCGCCCGCGCGCCCAGCAGCGGGTCGGCGGTGCCCAGGATCTCCTGCCACAGGCCCAACTCGGCGACGCGCTGCGGGTCCCGCGCCGATTCCACCAGGCCCGAGGCCCAGCTGCGCAGCGAGGTGCCCACCGGCTCCAGCGCCGGCACCCGACCGGCCACCACCGCCTCGAAGGCCGCCATCAGGTCCGGCACCAGGATCCGCCACGACACGCCGTCCACCACCAGGTGGTGCACCATGACCAGGAGTTGGCTCGCCCCCTGGGCGCCGGCGTCGAACCAGACCACCTGCACCATCCGGGCCTCACCGGGCGCCAGCCGCTCCTGCGCCGACCGGGCCTGCGAAGCCATCTCCGCGCGCCACGCCTCGCCGGACAGCCCGGCCGCGTCCACCCGGCGCACCACGTCGGCCGCGCGCACGGCACCCGGCGCCAGCACGCGCAGCGACCAGGCGTCGCCTTCGCCGCGGTCCAGCCGCAGCCGCAGCGCGTCGTGGTGGTCGAGCACCGCCTGCACCACCGACAGCAGCCGGTCCTCGTCCAGGCCGGCCGGCACCGGCGACATCATCGCCTGGTTGAAGGAGTCGATGGACCCGCCCTGCTCGCGCAGCCAGTGCATGATCGGCGTCAGCGGCAGGTCCCCGACCGCGTCGTCGTCGCCGTGGCTCTCGGCGCTCGCCGGCGCCGCGTCCTCCAGCAGGGCCGCGAGTGCCGCGACGGTCTTGTGCTGGAAGATCTGGCGGGGCGTCACCACCAGCCCGGCCTTGCGGGCCCGGCTGACCAGCTGGATCGAGACGATGCTGTCCCCGCCGAGCGCGAAGAAGCTGTCGTCGATGCCGACCGACTCCAGGCCCAGCACCTCGGCGAACAGCGCGGCCAGGGTCTCCTCGACGGCCGTCCGCGGCGTGCGACCGCCGGCGGCGGACGCGAACTCGGGGGCGGGGAGGGCGGCGCGGTGCAGCTTGCCGTTGGAGGTGAGGGGCAGGGCCTCCAGGGTGACGATCGCGGTGGGGATCATGTACTCGGGCAGCGCGGTGCCCAGGTGGGCCCGCAGCTCGTCGGCGTCGACGTCCTCGGCGCGGCCGGCCGGGGTGACGTAGCCGACCAGCTGCTTGACGCCCGGGCGGTCCTCGCGGGCCACCACGGCGACCTGGTCGACGGCGGGGTGCCGCGCCAACACGGCCTCGATCTCGCCCAGTTCGATGCGGAAGCCGCGCACCTTGACCTGGTCGTCGGCCCGGCCGAGGTACTCCAGCTCGCCCGCGGCGGACCAGCGCACGACGTCGCCCGTGCGGTACATCCGCTCGGCCTCGCCGAACGGGTTCGCCACGAACCGCTCGGCGGTCAGCGCGGACCGGTTGAGGTAGCCCCGGGCCAGGCCCGAGCCCGCGAGGTACAGCTCACCGGCGACACCCGGCGCCACCGGACGCAGCCACTCGTCCAGCACGAACGCCCGGGTGTTCTCCATCGGCCGCCCGATCGGCGGCACCCCGTCCGCGTCCGCGTCCGTGAACCAGGTCGTCGCGTAGACCGTCGCCTCGGTCGGCCCGTAGATGTTCGCCACCCGGGCGCCCGGCACCGCGGCCCGGGTCGCGTTCACCGTCTGCGCCGACAGCGCCTCACCGCAGAACACCACCGAGTCCGCGGACAGCTCGACTCCGCCCTGCGCCAGCACCGACGACAGCGCCGAGGGCACCGCGCTGATCAGGCTTCCGCTCCACCGCCCTTCCGGGACCTCCAGGAGCGCCAGCACGTCGCGCATCAGCTCGATCGACCCGCCGCAGAGCAGCGGACCGAAGATCTCGAACACCGACACGTCGAAGTTCAACGAGGTGGTGGCGAGCACCCGCGACAGGCCCTCGGCGCCGTACTCGCGCGCGGCCCAGGCCGCGAAGTCCACCACGCTCTGCTGCGACACCACCACGCCCTTGGGCCGGCCCGTCGAACCAGAGGTGTAGATCACGTACGCGGGGTTCCCCGGGAGCAGTTCGCCCCGGCGCTCCCCGGCCGACAGGTCCGCGTCCGAGGCCGCGGCCAGCACGTCGGCCAGCGCCGGGTCGTCCAGCACCACCCGCTCGGCCGTGACGGCGTCCCCCAGCGCGCCCTGAACATCACCGGAGGTCACGACCAGCACCGGCCGCGCGTCCTCCAGCATGAAGGCGATCCGGTCCGCCGGGTACCCCGGATCCACCGGCAGATACCCGGCACCGGACTTCACCACCGCCAGCAGCGCGACCATCAGGTCCACCGACCGCGCCAGCGCCAGCGCCACCAGCGCCTCCGGCCCGGCACCCCGCTCCACCAGCACCCGCGCCAACCGGTTCGCCCGCGCGTTCAGCTCCGCGTACGTCAGCGACGCACCGCCGCAGACCAGCGCCACCGCGTCCGGGGTCCGCGCCACCTGCGCCTCGAACAGCCCCGCCAGCGTCCCCGCCGGCACCGCGCGCGCCGTGTCGTTCCAGTCGGCCAGCACCCGCTGCCGCTCGGCCGGCAGCAGCACGTCGACCGAGCCCAGCGGCAGGGCGTCGGCGCCGATCAGGTCCTCCAGCAGGCGCAGCAGGCGCCCGACCAGGTTCTGCGCCGCGTCGTGGTCGAGGATGTCGGGGCGGTAGCCGACCTCCAGCCTCAGCGTGTGGCCCAGGTGGGCCGTCAGGCTGAGCGGGTAGTGGGTGCCCTCGCGGTTCTCCATGCCGACGATGCCGAGGGTGCCGGCGGACTTCTCCAGGCTCTCCGCGTCGATCGGGTAGTTCTCGAAGAGCAGCAGCGTGTCGAACAGCTCGCCCCCGGTCCCGGCCAGTCGCTGGATGTCCGCGAGGCCCAGGTGCTGGTGCTCCATCAGGAGGGTCTGCTCCGCCTGGACGCGGTTCAGCAGCCGGCCGATCGTCTCGGCCGGGTCCAGGCGCACCCGGACCGGCAGGGTGTTGATGAACAGCCCCACCATCGACTCGATCCCGGGGACCTCCGGCGAGCGCCCCGAGACCGTGGTGCCGAACACCACGTCGTCCTGCCCGGTCAGCGAGCCGACCAGGACCGCCCAGACGGCCTGGACCACGGTGTTCACGGTCAGGCCCTGGCTCCGGGCCCAGCGGGTCAGCCCGGCGGTCAGCTCCTCGGAGAGCACCGCCTTGAGGCGTTCCGGCGTCATCGCGGTCCGGTCGGGATCGGGCGCCGCCAGCAGGGTCGGGGCCTCCAGGCCGTCGAGCGCCTGCCGCCAGGCGGCCTCGGCCGCGCCCCGGTCCTGCTTGGCCAGCCAGGCCAGGTACTCGCGGTACGGGGTCACCCGCGGCAGCGCCGAGTCGTCGCCACCCCGCCCGTACAGCTCGAACAGCTCGCCCAGCAGCACCGCGCCCGACCAGCCGTCCAGCAGGATGTGGTAGCTGGTGAAGACGAAGCGGTACCGGTCCGCCGCGAGCCTGATCAGGGTGAACCGCAGCAGCGGCGGCTTCTCCAGGTCGAACGGCTCGGTCCGTTCCCGGTCCAGCACCCGGCGCAGCTCCGCGCCCTGCTCGTCCCCGGCCAGCGCGCTGAGGTCGACCTCGGTCCACGGCAACTCGACCTGGCGCTGGATCACCTGGACGGTCTCGCCGTTCTTGCGCGCCCGGAAGCCGGCCCGCAGGTTGGCGTGCCGCTTCAGCACACCGGCGGCGGCGGCCTGGAGCGTGCGCGCGTCGAGGTCGCCCTCGATCTCGAACACGAACTGCACGGTGTAGACATCCGACGTCGAGTCGTCGTACATCGCGTGGAACAGGAAACCCTGCTGCAACGGAGACAGGGGAAGGATGTCTTCGATCCCGGACTTCTTCACTTTCGATGGTCCTTTCAGAATCCGAGTTCGTCTTCGAAATCGTCGATGTCGTCCTGCGTCAGGCCGGCCAGGCTGAAGTCGGACGGTGTGAAGCCGCCGGCCGTCGGCGCCTGGGCGTGGGCCACCACGGCGCGCAGCGCCCGGAACCAGGTCTCCGCCAGGTCACGCACCTCGGCCTCGGAGAACAGCTCCCGCGGCCACGACCACCCCACGGTCAGGTGCGGTCCGTCCGCGCGGTCCTGCGTGGCGGCGTTGACCGCGAGGGCGTGCGGGGCGGGCATCGCGGGGTCGCTGCCGCCGCCCAGGCCCGGCGCCTCGGGGGCGGCGGCCCAGTCGGTGGACGCCGCGGCCGGCTCCCCGCCGGCGGCGAACCGGCCGAGGTAGTTGAACCCGATCTGCGGGGCCGGGAACGCTCCCAGCTCCTCGGCCGTCCGCGGGTTCAGGTGGCGCAGCAGCCCGTAGCCCAGCCCGTTGTCGGGCACCGCGCGCAGCTGTTCCTTGACGGCCTTCAGCGCGCGGCCGATCACCTCGCCGCCGGCCCAGGCCTCGTCCCACTCGTCCTCGGCCACGCCCGGGTCCACCCGGACCGGGTACTGGCTGGTGAACCAGCCCACCGTCCGGGAGAGGTCGGCGCCCGCCACCTCCTCCCGGCCGTGGCTCTCCAGGTCCACCAGCACCGCGGACCCGTCGCCGAGGCCGCGCCGCCGGCGCCAGTCCGTCACCGCGAGCCCGAAGGCCGTCAGCAGCACGTCGTTGACGCCCGCGTGGAACAGCGCCGGGACGCTGGTGAGCAGCGGCTCCGTCGTCTCCGGGGGCAGCGTCACCGAGAGCTGGTGCAGGCCCGCGGCGGTGTCGCGCCGCGGGTCGAGCGCCCGGGCGCCGAGCACCGGGTCGGGGGTGCCGAGCAGCCCCGACCACAGCGGGAGTTCGGCCACCCGGTCCGCGGCCCGCGCCTGCTCGGTGAGCAGCTGCGACCAGCGGCGGAACGAGGTTCCCACCGGCGCCGGTTCGGGCCGGCGGCCGGCCGCGACCGCCGCGTGGGCGGCGGCCAGGTCGGGCAGCAGGATGCGCCAGGACACCCCGTCGACCGCCAGGTGGTGCACGATCAGCAGCAGCCGGCCGGTGACGCCCGGCCCGGCGTCGAACCAGACCGCCTGGACCATCCGGCCGTCCTCCGGCGCGAGCCGGGCCTGCGCGGCCCGGGCGTGCTCGCCCATGACCGTGCGCAGCGCCGCGTCGTCGGCGACCCCGGCGGTGTCCACCCGGTGGACCAGCTCCGCGGCCGGGACGGCGCCGGCCGGCCGCACCTCGAACGACCAGTCGTCCCCGGTACGGTCCAGCCGCAGCCGCAGCGCGTCGTGGTGGTCCAGCAGGGCCTGCACGGTCGCGGTCAGCCGGTCGAGGTCCAGGTCCGCGGGCGACAGGACCAGCATGGACTGGTTGAACCCGCCGATCGGGCCGCCCAGTTCACGCAGCCAGTGCATGATCGGCGTCGGCGGGAGCTCGCCCGTGCCGGCCCCGGCCTCCTCCGCCACGACCCCGCCGGCGCTGCCCGTGATCGCCGCGAGCGACTCCACCGTGCGGTGCTCGAACACCTCGCGGGGGCTGAGCACCAGTCCGGCCTGCCGGGCGCGCCCGACCAGCTGGATGGCCACGATGCTGTCGCCGCCGAGCTCGAAGAAGCTGTCGTCGATGCCGACCTTCTCCACGCCCAGCACGTCCGCGAACAGCCCGCACAGCACTTCCTCGCGCTCGGTGCGCGCGGCCCGGCCGGCCGAGGCGTACACCGGGGCGGGCAGCGCCCGGCGGTCCACCTTGCCGTTCGAGGTCAGCGGCAGCTCCGCCAGCAGCACGACCGCGGACGGCACCATGTACTCCGGCAGGACCGCACCGACGTGGGCGCGCAGCTCGGCCGGGTCGGGCTCGGCGCCGGGCTCCGGCACCGCGTAGCCGACCAGCCGCCGGTCACCGGGCCGGTCCTCGCGGACCACGACGGCGACCCGGGCCAGCGCCGGGTGGGCGGCCAGCACGGACTCGATCTCGCCGAGCTCGATCCGGAAGCCGCGCACCTTCACCTGGTCGTCGGCCCGGCCCAGGTACTCCAGCTCGCCGGCCGCGTTCCAGCGCACCAGGTCACCGGTGCGGTACATCCGCTCGCCACCCGCCCCGAAGGGGTCGGCGACGAACCGCTCGGCCGTCAGCGCGGACCGGTGCAGGTAGCCGCGGGCCAGCTGCGCACCGGCCAGGTACAGCTCCCCGGCGACCCCCGGCAGGGTCGGCCGCAGCGCCGCGTCGAGCACGTACACCCGGGTGTTGCCCAGCGGCCGGCCGATCGCCGGCGCGCCGTCCTCGGGCACCAACGGCCCGCTCGCGGTGGCGGCCACCGTCGCCTCGGTCGGACCGTAGGCGTTGATCATCCGCCGCCCCGGCGCCCAGCGGGCCACCAGCTCGGCCGAGCACGCCTCACCACCGGTGACCAGGCAGCGCAGGTCCGGCAGCGCCGTCTCCGGCAGCGTCGCGAGCATCTGGGCGGGCAGCATCACGTGGCTGGCCCGGCTGTCCGCCAGGATCCCGGCCAGCTCCTCGCCCACGAGCCGGCTGTCCGCGGCCGGCAGCACCAGCGCCGCGCCGGCCAGCAGGCTCATCGCGAGGTCCGCGACCGAGGGGTCGAAGGTCGTCGCCACCGCCTGGAGGACCCGGCTGTCGCCGTCGAGCTCCAGGGCCGCGATGTGCGCGAAGGCCATGTTGACCAGGCCGCGCTGCGGGACCACCACGCCCTTCGGCTGCCCGGTGGAGCCCGAGGTGTAGATCACGTACGCGGGCGAGCCGGGCAGCAGCGGCGCGCGGCGGTCGGCCGGGCCGGGGCGGGTGGCCGGGGCCGCCGCGAGTGCCGCGACGGTCTCCCGCGCGTCCAGCACCAGCCGGGCGACCGGGCCCGCCGGCAGGACCGCCGCCCGCGCCGACGTGGTCACCACCAGCGACGGCTTCGAGTCCGTCAGCAGGTAGTCGAGCCGCTCGGCCGGGTACTTCGGGTCGACCGGCAGGAACGCCGCGCCCGCCTTGCCCACGGCGAGCTGGGCGACGACCAGCTCCACCGAGCGCGGCAGGGCCAGGGCCACGACCTGCTCCGGCCCCACCCCCAGCCCGATCAGGTGGTGTGCCAGGCCGTTGGCCCGGGCGTCGAGCTCCGCATAGCTGAGCGAGGCGCCCCCGGAGACCAGCGCCTCGGCGCCCGGCGTGCGGGCGACCTGCGCCTCGAACAGCTCGGTGAAGGTGCCCGCGGGGACGTCGAGCCGGCTGTCGTTCCACTCCGTCAGCACCTGCTCCCGCTCGCCGGCGGACAGCACGTCCACGGCGGCGACCGGCGCGCCCAGCTCGGCGTCGATGGCCTCCAGGACCCGGACCAGACGGCCGACCAGTCGCCCGGCCGCCTCCCGGTCGAATACGTCGGTCCGGTAGTCGGCCCGCAGGACGAGCCGGCCGTCCATCGGCAGGACGGCGATGCCGAACGGGTAGTGCGCCGCGTCCGCGCCGCTGCGCTTGCTGATGCCGAGGTCGTCGGCCGTCCTCCGCAGGCCTTCGACGTCCACCGGGTAGTTCTCGAACACGACCATCGTGTCGAAGAGTTCGCCGAGCCCGGCGAGCCGCTGGACGTCGGCCAGCCCCAGGTACTGGTGGGTCATCAGCGCGGCCTGCTGGTCCTGGATCCGGGACAGCAGCCCGCCCAGGCTCTCGGCCGGGTCCAGCCGGACCCGGACCGGCAGGGTGTTGATGAACAGCCCGATCATCGACTCGACGCCGGGGATCTCCGCGGGCCGGCCGGAGGCCATGGCACCGAACACCACGTCCTGCCGCCCGGTCAGCTGCCCCAGGGCCACCGCCCAGGCCGCCTGGAAGACGGTGTTCAGCGTGACGCCGTGGCGCCGGGCACCGGCCGTCAGCGCGGCCACCAGGGAGTCCGGCAGCTCGTGGACGTCGTACCGCGGCAGCGCCGCCCGGCGGGTCGGGTCGACCGGGGCCAGGAAGGTCGGCTCCTCCAGGCCGTCGAGCGCCTGGCGCCAGGCGGCCTCGGCCGCCTCCCGGTCCTGCGCGGCGAGCCAGCCCAGGTAGTCGCGGTACGGGGTCACCCGCGGCAGCGTGGCGTCGTCGCCGCGCTGCTTGTACAGCTCGAAGAGCTCGCCGAGCAGGATCGGCGTGGACCAGCCGTCCAGCACGATGTGGTGGTTGGTGAAGACCAGCAGGTGGCGGTCGTCACCGAGCCTGACCAGCGTCAGCCGCAGCAGCGGCGGCCGGCGCAGGTCGAAGCGGCGGGTCCGGTCCTCCTCCAGGATCCGGGCCAGCTCGGCCTCGCGCTCGGCCTCGCCGAGCGCGCGCAGGTCGATCTCGGACCAGGGCAGCTCGACCTCGCGCAGGACGACCTGGACCGGGGTCTGCTGCCGCTCGTACCGGAAGCCCGCCCGCAGGTTGGCGTGCCGGCGCAGCAGCGTGGCCGTGGCCAGCTTCAGGGCCTCGGTGTCCAGCGCGCCCTCGATGTCGAAGGCCTGCTGGACGGCGTAGACGTCGACGGCCTCCTCGTCGTAGATGGCGTGGAACAGCAGACCGTGCTGCAGCGGCGACAGCGGCAGGACGTCCGCCAGCCGGGGTTCCCCGGCCTCCAGGGCCTCGATCTCGCCCTGGGTCAGGCCGACCAGCGGGAGGTCGGACGGCGTGCGGCCGCCGGCCCCCGGGCCCTCGGCGTGCGCCACGACGGCGCGCAGCGCCCGGAACCAGGTCTGCGCCAGGTCCTCGATCTCGGCCTCGGTGAACAGCTCGCCCGCCCAGCTCCAGTTGGCGACCAGGCGCGGGCCGTCCGCGTGGTCCTGGGTGATCGCGTTCATCTCCAGCGCGTGCGCCGCCGGCATGCCCGGGTCGTGGCTGTCGCCGAGGTCCACGCCGGTGTGCGTGGCCCAGTCCGCGGCCTCGGCGCCGTGGTCGGCGCTCCGGCCCCGGCCGAGGTAGTTGAACAGGACCTGCGGGGTGGGGAGTTCGGCGAGGGCGGCGGCGGTTTCCGGGTTGAGGTAGCGCAGCAGGCCGAAGCCGGCGCCCTTGTCCGGCAGCGCGCGCAGCTGCTCCTTGACGGCCTTGATCGCCCGGCCGACCGCCGGTCCGCCGTCCCATACCTCGGCCCACTCACCGGGCTCCACGCCCGGGTCCAGGCGGACCGGGAAGAGGCTGGTGAACCAGCCGACGGTGCGGGACACGTCCGCGCCCGGCACCAGGTCCTCGCGGCCGTGGCCCTCCAGGTCCACCAGCACCGCGGACCCGTCGCCCAGGCCGCGGCGCTCGCGCCAGTCGGCCACTGCCAGGCCGAAGGCCGTCAGCAGCACGTCGTTGACGCCCGCGTGGAACAGCGCCGGGACGCTGGTCAGCAGCGGGCCGGTGAGGTCGGTCGGGAGGGTCAGGGAGAGCGCCCGGGAGTCGCCGGACAGGTCCCGGGCCGGGTCCAGCGCCCGCGCGCCCAGCACCGGGTCGGCGGTGCCCAGGATCTCCTGCCACAGGCCGAGTTCGGCGACGCGTCGCGGGTCCCGCGCCGCCTCGACCAGGCCCGAGGCCCAGCCGCGCAGCGAGGTGCCCACCGGCTCCAGTACGGGTGCCCGGCCCGCCGCGACGGCCTCGAAGGCCGCCCGCAGGTCCGGCAGCAGGATCCGCCAGGAGACCCCGTCCACCACCAAGTGGTGGAGCATCAGCAGCAGTTGGCCACCGGCACTCCGGCCGGCGTCGAACCAGACGACCTGCAGCATCCGCCCTTCGGCGGGCGCCAGCCGTGCCTGGGCGTGGCGCGCCTGCCGCGACACCTCCTCGTGCCACGCCTCGCCCGCGAGCCCGGAGGCGTCCACCCGGTGCACCACATCAGCGGCCCGCACCGAGCCCGGCGCCAGCACCCGCAGCGACCACGCGTCGCCTTCGCCGCGGTCCAGCCGCAGCCGCAGCGCGTCGTGGTGGTCGAGCACCGCCTGCACCACCGGCAGCAGCCGGTCCTCGTCCAGGCCGGCCGGCACCTGCAGCAGGCTCGACTGCTTGAACCCGTCGACGGGGCCGCCGAGTTCGCGCAGCCAGTGCGCGATCGGGGTGAGCGGCACCTCGCCGACACCGTCGTCCGCGTCCGCCACCGCCGCGGCCTCGGCCACCGCCGCCACGGCGGCGAGTGCGGCCACGGTCTTGTGCTGGAACACCTCGCGCGGCGTCAGCACCAGCCCGGCCTTGCGGGCCCGGCTGACCAGCTGGATCGAGACGATGCTGTCCCCGCCCAGCTCGAAGAAGCTGTCGTCGATGCCGACCGACTCCAGGCCCAGCACCTCGGCGAACAGCGCGCACATCAGTTCCTCGCGCGCGTCGCGCGCGGCACGACCGGTCGAGGTGTACTCGGGCGCGGGCAGCGCCCGGCGGTCCAGCTTGCCGTTCACCGTCAGCGGCAGCACCTCCAGCGACACGAACGCCGAGGGCACCATGTACTCCGGCAGCGCGGCCGCGACGTGCGCCCGCAGGGCCGCCGCGTCCGTCTCGGCACCCGTGGCCGGGACGACGTACGCCACCAGCCGCTTCACGTCCGGCTGGTCCTCGCGCACGACCACCGCGACCTGAGCGACGTCCTCGCGCCGCGCCAACACCGCCTCGATCTCGCCGAGTTCGATCCGGAAGCCGCGCACCTTCACCTGCTCGTCGACGCGGCCGACGTACTCCAGCCGGCCGTCCCGGCGCCACCGCACCACGTCGCCCGTGCGGTACATCCGGGACCCGTCCGCACCGAACGGGTTCGCCACGAACCGCTCGGCGCTCAGCGCGGCACGGTTCAGGTAGCCACGCGCCAGACCGGCACCCGCGACGTACAACTCGCCCATCACACCCGGCGCCACCGGGCGCAGGCGCTCGTCCAGCACGTAGAGCCGCGTGTTCCAGATCGGACGGCCGATGGCGACGGCGTGGCCGTCCGCCTCGTCGCCCGGGCCGACCCGGAACTCCATGCAGCCGACCGTCGTCTCCGTGGGCCCGTACTCGTTCACCACGGTCGCGCCCGGGTTCTCCCGGCGCCAGGCGTCCATCACCCCGACGAGCAGCTGCTCGCCGCCCACGACCAGCTCCCCCGCGGGCGAGTAGGCCCCCGGAAGCGCGGTCAGCAGCGGCAGGTGGCTCGGCGTCGCCTTCACGAAGGTGATCCGGCCCGCGTCGGCACCCGCCTCCGGCAGGCCGCCCTCCTCCAGCGGCGCGATCTCGACGCAACCGCCGGCGAGCAGCGGCGCGAACAGCGTCGTCACCGTCAGGTCGAACGCCACCGACGAGTGCAGCAGCGCCGTCCCGCCGACCCCCGGGTACGCCGCGCAGGCCCACCGCAGGTAGTTCATCAGCGAACGGTGCTCGATCGCCACGCCCTTGGGACGCCCGGTGGAGCCCGAGGTGTACAGGACGTACGCCGCGTTCACCTCTCCCGGGCGCACGGTGCGGGCGCCGTCCGACAGCACGAGCCCGTCGAGCGCCCGCCGGACCTCGGGACCGTCCAGCACGACCCGCGGGACAGCCGTCTCCGGCAGCCCCGCGGCGACGCCCGCGCTCGTCACCAGGCAGACCGGCTCGGCCTCCTGGAGCACGGTGGCGATCCGCTCCGCCGGGTAGTCCGGGTCCAGCGGCACGTACGCGGCGCCGGCCTTCAGCACACCGAGCAGGGCGACCACCAAGTCCGCCGAACGCTCCATCACGACGGCGACCAGGCGCTCCGCGCCGGCACCCAGGCCGGTCAGGTACCGCGCCAGCCGCTCCGCCCGCTCGTCCACCTCGGCGTACGTCAGCGAGACGCCGTCGTGGACCACGGCGGGCGCGGACGGCGTCCGGGCGGCCTGCGCCTCGAAGGCCTCCGGCAGCGTCGTCGCCCGCAGGTCGTGCGCGGTGTCGTTCCACTCGACCAGCAGGCGGTGGCGCTCCTGCTCGGACAGCACCTCCAGCGTGCCGACCGGGCGGTCCGGGGCGGCGGTCAGCTCGTCGAACAGGCGGCCCAGACGGTCGGAGATCTCCTGGGCGGTCTCCCGGTCGAAGAGGTCCGTCGCGTACTCCAGACGGCCCCCGATCCCGGCCGGGTCGGCGCCCTCCGAGAAGCGCTCCTCCAGCTGGAAGGACAGGTCGAACTTGGCCGCGTCCAGGCTGACCGTCTCGGCGGCCGCCCGGATCCCCGGCAGGTCCAGCACGGCCCGGGCGTTGTTCTGGAACGACAGCATCACCTGGAAGAGCGGGTGCCGGGCCAGCGAGCGCTCCGGGTTGAGGATCTCGACCAGGCGCTCGAACGGCACGTCCTGGTGCGCGAAGGCCGCGAGGTCGGTCTCCCGTGCCCGGCCGACCAGTTCACGGAACGTCGGGTCGCCGGAGACGTCGGTGCGCAGCACCAGCGTGTTGACGAAGAAGCCGACCAGTTCGTCCAGCGCCTCGTCGGTGCGGCCGGCGATCGGCGAGCCGATCGGGATGTCCGTGCCGCAGCCCAGCCGGTTCAGCAGCGCGGCCAGACCGGCCTGCACCACCATGAACACGCTCGCCCCGCACTCACGGGCCAGCTCCACCACCCGCCGGTGCGCCTCGGGCGAGAGCCCGAAGTCCACCGACGCACCGCGGTAGCTCAGCTCCGCCGGACGCTGCCGGTCCGCCGGCAGCGCCAGCTCCTCCGGCAGATCCGCCAACTCGCGCTGCCAGTATGCGATCTGACGCGACAGCTCGCTCGACGCGTCGTCCTCGCCACCCAGCACCCGCTGCTGCCACAGCGTGTAGTCCGCGTACTGCACCGGCAGCGGCTCCCACCCAGGGGCCGCACCGGCACACCGGGCCGCGTACGCCACCGACAGGTCCCGGCCCAGGGGGGCCAGCGACCAGCCGTCGCAGGCGATGTGGTGGACGACCAGGAGCAGGACGTGCTCCTCCTCGCCCAGGGCGAACAGGTGGGCCCGGACCGGCGTCTCGGTGGACAGCTCGAAGTCCCGCTGGGCGGCGGCCATCAGCGCGCCTTCGAGCCCGTCCGCGGCGACCTCGACGACCGGCAGCCCGATGGACGCCTGCTCGGTGCCGAGCACCGACTGGCGCGGGCGGCCGTCCTGTTCGGGGAAGACGGTGCGCAGGCTCTCGTGCCGGGCGACCACGTCCCCCAGGGCCGCTTCCAGCGCCGCCACGTCCAGCGGGCCGGACAGCCGGGCGGCCAGCGGCAGGTTGTAGCCGCCGTTCGGGTTGTCGAAGCGGTTGAGGAACCACAGCCGCCGCTGGGCGGCGGACAGCGGGATCTCCTCCGGACGCTCCATCGCGGCCAGGGCCTGGCGGGTCTCCCCCGCCTCGCCCAGCCGCTCGGCGAGCAGGGCCACCGTCGGCGCCTCGAAGAGGACCCGGACCGACAGCTCGACGCCGAGCTCGGACCGGATCCGGCTGGCCAGCCGGGTCGCCAGCAGGGAGTGCCCGCCCAGGTCGAAGAAGCGGTCGTCGATGCCGACCGACTCCAGGCCCAGCACCTCGGCGAACAGGGAGCACAGCAGCTCCTCCCTGGGGTCACGCGCGGCTCGGCCCGCGGCCGAGGCCGTCAACTCCGGTGCGGGCAGGGCGCGGCGGTCGAGTTTGCCGTTGGGGTTCAGCGGCAGCGCGTCCAGCACCATCACCAGGTTCGGCACCATGTACGCCGGCAGCGACGCACCCGCCGACGCCCGCAACCGCGCCGCGTCCACCTCCGCACCCGCGGCCGCGACCACGTACGCCACCAGCCGCTGGTCACCGGGCTGGTCCTCACGCACCACCACCGCGACCTGACCCACCGAGACCTCGCGCGCCAACACCGCCTCGATCTCACCCAGTTCGATGCGGAAACCACGCACCTTCACCTGGTCATCAGCCCGGCCCAGGTACTCCAGCTCGCCCGCGGCGGACCAGCGCACCACATCACCCGTGCGATACATCCGCTCCGCCGAACCGAACGGGTTCGCCACGAACCGCTCAGCCGTCAGACCCGCACGGTTCAGATAGCCACGGGCCAGGCCCGAGCCCGCCAGATACAACTCACCCGCCACACCCGGCGCCACCGGCCGCAGCCACTCGTCCAGCACGAACGCCCGCGTGTTCTCCACCGGCCGCCCGATCGGCGGCACCCCATCCGCGTCCGTGTCCGTGAACCACGCCGTCGCATACACCGTCGCCTCGGTCGGCCCGTAGATGTTCGCCACCCGCGCACCCGGCACCGCCGCCCGCACCGCGTTCACCGCATGCGCCGACAACCCCTCACCCGCGAACACCACCGAACCCGCGGCAAGCTCCACCCCACCCTGCGCCAGCACCGACGACAACGCCGACGGCACCGCACTGATCAGGCTCCCACTCCACCGCCCACCAGGGACCTCCAACAGCGCCAGCACATCCCGCACCAGCTCGATCGACCCACCGCACAACAGCGGACCGAAGATCTCGAACACCGACACATCGAAGTTCAACGACGTCGCCGCCAGCACCCGCGACAGGCCCTCGGCGCCGTACTCGCGCCCGGCCCAGGCCGCGAAGTCCACCACGCTCTGCTGCGACACCACCACGCCCTTCGGGCGCCCGGTCGAACCAGACGTGTAGATCACGTACGCGGGGTTCCCCGGGAGCAGCTCACCCCGACGCTCCCCGGCCGACAGGTCCGCGTCCGAGGCCGCGGCCAGCACGTCGGCCAGCGCCGGGTCGTCCAGCACCACCCGCTCGGCCGTGACGGCGTCCCCCAGCGCGCCCTGAACATCACCGGACGTCACCACCAGCACCGGCCGCGCGTCCTCCAGCATGAAGGCGATCCGGTCCGCCGGGTACCCCGGATCCACCGGCAGATACCCGGCACCGGACTTCACCACCGCCAGCAACGCCACCATCAGGTCCACCGACCGCGCCAACGCCAGCGCCACCAGCGCCTCCGGCCCGGCACCCCGCTCCACCAGCACCCGCGCCAACCGGTTCGCCCGCGCGTTCAACTCCCCGTAACTCAGCGACGCACCGCCGCAGACCAGCGCCACCGCGTCCGGCGTCCGCGCCACCTGCGCCTCGAACAACCCCGCCAACGTCCCCGCCGGCACCGCACACGCCGTGTCGTTCCACTCCACGAGCATGCGCGTGCGCTCGGACTCCGACAGGACGTCGACCGTGCCCAGCCGGGCGGTCGGATCGGTGACCAGCGCCTCCAGCAGGCGGACCAGCCGGGCCCCGATGAGCTCCGCCGTCGCCGCGTCGAACAGGTCCGCCGCGAACTCGACCTCGCCGTGCATGCCGACCGGGCGGCCGTCCTCGCCGAAGCCCTCCCGGACGGAGACCAGGAGGTCGAACTTGGCCGCCTCCAGGCCGACCGGCTGTTCGCCGACCACCAGGTCCGGCAGGTCGAAGCCGACCCGGGCGTTGTTCTGGAACGCCAGCATGACCTGGAAGAGCGGGTGGCGCGCGAGCGAGCGCTCCGGGTTCAGCACCTCGACCAGCCGCTCGAACGGCACGTCCTGGTGCGCGAACGCCGCCAGGTCCGTCTCCCGCACCCGGCCGACCAGCTCACGGAACGTCGGATCGCCCGACACGTCGGTGCGCAGCACCAGCGTGTTCACGAAGAACCCGACCAGCTCGTCGAGCGCCTCGTCGGTCCGGCCGGCGATCACCGTGCCGATCGGGATGTCCGCGCCGCCGCCCAGTCGCGACAGCAGGGTGGCCAGCGCCGCCTGCACCACCATGAACACGCTTGCCCGGCTCTCCCGGGCCAGCGTCACCACCCGGTCGTGCACCGCCGCGGGCACCGTGAAGGGCACCCGCCCGCCGCGGTAGGACGCCACCTGCGGCCGCGCCCGGTCCACCGGCAGCGCCAGCTCCTGCGGCAGCTGCGCCAGCGTCTCGCGCCAGTAGTCGATCTGGCGTGCCAGCAGGCTCTCCGGGTCGCCCTCCTCGCCGAGGACCTCCCGCTGCCACAGCGTGTAGTCCGCGTACTGCACCGGCAGCGCGTCCCATCCGGGCGCCGCACCGGCGCAGCGGGCCGTGTACGCCGCCGACAGGTCCCGGGTGAACGGGGCCACCGACCAGCCGTCACCGGCGATGTGGTGCACGAGCACCATCAGCACGTGCTCGTCCTCGGCCAGCCGGAACAGGCACGCCCGGACCGGCGTCTCGACGGCCAGGCCGAAGCCGGTGCCGATCGCCGCGGCCAGCGCGGCGTCCAGCCGGTCGGCCGTGGTCTCGACCACCGGCAGCTCGGGGCGGGCCTGCGCCGCCGGCAGCACGACCTGCCGGGGCTCGCCGGCCACCTCGGGGAAGACCGTGCGCAGGGTCTCGTGCCGGGCCACGACGTCGCCCAGCGCGGCCCGCAGCGCCGCCACGTCCAGCCGGCCGGAGAGCGGTGCGACGAGCGGCAGGTTGTAGGTGCCGTTGGGGCCGTCGAAGGTGTTGAGGAACCACAGCCGGCGCTGTGCGAAGGAGAGCGGCAGGTCCTCGGGCCGCTCCGTCGCGCGCAGCGGCGCGCGGCCGCGGTCCGCCGAGTTCAGCTGCTCGGCGAGCCCCGCCACGGTGGGCGCCTCGAAGACCGCCCGGACGGCCAGTTCCACGCCGAAGGCGGACCGGACCCGGCTGGTCAGCCGGGTGGCCAGCAGGGAGTGCCCGCCGAGGTCGAAGAAGCTGTCGTCGATGCCGACCTTGTGCAGGCCGAGCACCTCGGCGAACAGGCCGCAGAGGATCTCCTCCTGCGGGGTCCGCGGGGCACGGCCGCCCGCGGCGGCGTCCAGCTCGGGTGCGGGCAGCGCCCGCCGGTCCAGCTTGCCGTTGGGCGTCAGCGGCAGGGCCGGCAGGACGACCGACGCGGCCGGGACCATGTAGTCGGGCAGCTGCTCGGCGACGCGGGTCCGCAGGGCCCGGACGTCCGGCGTCTCCGGGCCGGACGGCACCACGTAGGCGACGATCCGCTTGTCGCCGGGCCGGTCCTCGCGCACCACGACCGCCGCCTGGGCGACGCCCGGGCAGCCGGTCACCACGGACTCGATCTCGCCCAGCTCGATCCGGAAGCCGCGGACCTTCACCTGGTCGTCGACGCGTCCGAGGAACTGCAGGTCGCCGTCTGCGTTCCAGCGGGCCAGGTCGCCCGACCGGTACATCCGGGCGCCGGGCGCACCGAACGGGTCCGCGACGAACCGCTCCGCCGTCAGGCCCGGCCGCCCCAGGTACCCCCGGGCGAGGCCTCCGCCCGCGAGGTACAGCTCGCCCGCCACGCCGGGCGGCACCGGGCGCAGGCCGGCGTCCAGCACGTACAGCCGGGCGTTGCCCTGCGGCCTGCCGATCGGCACGGCTCCGGGCCGGATCTCGGTGCCGGGGTCGATCCGGAACTCGGCGCAGTTGACGGTCGCCTCGGTCGGGCCGTAGACGTTGATCACCGTCACCTGCGGGTGCCGGTCGCGCCACTCGGTGAGCATCTCGCCGAGCAGGGGTTCGCCGCCGAGCAGCAGTTCGCCGGCGGGCGAGAACGCGTCGGGCAGGGCGGCGAGCAGCGGCAGGTGGCTGGGGGTCGCCTTCAGGAAGGTGCACGGCCGCTCGGCCAGGCGCCCGGCGGCGGGGCCGCCGTCCTCCAGGGCCGTCACGTGGACGCAGCCGCCGACCACCAGCGGCGTGTAGAGCGCGGTCACCGTCAGGTCGAACGAGATCCGCGAGTGGAGGACGGCGACGCCCTGCGCGCTGCGGTACTCGCGGCTGGTCCAGGCGAGGTAGTCGGCCACCGAGCGGTGCTCGACCACGACGCCTTTGGGGCGGCCGGTCGAGCCGGAGGTGTAGATGACGTAGGCCGGGTGGCGCGGGCTCAGCGGGGCGTGCCGGTCGGCGTCCGACAGGTCGGTTCCGGCGTGGGCGGCCAGCGCCCGGACCGTCCCGGGGTCGTCCAGGACCACGCGCGCCGGCGCGTCCCCGGGCAGTGCGGCGGCCGTCCCGGCCAGCACGACCGCGCAGGCCGGGCGGGCGTCCTCGATCATGAACGCGATGCGCTCGGCCGGGTAGTCCGGGTCCACCGGCAGGTAGGCGGCGCCGGTCTTGAGGACGGCGAGCAGGGCCACGACGGCCTGCGCCGTGCGCGGCAGGGTGAGCGCGACGAGCTGCTCCGGGCCGACGCCGAGACCGACGAGGTGCCGGGCCAGCCGGTTCGCCCGGGCGTTCAGCTCGGCGTAGGTCAGTTCCGTGTCGTCGTCGACCACGGCGACGGCGTCCGGCGTGCGGGACGCCTGTGCCTCGAACAGCTCCGGGAGGGTGGCGCCGGGCACCGGCATCGCGGTGTCGTTCCACTCCTCCAGGATCCGCTCGCGCTCGCCTGCGGACATCAGGTCCACCTGGCCGACGCGGCGCCCGGGCTGTTCGGCGACGGTCTCCAGGAGGCGCAGCAGTCGGGCCAGGATGCCCTCGGCCGCCGCCCGGTCGAAGAGGTCGGTGCGGAAGGTCAGGCGGACCTGCAGCTGCCGGCCCGGGATCCCGGTCAGGTGGAGCGGGTAGTGCGTGGCGGTGACGGCGTCGACGCCGCTGAGGCTCAGGCCGGTGCCGGGCAGGTCGAGGATCGTCGAGTCGAGGGGGTAGTTCTCGAAGACGGTCAGGGTGTCGAAGAGGTCCCCGAGGCCGGTCATCTGCTTGATCTCGGTGAGACCGAGGTGCTGGTGCTCCATCAGGTCGGCCTGCTGGGCCTGCAGGCGGGCGAGGAGGCCGCCCAGGGTCTCGGCCGGGTCCAGCCGGACCCGGACCGGCAGGGTGTTGATGAACAGCCCGACCATCGTCTCGACGCCGGGGATCTGCGGCGGGCGGCCGGAGACGGTCGCGCCGAACACCACGTCGTCCTGCCCGGTCAGCTGGCCGATCACCAGCGCCCAGGCGGCCTGGAGGACGGTGTTCAGGGTGACCCCGGCGCCGCGGGCGTAGGCGGTCAGGTCACGGGTGAGGTCCTCGGAGAGCTCGGTGGCGATCCGGTCCGGGGTGCCCGGCTCTCCCGCGGAGTCGGCGGCCGCGACCAGGGTCGGGCTCTCCAGGCCCGCGAGCACCTCGCGCCAGGCGGCGACGGCCGCGCCGCGGTCCTGCTTGGCCAGCCAGACCAGGTACTCGCGGTACGGGGTGACCCGGGGCAGCCCCAGGTCGTCGCCGCGCCGCTTGTACAGCTCGAACAGCTCGCCGACGAGCACGGGCATCGACCAACCGTCCAGCAGGATGTGGTGGTTGGTGAAGACCAGCAGGTGGCGGTCGGTGCCGAGCCTGATCAGCGTCAGCCGCAGCAGCGGCGGGCGGCGCAGGTCGAAGCGGCGGTTGCGGTCCTCCTCCAGCACCCGGGCGAGCTCGGCCTCGCGCTCGGCCTCGGGCAGGCCGCCGAGGTCCAGTTCGGACCACGGCAGCGCGACCTGGCGCGGGATCACCTGGACCGGGTCGTCCAGCCGCTCGTAGACGAAGCCGGCGCGTAGGTTGGCGTGCCGCCGCAGGAGTGCGGCGGTGGCGAGCCGCAGCGCTTCCGCGTCCAGCGCGCCCGTCAGCTCGAACACGAACTGGACGGTGTAGGCATCGGCTTCCCGCTCGTCGTAGACGGCGTGGAAGAGCAGCCCCTGCTGCAGCGGGGACAGCGGCAGAACGTCCTCGAACCCCGGCTTCGTCACTTAAAACATCCCCCACTCGGCTTCCAGCAGATTGATTTGGTCCTGGTTCAGACTCACCAGGGGGAGGTCGGACGGTGTGTAGCCGCCGGCCTGGGGACCTTCCGCGTGGTCCACGACGGCACGCAGGGCCCGGAACCAGGTCTGTGCCAGGTCCTCGATCTCGGCCTCGGTGAACAGCTCGCCCGCCCAGCTCCAGTTGGCGACCAGACGCGGGCCGTCCGGGTGGTCCTGGGTGATCGCGTTCATCACCAGCGCGTGCGCCGCCGGCATGCCCGGGTCGTGGCTGTCGCCCAGGTCCACGTCCGAGCGGACCGACCACTCCTCGCCGGGCCCGTCCGTCGACCTGGTGCGGCCGAGGTAGTTGAAGGCGATCTGCGGGGTGGGGAGTCCGGCTAGGGCGGCCGCGGTCTCCGGGTTGAGGTAGCGCAGCAGGCCGAAGCCGGCGCCCTTGTCCGGCAGTGCTTGCAGCTGTTCCTTGACGGCCTTGATCGCCCGGCCGACGACCGGTCCGCCGTCCCACACCTCGGCCCACTCGCCCGGTTCCACCCCCGGGTCCAGCCGGACCGGGAAGAGGCTGGTGAACCAGCCGACCGTACGGGACACGTCCGCGCCCGGCACCAACTCCTCGCGGCCGTGCCCCTCCAGGTCCACCAGCACGCCGGAGCCCTCGCCGAGGCCGCGGCGCTCGCGCCAGCCGGCCAGCGCCAGGCCGAAGGCCGTCAGCAGCACGTCGTTGACGCCCGCGTTGAACAGCGTCGGGACGCTGGTGAGCAGCGGATCGGTCACCTCGGTCGGCATGGTCAGCGACAGCGTCCGGGAGGCCCCGGACAGGTCCCGGGCCGGGTCCAGCGCCCGTGCCCCCAGCACCGGGTCGGCGGTGGCCAACACCTCCTGCCACAGGCCGAGTTCGGCGACGCGCCGCGGGTCCCGCGCCGCCTCGACCAGGCCCGAGGCCCAGCCGCGCAGCGAGGTCGCCACCGGCTCCAGCACCGGCTCGCGGCCCGCCGCGACGGCCTCGAAGGCCGCCCGCAGGTCCGGCAGCAGGATCCGCCAGGAGACCCCGTCCACTACCAAGTGGTGGACCATCAGCAGCAGTTGGCTGCCGCCGTTCGCACCGGCGTCGAACCACACCGCCTGCACCATCCGGGCCTCACCGGGCGCCAGCCGCGCCTGGGCGTGGCGCGCCTGCCGCGCGACCTCCGCGCGCCACGCCTCGCCCGCGAGCCCGGCCGCGTCCACCCGGTGCACCACGTCGGCGGCCCGCACCGAGCCCGGCGCCAGCACACGCATCGACCAGGCGTCGCCTTCGCCGCGGTCCAGCCGCAGCCGCAGCGCGTCGTGGTGGTCGAGCACCGCCTGCACCACCGGGACCAGCCGATCCTGGTCCAGACCGGCCGGGACCGGGGTGACGACGGCCTGGTGATAGCCGTCGACGGTCCCGCCCAGCTCGCGCAGCCAGTGCGCGATCGGGGTGAGCGGCACCTCGCCGACACCGTCGTCCGGGTCCGCCACCGCCGCGAGTTCGGCCACCGCGGCCACCGCGGCGAGCTCCGCCACCGTCTTGTACTGGAACACCTCGCGCGGCGTCAGCACCAGCCCGGCCTTGCGGGCCCGGCTGACCAGCTGGATCGAGACGATGCTGTCCCCGCCCAGCTCGAAGAAGCTGTCGTCGATGCCGACCGACTCCAGGCCCAGCACCTCGGCGAACAGCGCGGCCAGGGTCTCCTCGCGCTCGTTCCGCGCGGCACGGCCGGTCGAGGTGTACTCGGGGGCGGGCAGCGCCCGGCGGTCCAGCTTGCCGTTCACCGTCAGCGGCAGCACCTCCAGCGACACGAACGCCGAGGGCACCATGTACTCCGGCAGCGCGGCCGCGACGTGCGCCCGCAGCGCGTCGTGCGACAGCTCCGCACCCGCGGCCGGCACCACGTACGCCACCAGCCGCTTCACGCCGGGCTGGTCCTCGCGCACGATCACCGCGACCTGGCCCACCGCGGCCTCGCGGGCCAACGCCGCCTCGATCTCGCCCAGTTCGATCCGGAAGCCGCGCACCTTCACCTGGTCGTCCGCGCGGCCGACGTACTCCAACTGACCGTCCCGGCGCCACCGCACCACGTCGCCCGTGCGGTACATCCGGGACCCGTCCGCACCGAACGGGTTCGCCACGAACCGCTCGGCGCTCAGCGCGGCACGGTTCAGGTAGCCACGCGCCAGACCGGCACCCGCGACGTACAGCTCACCGGCGACACCCGGCGGCACCGGGTTCAGGCCCTCGTCCAGCACGTAGAGCCGGAGGTCCGGGATGGCCCGCCCGATGACGCTGTTGCCGCCGGACGCGGCCGCCGACTCCCGGTCGAGCGCGATGTGGGTGACGTGGACGGTCGTCTCGGTGATGCCGTACATGTTGACCAGCACCGGCGCGGTGTCGCCGTGCCGCGCGTACCAGTGCTCCAGCCGCCCCAGCTCCAGCGCCTCGCCGCCGAACACCACGTAGCGCAGGGCGAGTTCGCCGCCCTGGGTGGGGTTCTCGGCGTCCGCCTGGACCAGCTGGTAGAAGGCCGAGGGCGTCTGGTTGAGCACGGTGACCCGCTCCCGGACCAGCAGCTCCAGGAACTCCTTGGGCGACCTGGACACCGCGAACGGCACGACCACCAGCCGGCCGCCGTGCAGCAGCGGGCCCCACAGCTCCCAGACCGAGAAGTCGAAGGCGTAGGAGTGGAACAGCGTCCAGACGTCGTTCTCGTCGAAGTGGAACCAGTGCTGTGTCTGCCCGAACAGGCGGACCACGTTGGCGTGCTGGACCGCCACGCCCTTGGGCCGGCCGGTCGAGCCCGAGGTGAAGATCACGTACGCCGGCTGCGCCGGGTGCAGTGCCTGCCCGCGGTCGGCGTCGGTCAGGTTCGCGGCCGGGGCCTCGCGGCAGTCCCGGTCGGTCTCCGGGGCGTCGAGCACGAGCAGCGGCACACCCGTCCCGGCCATCCGGGACTCCGTGCCGCGGGTCGTGAGCACGCACACCGGCCGGGCGTCCTCCAGGATGAAGGCGATCCGGTCGGCCGGGTAGTCCGGGTCCACCGGCACGTACGCGGCGCCGGCCTTCAGCACGGCGAGCAGCGCGACGACCAGCTCGGCCGAGCGCTCCATCGCCACCGCGACCAGGCTCTCCGCGCCGACGCCGCGGCCGACCAGGACCCGGGCCAGGCGGTTGGCCCGCTCGTTGAGTTCCGCGTAGGTCAGCGCGACGTCCTCGTAGGCCACCGCGACCCGGTCCGGCGTCCGCGCCGCCTGGGCCTCGAACAGCTCCGGCAGCGTCGCCCGGACGGGCTCCGCGGCGGTGTCGTTCCACTCCACCAGCAGCCGGTGGCGCTCCACCGCCGACAGGACGTCCACGGCGCCGACCGGCAGGGCCGGGTCCGCGGTGACGGTCTCCAGCAGCCGGGCCAGCCGCTCGGCGATCAGCTCCGCCGACTCCCGGTCAAACAGGTCCGTCGCGTACTCGACCGTGCCGCGGATCCCGGCCGGCGTCCCGTCGTCCTCGTGGGTCTCGGCGAGGACGAAGGACAGGTCGAACTTGGCGGTCTCCAGTCGCACCGGCTGCTCGACCGCCCGGATCCCCGGCAGGTCCAGCACGGCCCGGGCGTTGTTCTGGAACGACAGCACCACCTGGAAGAGCGGGTGCCGGGCCAGCGAGCGCTCCGGGCTCAGGATCTCGACCAGGCGCTCGAAGGGCACGTCCTGGTGCGCGAAGGCCGCGAGGTCGGTCTCCCGCGCCCGGCCGACCAGTTCACGGAACGTCGGGTCGCCGGAGACGTCGGTGCGCAGCACCAGCGTGTTGACGAAGAAGCCGACCAGTTCGTCCAGCGCCTCGTCGGTGCGGCCGGCGATCGGCGAGCCGATCGGGATGTCCGTGCCGCAGCCCAGCCGGTTCAGCAGCGCGGCCAGACCGGCCTGCACCACCATGAACACGCTCGCCCCGCACTCACGGGCCAACTCCACCACCCGCCGGTGCGCCTCGGGCGAGAGCCCGAAGTCCACCGAAGCGCCGCGGTAGCTCAGCTCCGCCGGACGCTGCCGGTCCGCCGGCAGCGCCAGCTCCGCCGGCAGATCCGCCAACTCACGCTGCCAGTAGGCGATCTGACGCGACAGCTCGCTCGACGCGTCGTCCTCGCCACCCAGCACCCGCCGCTGCCACAGCGTGTAGTCCGCGTACTGCACCGGCAGCGGCTCCCACCCAGGGGCCGCACCGGCACACCGGGCCGCGTACGCCACCGACAGGTCCCGGGTCAGCGGCGCGAAGGACCAACCGTCCCCGGCGATGTGGTGGATCACCAGCAGGAGCACGTGCTCGGTCGGGCCGAGCACGAAGAGCTGTGCCCGGAGCGGGAGTTCACCGACGATGTCGAACCCGGTGGCGGCCGACGCCGCGAGCGCGTCGGCCAGCAGGTCGGGGCTGGTGGGGATCACCTGGAGGGTCGGCATGCCCGCCGCGCCGTCCAGGACCAGCTGCCGGGGGTGGCCGTCCGTGTCGGGGAAGACGGTGCGCAGGCTCTCGTGCCGGGCGACCACGTCACCCAGGGCCGCTTCCAGCGCCGCCACGTCCAACTCGCCGGTCAGACGGGCGGACTGGCCGATGTTGTAGGTGCCGCTGGGGCCGTCGAAGCGGTTGAGGAACCACAGCCGCCGCTGGGCGGCGGACAGCGGGATCTCCTCCGGACGCTCCATCGCGGCCAGGGCCTGGCGGGTCTCCCCCGCCTCGCCCAGCCGCTCGGCGAGCAGGGCCACCGTCGGCGTCTCGAACATCTGCCGGACGGGCAGCTCCACCCCGAGGACACTGCGCACCCGGCTGGCGAGCCGGGTCGCCAGCAGCGAGTGGCCGCCGAGCGCGAAGAAGCTGTCGTCGATGCCGACCGACTCCAGGCCCAGCACCTCGGCGAAGAGCGAGCACAGCTGCGCCTCGCGCTCGGTGCGCGGGGTCCGCCCACCGGCAGGGCCGTCGTACTCGGGGGCGGGCAGGGCGCGGCGGTCGAGTTTGCCGTTGGGGTTCAGCGGCAGCGCGTCCAGCACCATCACCAGGTTCGGCACCATGTACGCCGGCAGCGACGCACCCGCCGACGCCCGCAACCGCGCCGCGTCCACCTCCGCACCCGCGGCCGCGACCACGTACGCCACCAGCCGCTGGTCACCGGGCTGGTCCTCACGCACCACCACCGCGACCTGACCCACCGAGGCCTCGCGGGCCAACACCGCCTCGATCTCACCCAGTTCGATGCGGAAACCACGCACCTTCACCTGGTCATCAGCCCGGCCCAGGTACTCCAGCTCGCCCGCGGCGGACCAGCGCACCACATCACCCGTGCGATACATCCGCTCCGCCGAACCGAACGGGTTCGCCACGAACCGCTCAGCCGTCAGCGCGGACCGGTTCAGATAGCCACGGGCCAGGCCCGAGCCCGCCAGATACAACTCACCCGCCACACCCGGCGCCACCGGACGCAGCCACTCGTCCAGCACGAACGCCCGCGTGTTCTCCACCGGCCGCCCGATCGGCGGCACCCCGTCCACATCCGCGTCCGTGAACCACGCCGTCGCATACACCGTCGCCTCGGTCGGCCCGTAGATGTTCGCCACCCGCGCACCCGGCACCGCCGCCCGCACCGCGTTCACCGCATGCGCCGACAACCCCTCACCCGCGAACACCACCGAACCCGCGGCAAGCTCCACCCCACCCTGCGCCAGCACCGACGACAACGCCGACGGCACCGCACTGATCAGGCTCCCACTCCACCGCCCGCCAGGGACCTCCAACAGCGCCAGCACATCCCGCACCAGCTCGATCGACCCACCGCACAACAGCGGACCGAAGATCTCGAACACCGACACATCGAAGTTCAACGACGTCGCCGCCAGCACCCGCGACAGACCCGACTGGCCGAACTCCCGCCCGGCCCAGGCCGCGAAGTCCACCACGCTCTGCTGCGACACCACCACGCCCTTCGGGCGCCCGGTCGAACCAGACGTGTAGATCACGTACGCGGGGTTCCCCGGAAGCAGCTCACCCCGACGCTCGCCAACCAGCAGGTCCGCATCCGAAGACCCGGCCAACACGGCGGCCAGCGCCGGATCGTCCAGCACCACCCGGCCCGCCGCGACCGCGTCCCCCAGCACACCCTGAACATCACCGGACGTCACCACCAGCACCGGGCGGGCGTCCTCCAGCATGAACGCGATCCGGTCCGCCGGATACCCCGGATCCACCGGCAGATACCCGGCACCGGACTTCACCACCGCCAGCAACGCCACCATCAGGTCCACCGACCGCGCCAACGCCAGCGCCACCAGCGCCTCCGGCCCGGCACCCCGCTCCACCAGCACCCGCGCCAACCGGTTCGCCCGCGCGTTCAACTCCCCATAACTCAGCGAGACTCCGCCGCAGACCACCGCCACCGCGTCCGGCGTCCGCGCCACCTGCGCCTCGAACAACCCCGCCAACGTCCCCGCCGGCACCGCGCGCGCCGTGTCGTTCCAGTCGGCCAGCACCCGCTGCCGCTCGGCCGGCAGCAGCACGTCCACCGACCGGACCGCGTCGTCCGGGGCAGCCGTCACCGCCTCCAGCAGCCGCGCCAGCCGGACGCCGACGAGCTCCGCCGTCGCCGCGTCGAACAGGTCCGTCGCGAACTCGACGTGGCCGCCGATCCCGGCCGCGGAGCCGTCCGGCGCGAACTGCTCGCACAGCTGGAAGGCGAGGTCGAACTTGGCGGTGCTGGTGTCCAGGGTCCGCGCGCGGGCCGTCAGGCCCGGGAACTCCAGGACCGGGGCGGCGTTGTCCTGCAGGGCCAGCGTCACCTGGAAGAGCGGGTGGCGCGCGAGCGAGCGCTCCGGGTTCAGCACCTCGACCAGCCGCTCGAACGGCACGTCCTGGTGCGCGAACGCCGCCAGGTCCGTCTCCCGCACCCGGCCCACCAGCTCACGGAACGTCGGATCGCCCGACACGTCGGTGCGCAGCACCAGCGTGTTCACGAAGAACCCGACCAGCTCGTCCAGCGCCTCGTCGGTCCGGCCGGCGATCACCGTGCCGATCGGCACGTCGGTCTCCCCGGCGAGCCGGCCCAGCAGGGCGGCCAGGCCGGCCTGCAGCACCATGAACACGCTCGCCCGGCTCTCCCGGGCCAGCGTCACCACCCGGTCGTGGACGGCGGCGGGCAGCTCGAAGGGCACCCGCCCGCCGCGGTAGGAGGCCACCTGCGGGCGCGCCCGGTCCACCGGCAGCGCCAGTTCCTCGGGCAGGCCGGCCAGCGCCCCGCGCCAGTAGTCCACCTGCCGGGCCAGCATGCTGCGGGGGTCGCCCTCCTCGCCGAGGACCTCCCGCTGCCACAGCGTGTAGTCCGCGTACTGCACCGGCAGCGGCTCCCAGGCCGGCGCACCGTCGGCGCACCGGGCGGCGTACGCCGCCGACAGGTCCCGGGTGAACGGCGCCACCGACCAGCCGTCACCGGCGATGTGGTGCACGACGAGGAGCAGCACGTGCTCGTCCTCGGCCAGGCGGAAGAGCCGGGCCCGGACGGGGATCTGCACCGTCAGGTCGAAGCCCTCGCGGCCGGCCTCCGCCAGGGCCGCGTCGAGCGCGTCCGGGGTGGTCGGCAGCACCCGCAGGTCGGCCTGCGCCGGGTCGGCGGCCAGGACGAGCTGCTGCGGCTCGCCCGCGACGTCGGGGAAGACGGTGCGCAGGCTCTCGTGCCGGGCGATCACGTCGGCCAGGGCGGCGCGCAGGGCGTCCTCCCGCACCGGGCCGGTGAGGTGGACGGTCATGCCGTCGTTGTAGGTGGCGCCGTCCGCGGCCATCTGGTTGAGGAACCACAGCCGGTTCTGCGCGGGCGACAGCGGCAGGACGTCCGGGCGCGGCATGACGCCGAGGGCCTGGCGCGCGCCGTCCGCGATGCCCAGCCGGTCGACCAGCTCGGCGACGGTGGAGGCCTCGAACACCGAGCGCAGGGACACCTCGACCTTGACGACCCGCCGGAGCCGGCCGACGAGCCGGGTGACGGCCAGCGAGTTCCCGCCCAGCACGAAGAAGTTGTCGTCCACGCCGACCCGGTCGACGCCGAGGACGTCGGCGAACAGCCCGCACAGCAGCTCCTCCTGCGCGGTGCGCGGGCCGCGCCCGGTGGAGGACAGGGCCGCCTCGGGCTCCGGGAGCGCGGCCCGGTCGACGGTGCCGTCCGCGGCCTCGGGCAGCTCCGCGAGCCGCACGAACAGCTCGGGCACCAGGCCGTCGGGGAGCTCGGCCTCGGCGCCGGCGCGGACGGCGATGAGGTCCAGGTCGGTGCCCGGCGCGGGCACCAGGTAGCCGACGAGACGCTCCCTGCCGGACTTGTCCGCCCGCAGCGCGACGGCCGCCCGGGCCACGCCCGGCCGCCCGGCCAGGACGGCCTCGATCCGCTCGCCGTGTTCCGCCCGGTGGTCCCCGGTCCGGTCCTCGGCGGCCTCGGTGGCGAGCAGGGCCACGGCGTCCGCCCTGGTCCGGCGGGCCCGCGCCGACACCTCGATCGCGGCGAGCGGCTGCCCGGGGGCCGATTCGGCGAGCTGGTGCAGGAAGTCGACGAACCCTTCCTGGTAGGCGGCGAGTTGGTCGTCGTCGTAGAGCTCCGGGTTGGCGTCGAAGTCGATCTGCAGCCCGGCGCCGGTGCCTCGCTCGTACACGATGAACGAGATGTCGTCGGCGGGGCCGATCGACAGGTTGTGCGGCCGGGCGTGGTGGCCGCCGAACTCCAGGCCGTAGTCGAAGGTCATGATGTTGACGTGCGGGCCGACCAGGCGCCGCTCCTCGGCAAGCATCCGCAGGTCCTGGCGCAGGTCCTCGAACTGGTAGCGCTGGTGGCGCATCGCCCCGCGCATCTCGGCGGCGGTCCCGAGCAGCAGGTCGGCGACGGTGGCGCCGGGGTGGACGGCGATCCGCAGCGGCAACACGTTCGACACCATGCCGGGGACGCTGCGGGCGGTCCTGCTCAGCCGGGTGGACACCGGCAGGCCCAGGACCACCTCGTCCACCTCGGTCAGCGCCTGCAGGTAGGCGGCGACGGCGCAGACGAGCGCGGCCGGCCAGGTCACGCCGACCTCGCGGGCGAGGTCGCGGAGCCGGTCGGTGTCCTGCGGGGGCAGGTGGACGGTCTTGCGGGCCAGCGCGGCCGCCAGCGCGGGCTGGCGACCGGAGAGGCTGACGGGGCTCGGGCAGCCTTCCAGGTGGCCGACCCAGTAGTCCCGGTCGGACGCGAACCGCTCCGAGGCGCGGTAGTCCGCCTTCTCGGCCAGCAGCGCGGTGAGCGGCCCGAACGGGTTCTCCGTCGCGGCCCGGCCGGCGACCAGCGCCGAGTACACCTCGGCGGCCCGGCCGGCCACCGCGGCCACGGTGAAGCCGTCGACGAGCAGGTGGTGGTAGCGGTGCAGCCAGAGGTAGCGGTCGGCGTCGATCCGGAAGAGGGCGAACAGGAACAGCCGGTCGCTCGTCGGGTCCAGCGGCCGGGCCAGGTCCGCGTCCATCCAGGCGCGGGCGGCGCCCCACGGGTCCGGTTCGGCGCTGACGTCGACCCGGTGCAGCGACCAGTCGAGTTCGTCGGCGGGCACCACCCGCTGGGCCGGCCCGTCGGCCGTCTCCAGGAACTCGACGCGCAGTGTCTCCATCTCGCCGACCACCCGGCGAAGGGCCTCCTCGAACAGGTCCGGGTCCACCGGCCCGCCGATTTCGAGGAACTCGCCGGTATTGAAGATCGTGTTTCCCGGGTTCAGTCGCTGGGCGAACCAGACGCCGGACTGGGCAACAGTCAATGGCAGCACATTGTCGCGTCGTTCGGACACAACCAGTCACCCTCAATCAGAGTCAATTACCCGGGCTTCGGCCCATGGGAGGCGAGAGAGAAGCCCGGAATGCGACCCGGCGCCGTGCGTACTCACACGGCGCTGTCCGGGGCGATCGACAGGCGACACCGCTTCGGCATGTCTAACAGTGGCCGCGAGCCAGCCACAACTTCGTTTGCAGTAACTTGCCACCCCGCCCGTGGAGTTCGATTCGGGCCCCACGAAAGCGGCGGCTTCCCGGGAACGGGGCAGCAAGCTGTCACCTTTCGCGGGAGCGGAAACACGCAGGCGCCACGAGCGGGGTTCCGCCGTGGCGCCTGCGCGGGTCCGGTACGGCCGGGAGGGCTACCATCCGACCCCGCTCAGCTGCTCAACTCCCGCATCAGAGCGATGAACTGACTGGCAATCGAGTTTCGGTAGAAGTCCTGGGCCTGGACCTTCGGCAGGCCCCGCGAGCGCATCTCCCGGAGCACCCGGATGACGAGCAGGGAATTGCCGCCGAGTTCGAAGAAGTTGTCCTGCGGGCCCACCTCGACGTTCAGGACGTGGCTCCACAGCTTCAGCAGCTCCTCGGCCAGCGGGTCGTACGCCTCCTCCTCGACCGCCTCCCGGGCCCGGGCCTGCGCCGGGGCGCCGGCCTGTCCCGCCGGGGCGGGGGCCGGCAGCTTCGCGGCGTCCAGCTTCCCGTTGATGGTCAGGGGGATCGACGCGACCTCGGTGACCGCGGTCGGCATCATGTAGCCGGGCAGGACGCTCCGGGCGCGGGCGAGCACGTCCCGCGCCGTGGCGCCGTCGCGGAGCACGGCGTAGGCGTCGATCCGGGCCGTCGCGGCGTCCCCGGGGACGTCGTGGCTGAGCACCACGGCCGCGCCCGTCACGGCCGGGTCGGCGAGCAGCACCGACCGGATCTCGTCCAGTTCGATGCGGTGGCCGCGCACCTTGACCTGGCTGTCCAGCCGCCCGAGGTGGTCCAGGCTGCCGTCCGGCCGCATCCGGCCGTGGTCCCCGCTGCGGTAGATCCGCTCGCCCGTCAGCGGGTCGGTGACGAACCGCTCGGCGGTGAGCTCGGGCAGCCCGAGGTAGCCCTCGGCCACCCCGGCGCCGCCGACGTGGATCTCCCCGGCGACGCCCGGCGGCAGCAGCCGGCCGCGCTCGTCACGGATCGACAGCGACCACCCGGGCAGCGCCCGGCCCACCGACCTCGACCCGGCGACGACGTCCGCGGGCAGCACGGTCCGCTCGGTGACGTGCACCGTGGTCTCGGTGATGCCGAACATGTTGACCAGGCGGCAGCGGGTGTGCGAGTGCCGGGCGAACCACTTCGCCAGCATCCGCACGTCCAGCGCCTCCCCGCCGAACACGACCAGGCGCAGCGCGAGGTCCCCGCCCAGCTGCCGGTCCGCCTCGACGAGCTGCGCGAACGCGGACGGGGTCTGGTTGAGCACGGTGACCTGCTGCTCGACCAGCAGCTCGTGGAACTCGTCCACGGACCGGGTGACCCAGTACGGCACCACCACGAGGCGGCCGCCGGTGAGCAGGCAGCCCCAGATCTCCCAGACGGAGAAGTCGAAGGCGCTGGAGTGGAACAGCGTCCACACGTCCTCGGGCCCCAGCCCGAGGTTCCCGGCGGTCGCACCGACCAGGGCGGCGACGTTGCGGTGCGGCACGGGCACGCCCTTGGGCCGCCCGGTGGAGCCGGAGGTGTAGATGACGTAGGCGGTCGCCGAGGCGTCGCCGGAGGGCTCGGCGGCCTCCGCGCCCCGACCCTCCCCCAGCGCGAACAGCTCGCCGGGCTCGACCACCCGGGTGCCGTCGACGGCGGGGAACCGGCCGCCCACGCCGATGACCACGGAGACGGCCGCGTTGCCGGTCGTGTAGCGCAGCCGCTCCTCGGGGTAGCGCAGGTCCATCGGCACGTAGGCGCAGCCGGCCTTGAGCACCGCGAGGAGCGCCACCACGAGCTCCGCGTCGCGCTCCAGCGCCACGCCGACCTTGGCGCCGGGCCGCACGCCGAGCGCGCGCAGGCCGGCGGCCATCCGGCTTGCCCGCTCGTCCAGTTGACGGTACGTCAGACGTTCTGTGCCGGCGACCAGGGCCACCGCGTCGGGCTGCCGGCGCACCACCTCGGCGAGCAGTTGCGGGATGGTGCGGTCGCCCGCGCCCGCCTGGGCGTCGAGGGCCGGGGTGCTGCCGGCCCGCAGGACGTCGCGGGCCTCCTCCTCGGTCATCAACTCGGCGGCGGACAGCGGGGTGTCCGCCGGGGCCGCGTCCAGCCAGGTGGCGATCCGGGCGACGTGCGCGGCGAACCGGGCGGCGGCCTGCGCGGAGACCTCGCCCTCGTCGATCCACCAGGTGCCGCGCGAGGTTCCGTCCGGGAGCCGTTCCCAGTGCAGGGTGAGCGGCGCGAGCGGGGCCAGGCAGGGCCGGTGGCGCAGCTCGGCGGCGGCGTCGTCCAGCAGGACGGCGGCGGTCACCGGTTCGGTGGCGCCCGCGTCCGCACCCGGACGGGCCGGGCCGGCGAGCCGGTCCAGGTAGTCCTGGACGCTGCGCCCCTCGTCGACCTCGACGGTCCGCGCCGTGATCCGGTCGTCGGCGTCGGTGCGCAGGTCGCGCACCCCGACCCGGACGGTGGCGCCGGAGCCGTACCGGGTCAGCGCCAGGGCGACGGCGCCGACGACGAGCTGCTCGGGCGTCCGCCCGAGGGCGGGGAGTTCGAGCGGCAGGGCGGTGACCCGGCCCGCCCGCCGGGGGTCGCCGAGGCCCCAGTCGGGCACCGCCCGCTCGGCCGCCCGCGGTCCGGACGGGACGGGCGCACCGCTGCGCACGCCGGGCAGCTCGCCCGGGGCCGGGCCGGTGCCGGTCGTCAGCACGGCGGCCACGGCGGCCAGGACGGGCCTCGGGAGCGCCCGCCGCTCGGCGACCAGGACCAGGTCCGCGGCGCCGTCGCGGTAGCGCAGGAGCACCGCGCGGACCTGGCCGGCGGCCGCCCGCAGCGGGCGCCCGGCCTCCAGCTCCGCCCGTTCGCGCGCCTGGGGGGTGTCCGCGTCCGCGGGCACGGTCTGCTCCCAGAGCCGCAGCGACGCGAGGTCCGGCCAGGTCGCGGCGGCGAGGGCGAGGTTGCGCTCCAGCACGTCGGCCGGTGCCGCCTCCGCCATCCGTACGACCAGGCTGTGACAGGCCCGGGCCCGGTCGCGGGCCCGGGTGGTCCGCAGCGGGTGGTCGGTCGGCACCGGCGGTCTCCCGGCCCGGATCGGCGCTGCTGTCGCCATGGAAGGACTCCTTCGGAATGAGGTGGAGTGCGTCGGCACGGGTGCCCCGGGTCAGCGCGCGCTGAAGCCGCCGTCGACGGTGAGCACGCTGCCCGTGACCTGGCGCGAGTCGTCGCCGGCCAGCCACAGGGCCGCGCCGGCGATGTCCTCGGGTTCGATCAGGGCGTTCATCGGCTGGGCCTGCACGAAGATCTCCTCGTGCTCGTCGACCGCGACGTCCAGGGAACGGGCGATCTCCGAGAGCATCCGGCCCTCGTACACCGGGTCGTCGCGGACCGAGCCCGGGCACAGGGCGTTGACCCGCACCCGGAAGGGCGCGTAGTCGAGCGCGGCGGCCTTGGTCAGCCCGACGAGGCCGTGCTTGGCGGCGACGTAGCCGGCGAAGTTGCGGTACCCGACCAGCCCGGCGGTCGAGGAGACGTTGATGATGCTGCCCGAGTGCTGCTCGATCATCGACGGCGCGACGGCCTTGATCATGCGCCAGGCACCGGACAGGTCGATGTCGATCATGAGCGACCACTCGTCGTCGGTGATCTCGTGCGTCGCCTTGCCCGAAGGGGCGGCGATGCCGGCGGCGTTGAGCAGGACGTCGATGGTGCCGAAGCGGTCCAGCGCCTGGTCCACCACCGCTTCGGTGGCCGCGCGGTCGCGCACGTCCGCGTGCGCGACGACCACGGAGGCCCCGTGCGCCCGGCACAGTTCGGCGGTGTGCGCCAGCTGGCCGGCCGAGCCGAGCGGGTACGGCACCCCCGCCAGGTCCTCGCCGATGTCGACCAGCACCAGTTCGGCGCCCTCGGCGGCGAACCGCTCGGCACAGGCCCTGCCCAGTCCGCGCGCGGCGCCGGTGACCAGGATGTTCTTGCCCTGCAGCAACATGCTCCGACCTCTTCGTCCTTCTCCGGGTCCTCGTCTCGGGTCCGCTGCTCGCGCGGCGCCCGTCAGGCGCGGAGGGCCCGTTCGACCTCGTCCAGCAGCGGCACCGGGGAGTCCACCAGGTACATGTGCTCGCCCGGGAGTTCGACCCGGGCGAAGCCCGCCGCGGTGGCGGCCCGCCACTGCTCGGCCTCCTCGCCGGACACCAGCTCGTCGTCCGCCCCGCGCAGCGAGGTGATCGGGGTCCGCAGCGGCTGGTCGGAGACCGGCTTGTAGTCCTCGTGCATGGCGACGTCGGCCCGCAGGATCGGCAGCAGCAGCTCGCGCATGTCCGGGTCGGCCAGGGCGTCGTGCTGGTAGCCCGCGAACTCCCCCACCCGGGCCAGGAATCCCTCGTCGTCCAGGCCGGTCGCCCGGGCGGTGCGCCCGGTCCAGGGCCCCGGCGAGCCGCTGACGAACAGGTGGCGCAGTTCCTCGACGCCCCGGGCTTCGAGCTGGCGGGCGGTCTCGTAGGCGAGCACCGCGCCCAGGCTGTGCCCGAAGAGCGCGATCGGGCCCTGACCACGGGTCAGGTCGAGGACCTGGTCGGCGAGTTCCGAACCGGCGGCGACGGCGTCCTGGTACGGCTCGTCGATGAAGCGCTCCTCCCGCCCGGGCAGCTGGAGCGGGACGATCGCGAGGTCGTCGCGCTGGAACTGCTTCCAGGCCCGGTAGAAACTCGCGCCGCCGCCCGCGAAGGGCAGGCACACCAGGGAATGCTTCACAGCCGGATTCGCTTTCTTCGTGTGGGGAGTGGTCCTTGCGCCGGGGCGCGGGTCGCGGCCGCCGCGCGCCTGCGGGCAGCCGCCGGGAGGCGCGGGAGGCGGTCGGTCCTCCCGGCACTCGTCGGAGCCGCGGCCGGTGACCGACCGTCAAGCAGGGTTCGGGCTACGGAAGGTGGCGTCGTCGCCGGCAGGCACCGGAACCGCCGCCGGTCGATTCGCCGGTCGGTCCCGGGAATGCCGCGGACGAATTCCTCGGTATTCGAGGAACCCTCTTCGAACGCGCCCGTTCCGATCCAGCTCCCGTCTTCGGGCCATTCCCTCTATTGGGGATCGCGGCGTCTCGGTCGATCTTCGCCACCCCCCGAAAGCGTCGGCAAGGCGCTCCGCAGCAAGATGCCAACACTTCCGGGAGAGGACCGTCCAGGAATTTCACACCTGACAGGAAGCGGCCTTCCCCCCTGTCGCGCCCGGGACTTGGCGGCGCGGAGCCCAGGGGGGGTCCAGATAACCGGACATCACCGGCGGAAGCGGTCCAGACCGAATGACGGGTTCGCGTCACGCGACTCGGGCGCGAACGGGATGCCGGCGGCGAGCGCCCGCCCGCCGACCACCAGCGCCTCCCCCAGGAAGCCCACACCGATGGACAGTTGGACCGGCCGGGCGTCCGCGGCGAGGCCCTGGTGCTCGGCGAGCGCGGCGAAGCCGGCCATCGCGACGAGCGAGACCGCCGCCACCAGCAGGGTCCAGCCGCGGTAGCGCTGCCACAGCACGCCGTCCCGCTCGTAGACCCGGATGGTGGCGCCGCGGCACGCGCCGAACGCGGTGCCGAGCACGGCGCCCGCGCCCACCCAGCCGTAGTCGCCGGCGCCGAGCCCGTGGTGCTGAGCCAGGGCCCACACGCCGAGCCCGGTGAGCACCACCGGCGGCGCGAAGAGGTCCCGGGCGTTGAGCGGTTCGCCGCGCAGCCGCCGGATCACCACCACGACCACCACGGCGGCGATCAGTCCCACGTGCACCCAGCCGTTCATGTCCCACTCCCCGAGTTTTTATAGCTTGACCGTGCTAAATCAGCAATTTAGCCCGCCCGTGCTATAACGGCAACATGCCGAAGATCGTCGACCCCGTGGAGCGCCGCCAGGCCGTCGCCGACGCCGTCCTGCGCGTCGCCGCCCGGGAGGGCCTGGAGCACGCCTCCCTGCGCAACGTCGCCGAGGAGGCCGGGCTGGCCATCGGCTCGGTGCGGCACTACTTCGCGGGCAGCTCCGAGCTGATGCTCTTCGCCATGGGCGAGCTGGCCCGGCGGATCGACGAGCGCGTCCGCGACCACGCCCGCGCCCTGCTCGACCCGGCCGCCGGAACCGACCGGCGCGGCCGCACCCGGGACCTGCTCGCCGAGGTCCTGCCCCTGGACGCCGAGCGCCGGGAGGAGTCCGCGCTCTGGCTCTCCTTCGTCACCGCCGCCCGCACCCGGCCCGAACTGCGGGCCCGCTCCGCCGAGATGCAGGCCGGGCTGGACGACCTCGTCCGGCGCGTCCTGGTCGAGATCGAACGAGCCGGCGCCCTGACCCCCGGCCTGGACCTCGACGTCGAGACCCGCCGGCTCTCCGCCCTCCTGGACGGCCTCACCCTGCAGGCCGTCCAGCACCCCGACCTGGTCGGCCCCGACGAGCTGCGCGCGGTGCTCCGCCGCCATCTGGACACCCTGACCGCTTCCTGACACCGCGCCAACACTCTTGCCACAATGGCCGGATGACCCTCACCACCACCGAAGCGGACAAGATCCTCGCCGAGCACTTCGCCCCCTGGGTTCAGGAGCTCGGCCTGACCACCACCGAGACCGGCGCGCAGCACGCCGTCCTGCGGCTGCCGTGGACCGACCGGCTCGCCCGCGAGGGCGGCGCCCTCTCCGGGCAGGCACTGATGGCCGCCGCCGACACCGCCTGCGTGATCGCCGTCTCGGCGGCCCGCGGCGGCTTCGGGCCGATGACCACCGTGCAGCAGTCGACCAGCTTCCAGCGCGCCATCACGGACCGGGACGTCCTGGTGCGCGCCCGGATCACCAAGCTCGGCCGCCGGATCGCCTTCCTCGACGTCACCCTCACCGCCGAGGGCACCGAGGAGCCGGCCGCGCACGCCACCGCGGTCTACGCCCTGGGCTGACGACCGCGCCCGGGCAGGCCCGGAGGCCTCCCGGCCCTGCCCGGAAGGCCTCCCGCCCGCCCCGCTCAGGCCTGCAGCGCCTCCTTCCGGGGCGGCTGCTCCGCGGTCACCGCCGCCACGAACTCCGCGAGCCGCGCCTGCGGCAGCCCGCGCGCGATGTCCGCCTCGCTGATCATGCCGACCAGCTTGTGCTCGGGGTGGTTGATCACCGGCAGCCGGCGGACCTGGTACTGCTCCATCACCCGCAGCACCTGCTCGCAGTCCTCGTCCGCCTCCACCGTCATCGGCCGCCCCAGGGCCAGGTCGCCCGCCGTCACCCGCGCCGGGTCGAGCCCCTCGGCGACGCAGCGCAGCACGATGTCGCGGTCGGTCACGATGCCCAGCAGCTTGTCGTTCTCCCCGCAGATGGGCAGGGCGCCCACGTGCCGTTCCCGCATGATCCGGGCGGCGGCCGCGAGCGTCTCGTGCTCGCGGATGCACTCCGCGCCCGGGTGCATGATGTCGCTGGCTCTGGTCATGGTCCGCCTCCTGACCTTGCTTCGCCCCCTCGTCCATCCTGGTCCGGGCCGACGGCCCACGCCACCGGGCGCCCGTCAGGGCGCCGCCGCCGGCCCCGCCCGGTCGCCCGTCGCGCCGTCCGCACCGCCGCCCTCCAGGTCCGCGCCCTCCAGCGGCGAGTGGGACAACAGCTCGTCCAGCGGCGGGAGTTCGTGCTGCGGCGGCTCGCTGTCGAGCCGGGCCGCCGGGGCCTCGCCGGCCTCCACCGCCTGCTCCGCGGACTTCGCGGCGGCGGCGACCGCGGCGGCCGCCAGCAGGTCGCGCTGCTGGGACTCGGTCGCGCTGTCCAGGAACCGCAGCAGCTCCACCGGGAACGGCAGCACCAGCGTCGAGTTCTTCTCCGCCGCGACCTCCACCACGGTCTGCAGCAGCCGCAGTTGCAGCGCCGACGGCGTCGCGCTCATCACCGCGGCCGCCTCCGACAGCCGGGCCGAGGCCTGGTACTCGCCGTCCGCCGTGATGATCCGCGCCCGCCGCTCCCGCTCGGCCTCCGCCTGCCGGGCGATCGAGCGCTTCATCGACTCCGGCAGGGCGACGTCCTTGATCTCCACCCGGTCGATCTGGATGCCCCAGCCCAACGCCGGGCTGTCGATCATCAACTCCAGCCCCTGGTTGATCGGCTCGCGGTTGGCCAGCAGGTCGTCCAGCTCGCTCTTGCCGATGATCGACCGCAGCGAGGTCTGCGCCACCTGCGACATCGCGAAGTGGTAGTCCTGCACGTTGACCGTCGCCTTCACCGGATCGAGCACCCGGAAGTAGACCACCGCGTCCACCCGCACGGTCACGTTGTCCCGGGTGATGCCCTCCTGCGCCGGGATCGGCATCGTCACGATCTGCACGTTCACCCTGCGCAGCCGGTCCGCGATCGGCATCAGCGCGACCAGCCCCGGCTCGCGGATCTCCTCGCGCACCCTGCCGAAGCGGAACACCACGCCCCGCTGGAACTGCTGGACGACCCGGATGCTCAGCCCCGCCCAGATCGCCCCCAGCCCGGCCAGCCCCCCGAGCGCCCCCAGCACCGCATCGACGATCATCGCGGCCTCCTCGCGGCTCCGCGCACACCCGCACGCCCGGCCGCCGCCGACCCGACCGGGCCGCGGCCGCCGGAGCGACTGATTCCACGCTACGCCTGACCGGAAGCAGCCGGAACGAACGGCCGGAGCCCCTACCATCGTCGCCATGCCGCCGCAGTCCCCCGCCGACGACCCGGGCCACCCCCGCCACCCGGCCGAGGCCGCCGCCCGTGCGGCCGGCCTGACCGAACTCGACCACGTCGTCACCCACTGCCGGGCCTGCCCCCGGCTCGTCGAGTGGCGCGAGGAGACCGCCCGCACCAAGCGCCGCGCCTACCAGGACTGGGACTACTGGGCCCGGCCCATCCCCGGCTTCGGCCCGCCCGACGCCCCGCTCGTCCTGGTCGGCCTCGCCCCCGCCGCGCACGGCGCCAACCGCACCGGCCGGATCTTCACCGGCGACCCCTCCGGCGACCTGCTCTACGCCGCCCTGTACGAGCTCGGGCTCGCCAACCGCCCCGAATCCGTCCGCTCCGGCGACGGCCTGGAGCTCTCCGGCGTCCGCATCACCGACCCGGTCCGCTGCGCCCCGCCCGACAACAAGCCGAGCACCGCCGAACGCGACACCTGCCGCCCGTGGATCAGCCGCGAACTGCGGCTGATGCGCCCCACCGTGCGGACGGTCGTCGCGCTCGGCGGCTTCGCCTGGCAGGCCGTGCTCCCGGTGATCGCCGACGCCGGCTGGCAGGTCCCCCGCCCCCGCCCCGCCTTCGGCCACGCCGCCCGCGCCGACTTCCCCGCCCGCGACGGCGGCCCCGCCCTGCGGCTGTACGGCTGCTACCACGTGAGCCCGCGCAACACGAACACCGGCCGCCTCACCACGACGATGCTCCTCGACCTGCTCGGGGACGCGGCGCGCTCGGCCGGACTCGCCCCGACACCCCGATCGACCTCCGGAGGACCGACCCCTTGACCCCGCACTGCTGCGAGTCGATGACCGCCCAGCTCAACCGGCCCTGCGACCGGCACGAGGACCCCTTCGACTGCCCCGACGCCCTGATCCACTTCTCGCCGAAGTTCCAGGAGTACGGGATCGTCATCCACGACGGCGGCGCCTCGGTGTCCGTCATCGAGTTCTGCCCCTGGTGCGGTCACCGGCTGCCCGAGTCCCAGCGGGACCGCTGGTTCGAGGAGCTCGAACGCCGCGGCATCGACCCGTGGCAGGACGACGTCCCCGCCGAGTTCGAGGACGACCGCTGGCTGGCCGTGGGCTAGAACCGCGCGAGCCGCCGCTTCCGCGCCCCCGCCCACACCTGCGGCAGCCGGCCGCGCGCCGCCTGTGCGGCGGCGAGCTCGCGGGCGTACAGCGCGCCGTAGCCGAAGGGCTCGCCGCCGGCCGCCGCCTGCCCGGCCAGGGCCGCCGCCGCGACCACCGCATCCTGGTGCTCGCCCAGCACCTCCTGCACCGCCTTCATCCGCTCCGCGTACCGCTCGGCCCGCCGGCCGACCGCCGGGGCGGCGGTCTCGCCCGCGTACCGGGCGCGCTTGGCCGCCTTGCGGGCCTCGTGCAGCGCGGCGTCCCGCTCCTCGGCGGGCGCCGCCAACGCCGCCCGCACCCGGTCGCGGACCCGGCGCTGCTCGCGGGCGGCGACCCGGGCGAGCTCGGGGCCCGCGGCCCGGCCGGCCCGGCGGCGCAGCGGCGGGTCGGCGAGCAGCGCGCCGAGGTCGGCGCCGAGCGCCCGGCGGCGCGGGCTGTCCAGGGCGGCCACCACCTCGGGCCACACCGCCCGGTACTCCGCCCGCCCCCACCGCTCCAGCGCGGCCGCCACCCGCTCCGGCCCGCACTCGGCGGGCAGCTCCCGGGCCCGGCCGGCCAGCCGCTCGGCCAGCACCTCACGGTCCCGGGCCCCACCGAGGGCGGCGGCCAGCCAGCGCAGCTCGCCGACCAGGTGGTCGGCGGCGCCGGGGGCGAAGTAGCGGCGGAAGGTGCGCAGCGCGCTGCGCAGCCGCCGGCAGGCGACCCGCATCCGGTGCACCGCGTCCGGCTCGTCCGCCCGCACGGCCTCGTCGAGGCCGGCCAGCACCACCGCCTGCGCCTCGACCCGGGCCAGCACCACCTGCCCCACCGTGACCCTGCGCTCGGCCATGCACGCTCACCCCCTCGTCGGGGCCGCCGGGAACGATTTCCAGGCTAGTCGGCCCCCGCCCACCGGGCCCCTGCCGCGCGCCGTCCGGCGGTCAGGTGTGCCGGGCGAGGAAGGCGCCGGCGTGCGCCGCGGCCTCCTCCCGGCTCGGGTGGCCGCCCGCCGCCCTGCCGAGCGTCCCGTCCGCGCCGGTGGCCGTCCAGGACCAGCCGCCGGAGGCCGCGTCCTCGTGCAACTCGGCGATCCCGCCGAACAGCTCGATCGCCCCCGGGCGGGCCGCCGGGCGGCTCACCGCGTCCGGCCACTTCTTCCGGGCGCCCTGCCGGGTGATGCCCCAGGCGGCGCCGAGCTGCTCGTAGTTCGCGCCGTACGAACCGGCGGTGGCGGCCGCGACCGCGGTGAGCCGCTTGACCTCGGCGTCCAGCAGCTTCCAGGCGGACAGGACCGAGAGGGCGATCTCGGCCGGGTCCGCGTTCCACATCCGCTCCTCGGGCAGTCCGGTCGTGCGTGAGCGCACGACGGCGGCAAGGGGGTTGAGCGCGTCGAGCAGAGCCTGGGCGAGCTCGTCCTGCTCCGCGCGGGTGATCTCCACAGAAGTCATGCCGACAACTCTAGTTACCGATCCCCGTTTCGACAACCGACGTTACCGGCCGGGGCGGCCCGGCGAACGGAGTCCGCACGCGGCCTCGTGCGCGGTGTGAGGGCCATGGCATACTCCGGAGCGTGACGACCTCCAGCCATGCGATCAGGGCCCTGCGGGCCGCGGTGTTCACCGCGCTCGCCGTGCCGCTGTCCGCGCTGGGCCAGGTGGTCATCACGGGTCGTCCGCTGCCGCTGTCCCTGGTGGCGACCGCGACCGCCGTCGTCTTCCTGGTCTCGGCCGCGCTGGCCGGCGGGGAGCGGCGGCTGCTGCACATCACCGGCGTGATGGTGCCGGTCGAGCTGCTGCTCAACACGACGTTCAACCTGGGCCAGACCGGCTGTGGGCCGGCACTGTCCGAACAGGTCCCCACCCGCGGGGTGAACCTGCTGGTCTGTGGCGGCGGTTCGATGGACGGTTCGCTGCTGGGCGGCCCGCTGGGCCACGCCGGGCAGTTGGCCCCGGCCGTGACCCAACTGCTGCTCCTGCTGGCGCACCTGGCGATCGCACTGGCGGCCGCGACCTGGCTGCGGCTGGGCGACGCCGCGCTGTCCGGCCTGGCCCGGGCGCTGCGCGCGCTGGGCGAGGCGCTGGCGGGCCCGCTGCGCGCCCTGGTCCTGCTGCTGCTCCCGGCTCCGGTGCGCCCGGTGCTGCGGGTGCCGCTGCCGGTGTCGGACCACGAGCGGCCGCGCGTCGCGGACGTGGTGCTGAGCCCGGCGCCCCGGCGTGGTCCGCCGGCCTTCGCGCCTGCCTGCTGATCCCCTCGTACCCGGTCCCCGCGTACCGGATCCCCGCGTCCCCGGTCACCCCGTACCGGATCGCCGCGCACCGGCTCCCACCGTACTGATCACCTCCGTACGGCCCGCCCGTGCGCCCGCAGGCAGTGCGCCCGACTCCCGCGTCCGTCGAATCCCGACCGCACCCGGTGCGGTCTCCCGCGCGCATCCACGCGCGCCGCGTACAGGAGTTGACCCCATGGCTCAGACCACCAACAAGCAGGACAAGCGCATCAGCGCCCGGGAGCGGATCCAGGCCGCGCAGCTGCGCGAGCAGCAGGCCGCCAAGCGCCGTCGGCGGATCGTGACGGCCGTGTCGGCCGTGGCCGTGCTGGCCCTGGCCGGCGGGGTGACGCTGGCGATCACCTCGGCCTCGGGCAAGGACGACAAGGGCCGGACCGCGTCGAGCAGCGTGGTCGTCCCGGCCAACGCCACCGGCCAGGACGGCCTGGTGATCACCTACGGCAAGGCGGACGCCCCGCACACCATGGAGGTGTACGAGGACTTCCGCTGCCCGGTGTGCAAGCACTTCGAGGCGGCGAACGGCGCGGCCGTCGCGAAGCTCGCCGAGGACGGCCAGGTCAAGGTGGAGTACCACCTGGCGGCGTTCCTGGACAAGAACCTGACCGGCAAGGGCTCGCGCACCGCGCTGGCCGCCGCCGGCGCGGCGCTGAACGAGGGCACGGACAAGTTCAAGCAGTTCCACGACGTGCTCTACGCGAACCAGCCGGACGAGCGGGAGGACGGCTTCGGCGACGTCAACCACATCCTGGACCTGGCCGGCCAGGTGCCCGGGCTGAAGACGGACGCCTTCGTGAAGGCCGTCCAGGACGGCACCTACGCGCCCTGGGCCGCCAAGGTCGCGGCGGCGTTCAACGACAGCGGGGTGACGGGCACCCCGACCGTCAAGGTGGACGGCAAGACGGTCGACGTGTTCGGCGACAAGGCCCTGGTCTCCCCGGAGGAGTTCACCGCCCGGGTGAAGCAGGCCGCCGGCCTGCAGTAGGCACGGCACCGCCCCGGGGCCCCGTCCGACCGACGGCGCGGGCCCCGGGGGTCCCACCACGCACGGCACCACCGGCCAGGCCGACTACCCGGCCCGGCCGGCTCCTCCCAGCTTCCGGAGTGCAGCCATGTCCGCCGCCACCACCGTGCCCCTGTCCCGTCCCGCTCCCGACTCCGCCGGCGGCGCCCCGATCGGCGCCGGCCGGGTCTTCGCCCTGCTGCTGTTCCTCGGCGGCCTGGTCGGCCTGGCCGCCTCGGCCGTGCTGACCTTCGACAAGCTCCGCATCCTGGAGAACCCGTCCTACGTCCCGAGCTGCAACATCAACCCGGTGATCAGCTGCGGCTCGGTGATGCGCACCGACCAGGCGTCGGTGTTCGGCTTCCCGAACCCGCTGCTCGGGCTGGCCGCGTTCGGCGTGGTGACGGCGATCGGGGCGGGGCTGCTGGCCGGGGCGGCGTACCGGCGCTGGTTCTGGCTGGGCCTGCACGCCGGCCTCCTGCTGGGGCTGGGGTTCACGCACTGGCTGATCGTCCAGGCGCTGTACGAGATCGGCGCGCTGTGCCCGTACTGCATGGTGGTCTGGCTGACGGTGGTGCTGCTGTTCTGGTACACGACGCTGCACAACCTGAGCAGCGGCGTGATCCCGGTGGGCGGGCGGATGCGGACGGTCGTCCGGGAGGCGGCGCGCTACCACTGGGCGCTGCCGGTGCTGTGGGTGGCGGTGATCGCGCTGCTGGTCCTCAACCGGTTCTGGTCGTACTGGAGCACCCTGCTCTGACGGCGGCCGCCGGGCCGCTCACCCCAAGTACCCGGTGGAGTGCAGGAGTACGGGCGTGCCGGTGCGCCGCGCCTCCAGGGCGGCGGTGAGCCGGCGCGCCGCGCAGGGGTGCAGCAGGGCGGCGGCCCTGGCGGGGGTGTACCAGCCGTGGTCGGCGATCTCCTCGGCCTGCAGCCGGAGTTCGGCGCCGGCCGGGGCGGTGCCGCCGTCGAACATGAAGTGCACGGCGGGGTGGGCGTGTTCGCCCTGGTCGGGGATCGGGTCGCGCCATTCGACGACGAGCAGCCACAGCTCGCCCGCGGCCAGCCCGGTCTCCTCCGCCAACTCCCGCGCGGCGCACTGGGCCGGGCCCTCCCCCGGGTCCATCCCGCCGCCGGGGAACTCCCACTGCGGGCGGTAACTCGCCTTCAGCAGCAGCACCCGGCCGGCCGCGTCGGTGAGCAGCACGCTGCTGCCGACGTAGGCGCGGACCATCCGGGCCAGCCATTCCCCCTCCGGGAGTGCCCAGGTCCCCGCCACCGCCGCCTCCTCCGCCGAGCGCCCCGCCGGCGCCGCCGCCGTGGCCACTGTGCCGCGCTCCGGCTCCGGCGGAAGGTGGTTCGTGCCGAATCCACCCGATCGGGTGGCGCGCCGCGCTCAGCCGAAGACGGCCCGCCGGAAGGCGTTGCGCAGGTCGGTGAGCGGCTGGACGCCCCGGTCGTAGTGCACCTTGTTGGTGAGCAGCAGCGCCCAGCGGCCGAGCCGGCGGGAGACCCAGATGCCGGTGCCGGTGAAGCCGTAGTGGACGAAGGTGCCCTCGGCCGGCGTGGTGCCGGGGGCGTACAGCCAGGACAGGCCGCGGGCCGGGTCGAGCCCGCCGGTCTGCTCGCGCAGCGATTCGGCGATCCACGGTTCGCCCCACGCGAGTCCGGGCGGCGGGTCGAGCAGGGCGGTGAGGAAGCGGGCCAGGTCGCGGGCGGTGGAGAAGGCCCCGGCGTTGCCGGAGACGCCGCCGAGCAGCCGGGCGGAGGGGTCGTGCACGATGCCGCGCAGGTGGGCGCCGGTGTCCTCGTCCCACTCGGTGGGCGCGGTGCGCGCCGACTCGCCCTCGGGCAGCGGCCCGTAGCGGGTGTCGACCATGCCGAGCGGTACCCAGATCCAGCGTGCGGCGAGCTCGTCCAGCCCGGCGGCGCCGAGGTCCTCGACGACATGGGTGAGCAGCACGGCGGCCCGGTCGGTGTACTCGACGGCCGTCCCGGGCGGGCGGTGCAGCGGCGCGCCGACCACCCCGGCCCGGATGGCCGCGCGGTCCCGCCCGTAGAGCTGCGCGAAGCGGGTGTACGGGAGCATTCCGGCGGTGTGCGCGAGGAGTTGGCGGGCCGTCACCCCGCCGGCCGGCCGCCCGGCGGCGGGCTGCCACCAGCGGCCGAGGGGTTCGTCCAGCGGCAGCCGTCCGGCCTGCCGGAGCGCCCCGGCGCAGGGCCAGAGCGCGATGATCTTGGTGAGGCTGGCGAGGTCGTAGCGGGTGTCCGGCCCGGGGGCGAGCTCCCCGTACGGGCCCTGCCCGAGCGCGCCGTGGCTGCCGCCGCCGAGCGTGCCCCCGGCGTCGCCGACCGCCCAGACGGCGCCCGCGCCGACCGTCCGCACGCCGTCGCGGACCAGCCGGTCCAGCTCCCCGCCGGGCGCGGCCAGGGCGGGGAGCCGCTCGGCTCCGGGCGCTTGCGGGTCCATCCCGTCACCCCCTCAGGCTGACCGGACCCTACCCGGCGGGGCGGCCGCTCAGACCGCCCCCGCCCAGCCCGCCGCAGTCAGCTCCTTGCCAAGGCAGATACACAGCTCGCTGTCCCGGTATATGCCGAACTTCTCGATCGCGGCGTAGCCCTCGGACCCGTACAGCGCGACGGCCTCCGGCTGCTCGGTGCCGGTCTCCAGGATGAAGCGGGTGCGCCCGGCGTCGACGGCGGTCTCCTCCAGGCGGCGCAGCACCGCCCGGGCCAGGCCCCGGCCGCGGGCGGCCGGGACGACGAACATCCGCTTGACCTCGGCGTCGCCGTCGCGCAGCCCGTGCGGGCCGGCGCTCTTGGCCCGCCAGCCGCCGCACGCGACCGGGCGGCCGTCCAGGTAGGCGACCAGGAACAGCCCGGCCTCGCCCTCGAAGTCCTCGGGGCGCATGACCGTGTCGTCCGGGTCGCCGTAGCGGCGGACGTACTCCTGCTGCACCTCCGCCGACAGGGCCTGGGCGTCGGGGTGGGCGTAGCCGGTCACGCGGAACTCGACGGTGCCGGTGGCCTCGGGGGCGGTGGTGTCCATGACGGAAGAGCCTACGGCCCGGGCTCAGCGCGCCTCGAAGCGGGCGACCAGGTGTTCCTTGCCGAACATCCGGGCCGTGTCCAGCGCGCTCGGGGTGCCGGCCGCCGGGTCGGCGCCGCCGGCCAGCAGCGCCCCGACGACGTCGTCGGCGCCCTTGAAGACGGCGCCGGCCAGCGGGGTCTGGCCGCGGTCGTTGGCGCGGTCCGGGTCGGCGCCGTGCGCGAGCAGGGCCGCGACGGCGGCGGCGTGGCCGTGGTAGGCGGCGAGCATGAGCAGGGTGTCGCCGCGGTCGTTGGTGAGGTCGGCCGGGGCCCCGGCGCCGAGGGCGGCGCCCAGGGTGGCGGTGTCCCCGGCGCGGGCGGCGTCGAAGAGCCGCCCGGCGAGCGCGATCACCTCGGCGTCGGGGGCGTCGGCGGGCTGCGGGCTGGCGGCGTCGGTCATCGGGGCGGCCTCTCGTGGTCCGGGTCGGGCGGTTACGACACGCGGCCGCACCGGTGCGCGGCCATTGGAGCGAACTTCACCGACCCCCCGGAAACTTCCCGGCCACCGACCGGGAATGCCTCGGCGCGCCGGACCCGCACCGGAACCGTGCGGCACAAGGCGATCGCCCCGGGCCGGTTCGCATACCTCCGCCCGCCCCCCGGGGCGGTGCCACACGGCAGAACCACCCATTCGCGCCGTTCCATCATCTATGACTATTTGTCACGATTAGTGCACTTTGCGTGACACTGCCCCCTGTCCCCCTCCCCGAGGAGCAGACCGTGATCCTCTCGATTTCCGGCATCGTCCTGTTCGGCACCATCGCCTTCCTGTTCTTCCGCAGGGACGGACTGAAGGTCTCCCACGCCATCGTCTGCGCCCTGTTCGGCTTCTACGTCGCCGGCTCCTCGATCGCCCCGAGCATCACCGCGGGCGGCGCCAGCCTGGCGAGCCTGCTCGGCGGCATCCGCTTCTAGGCTCCGCCACTCCTCCGGTACGGGCCCGGGCGCGGATTCCCACCGCCCCGGGCTCCGTCGTACGCCGGACGAGCCCCACCCCCACCCGTCCCACCCGCCCGGGGAGTCAAGGAATGCCGCTCCACCGCCATCTCAGCAAGGGCCGCGAGATCGCCCGAACCGCCGGGGACCACGCCTCCGACATGTTCGCGCCGCTCACCGTGATCGGCCGCGGGCTGCGCCACCACGCCGACTGGGCCAAGGGCCGCTGGCAGGCCACCCCGAAGGACCGCCGCGGCCCGACGCTGTTCCTCACCGCCGCGATGCTGGTCGGCATCTACCTGCTGCCGCACGGCCTGCTGTTCGCCCTGATCGCCCTGATGGCCACCGCGGCCTGGGCCGGCCGGGCCCCCAAGACGCCGCCAGCCCCGCCCGCACCGGACGTCGCGGACGTCAAACTGGGCGCCCTCTACTCGGCGCTCACCCCCTACCTGTGCGGCCCCGAGGACGCCAACCCGCTGTACCACTTCGAGGGCAGCTACAAGAGCGCCTTCGGCTCCTGGGAGTTCGACGGCGAGGGCCGGCTCAGCCGGCTGGAGCTGGGCTACCCGGCCTACTTCACCGACACCGAGCCGGCCGCCCGGGCCCGGATCGAGCAGGTCGTGCAGGGCAAGGCCGGCCGGGCCCGGGAGTACCGCTTCGACTGGGACGAGGAGTCGAACCGGCTGCGGATCGCCGCGCTGACCCCGCTGCCCACCGACATCGCCGCCCAGCGCTTCGTCGCCGCGCCCGGCGAGATCGTGCTCGGCTTCACCGACGAGGACGGCAGCGCCCGGACCATCCCGGTCGGCCGGGGCGGCGCGACCGTCCAGCAGCCGCCGGTCGTCTGGCGCACCGGCCCCCGCTCCTCCGAGCCCCACCTGCTGGCCCTCGGCGCCACCGGCTACGGCACCTCCAGCCTGCTCCGCTCGATCGCCCTGCAGGCCCTGCCGTACGCCGACCTGGTGGTGGTCGACGGCGCCGGCACCGGCGAGCACGCCTGCCTGGTGAACCGCCCCGGCGTGCACACCGTGGAGACCAGCCTGCACGGCGCGCTGGCCGCGCTGCAGTGGGCCGCCCAGGAGACCGACCGCCGGCTCACCGCGCTGAACGCCGCCCGGCACGCCGGCACCGCCCCGCCGGAGGACGCCACCCGGCCGCTGTGGCTGCTGCTGGACCACCCGACCGAGCTGAGCGAACTGGCCCAGGCGGAGGGCCGGCCGGACCCGCAGGACCTGCTGGAGCTGCCGCTGCGGCACGGCCGGGCCGCCCGGGTCACGGTGGTGATCGCCGACGCGGTCGAGGCGCTGGACCGGCTCACCCCGACCGTCCGGGCCACCACCCGGGCCCGGGTACTGCTCGGCCCCACCGGCCCCGAGGACGCCTACGCCGCGCTCGGCGCGCCGCTGGACATCGTGCCCGCCGCGCACGCGCCGCTCGGCCGCGGCTACGCCCGGATCGGCAACGCCCCGCCCGTCCGGCTGCAGGTCCCGGCCACCGTCGACCCGCTGGACGAGGAGGCACCCGCCCAGCTGCGGGACGCGGTGATCGCCCTGCTGCCGCACCGGGACACCCGCACCGAGGCCGCCGCCGGGGCGCCGCCCCGCCCGGACCGCCCGCCGGTCGTCCCCGCCGCCGATCCGGCCGCGGCCCGGCCCGTCGACCTCGGCAAGGGCGAGCCGATGATCCGTTCCCGACCGATCTCCTGACCCCCGCATTCCGAAGGCGATCCGGGGCCGCTCCCGAGGATGTTCGGGGGCGGCGAGCCGCGCCGATTCCCTTCCCGGTACGCTCGTCACAGAAAGTACGCACGATCACCAGATGTGAAATAGGTGACACCTGGGGTGATATCACCGGCCAGATGTGACAAATCGGGCGCCGGTGGGTACAAACAGGGGCGGCACGACAGACGACGCATGTCCCGGGACGGGAATCTTCGTCGGAAGCCGAGCGTTGACCGAACGACGAAGAACAGCGACCACTAGTCCTGTGGGCCATGAGCCCGGGAGGCACGATTCATGAGCGAGCGAGCTCTCCGCGGCACGCGACTCGGGGCCACTAGCTACGAGACCGACCGTGGCATTGACCTGGCGCCCCGCCAGACCGTCGAGTACGCATGTCAGAACGGACACCGCTTCGAGGTTCCCTTCTCGGTCGAGGCGGAGATCCCGTCGACCTGGGAATGCCGCTTCTGCGGCCAGGAAGCGGCCCTCCTCGACGGCGACGAGCCCGAGGAGAAGAAGGCCAAGCCGACGCGCACCCATTGGGACATGCTGATGGAGCGCCGGACGCGCGAGGAGCTGGAGGAGGTGCTGGCCGAGCGGCTGGCCGTGCTCCGCTCCGGCGGGATGAACCTCGCGGTGCACCCGCGGGACACCCGCAAGAGCGCCTGACCCCGCCCCCGCCCCGCGCGGGAGCATCCGAAAAGGGACCCTGGTCACCAGGGTCCCTTTCGCGTTGTCCGCTTCCGGTCGGCTCCGTCTCGCCACCGCCCGCTCGTGACCGCACGCCGGGAGGCCGCGGCGAGCCGCCGCGGCCCGGGCGTTCGCTCAGCCGGCGAGCGGCGGGCGGTAGCCGGCGTCCGGGTCCTGCGGGTCGCGCGGGCCGGCGCCCGGCTCGACCACCTCGCCCTGGATGACCTTGCCGTCCGGGCGGTGGATGCGCAGCTGCTCCTGCAGCCGCATCGCGTCCGCGAACGGGTCGGCGCCGACCGGGCCGGCGGCGCGCATCGCCTTGCCCGCGACCCGGCGCCCGGCCGCCCGCCAGAGCGCCCGGGTCGGCGGGAACAGCAGGGTCAGCGCGACCAGGTCGGACAGGAAGCCGGGGAGGATCAGCAGCAGGCCGGCCAGCACGGTCAGGCTGGTGCCGGTCTGCGGCTGCTGCGACTGCGGGTTGCGGCTCTGCTCGATCGCCGCCGACAGCGCCTTCGCCCCGGCCCGCTTGATCAGCGAGCCGCCGATCAGCCCGCCGGCGACGAGCAGCAGCAGGACGGTGAAGCCGCCCAGCCACGAGCCCACCTGGACCAGCAGCCAGATCTCCAGCACCAGCCAGGCGGTGACCAGCAGCGGCAGTGCCCGGCGGAGCCTGCCGCGCGGAGCCGGACGGGTGGGGGTAGCTTGCTGCGTCACGGTACGGATCCACTCCAAGCGGTGCTACGGCGCGCCGCACGGGAGGTCCGGGCCGGCTACGGCACCACCTGGTCCAACGATTCCCCCTCGGCGGGTGTTCCAGCCGCCCGCTTCCGGGCGCGGCCGATCAGGACCGCCGCGCCGCAGGCCAGCAGGCCCGCGACCGCCAGCGTCCACTCCGGCGCGGCGCCCACCCGGTCGGCGACCGTGGTGCCGTCGCGCAGCGGGACGACCGCCGACAGCTCGGCGGGGGTCAGCTCCTCGGTGCGCTGCTGGACGGTGCCGTCCGGGCCGATCACCGCGCTGATGCCGCTGGTGGCGGCGATCAGCACCGACCGGCCGTGCTCGACGGCGCGCAGCCGGCTCATCGCGAGCTGCTGCTCGGGCTGCCCGGTCTTGGCGTAGGTCGCGTTGTTGGTCTGGACCACCAGGACGCGGGCGCCGCTGTCCACGGTGTCCCGGACGATCTCGTCGTAGGCGACCTCGAAGCAGATCACGTCGCCGATCTTCGCCGGGCCGAGCTGCATCACGCCGTTGTGGTCGCCGGGGTAGAAGTCCCGGGCGACCCGCTGGAGGCGGGTGATCACCTTCATCAGCTGGGCCCGGAACGGCACGTACTCGCCGAACGGGACGGGGTGCTGCTTGGTGTAGGAGGCGCCCGGGCCGGTGACCGGGTCCCAGACGATGCCCTCGTTCTGGACGTGCTGCGCGTCCGGGCCGTCCACCAGGGTGCCGACCAGGGTCGGCACGCCGATCGCCTTGACGGCCTCGTCGATGCGCTCGCGGGCCAGCGGGTCGCTGAACGGGTCGAGGTCGGAGGAGTTCTCCGGCCAGATCACGATGTCCGGGCGCTGGACCTTCCCGTTCGCGATGTCGAGGGCGAGGCGCTCGGTGGCCGCGGCGTGGTTGTTCAGGACCATCATCGGGCGGCCGAGGAAGTCCATGCCCGGGTTCGGCACGTTGCCCTGGACGATGGCGACCTTCACGGTGTCGTCGGCGGCGGTCGGCACCGGCACGGCGTAGCCGGCCAGCAGCGCGGCCACCGCGCCGAGCGCCGCCAGCGCGGCCGCGCCGCGCGCCCGCCCCGGCCCGCGCACGCGCAGCACGGCCCAGGCCAGCAGGGCGCCGGAGAGGGCGACCGCGAAGGTCACCAGCGGCGCGCCGCCGAGCGCGGCCAGCGGGGTGTACGGGGTGGCGGTGTTGGCGAAGGCCAGCCGGCCCCACGGAAAGCCGCCGAGCGGCAGCCGGTCGCGCGCCCACTCCTGGGTGATCCACAGGCAGGCCGCCCACAGCGGCCAGCCGGGCAGCCGGGAGGTCAGGGCCAGGGCACCGCCGAGCACGGCCAGGAACAGCGCCTCGACGACCGACAGGCCGACGGTGGCGTCCCAGCCGACCACCCGCAGCCAGCTGAGCAGCATCAGGAAGAACGGCAGCCCGAAGGCGAAGCCCGTCCAGGCGCCCTGCCGGACGGTGCGGCCCCGGGTGAGCAGCGAGAGCGCGGCCACCCCGAGCAGCGACAGCGGCCACAGGTCGTACGGTGGGAAGGCGAGGGCGAGCAGCAGGCCGGCCAGGGCGGCGAGGCCGGTCCGGGGCAGCCCGGCACGGACCTTGGCGAGCCCGCGGGCCGCCCGGCCGCGCCGGTGCGCCGGCTCCTGCGGCTCGGGGGCGGTCCCGGACCGCTCCTGGGTGACGGGCATGGCCACCGGCGCACCATCTTCCTGGGGCTTGCTTGTTCGGACGCTGTCCGAAGAAGGTACCCCGGAAGGACGGCCGGACGTGCGGTGAGGGTGGTAGGGAACGGACCTCAGCGCGCGGCGTACCGGAAGGCTCCGAGCGGCCAGTGCCCGGTGAGCCAGGCGGAGACGGCGCGGTGCAGCGGGGCGTCCAGCTCGGCCCGGTCGGCGCGGACCCAGGAGCTGACCGAGACGACGGACCGGTCCTCGCGGTCCGGGCAGATGTAGACGCAGCCGATCACCTCGTCGCGGTCCGGCTCCAGGACGGTGTAGGTGAAGCCGGTGCGGGCGGCGAAGTCGGCGGCGTGGCGGCTCAGGTCGGCGAGGTTCCGCTCCGGCGTCATCCCGCCGACCGGCGGCCAGTCGCGGCCGGCCCAGCCGGGGGTGGCGCGGATGTGGTCGATGCTGCTCGTCCAGGCCGCGAGGTCGGAGGCGTTGTGCTGCTCGCCCAGGGGCTCCAGGCGGAACCCCGGGGCGAGCAGTTCGCGCGGGACGGTGAACTCCGCGGGCACCAACGGGTCGGTCGTCATGGTGGTCAACCTAGGCCGTGGTGCCCGCCCGCCTCACCCGGTCTACCGCTGGTGGACGGTGCGGCCGCGGACCACGGTGCGCAGGCAGACCGGCAGGTCGCGGCCCGGGGTGAGGTCCGGCAGGCCGGGGGTGCCGGAGCGCGGGTCGGTGGACCAGCCGGCCACCCGGGAGTCCGGGGCCTGGACGACCAGGTCGTCGGCCGCCCAGATCGCGTAGCTGGCGACCGCGCCCGGGACCAGCACGCCGTCCTGGTCGCGGCCGATCGCGCGCCAGCCACCGCGGGTGTGCGCGGTGAACGCGGCGCGGACCGAGATCCGGTGCTCCAGGGTCCGGTGGAAGGCCGCGGCGCGGACGGTGCCCCACGGGTCGAGCGGGGTGACCGGCGCGTCCGAACCGAAGGCCAGCGGGACGCCGGCCCGCAGCAGCGCCGCGAACGGATTGAGGGCGGCGGCCCGCTCGGCACCCAGCCGCCCCACGTACATGCCGTCCGGGCCGCCCCAGGCGGCGTCGAACGCGGGCTGGACGGAGGCGGTGAGGCCCAGCTCGGCGAAGGCGGCGATGGCCTTGTCGTCCAGCGCCTCGGCGTGCTCGACGCGGTGGCGCAGCGCCCGGACCCGGGCGGCGCCGACCCGCTCGCCGGCCGCCCGGACGCCCTCGACGACGGCCGCGACGGCCGCGTCGCCGATGGCGTGGAAGCCGGCCTGCAGCCCGGCCTCGGTGCAGGCGGCGACGTGGTCGGCGATCTGCTCGGCGGTCAGGTAGGCGGTGCCGGTGTGCGCGGCGTCGGCGTACGGGGTGTGCAGGCAGGCGGTGCGCGAGCCGAGCGCGCCGTCGACGAAGAGGTCGCCGCCGGCGCCCGTCGCGCCGAGCCGGCGGGCGGTCTCGACGCCACCCAACTCGCCCCAGTAGCCGAAGACTTCGGGGCCGTCGCCCTCGGCCGCGAGGGCGAGCAGGGCGGTCAGGTCCGCCTCCGAGGAGATCTCCGGTCCGGCGCACTCGTGCACGGCGCCGATGCCGAGCTCGGCGGCGCGGGCCAGGGCGGCGCGCTGGGCGCGGCGGCGCTGCTCCGGGGTGAGGTGGGCGAGCGCGGTCCGCCGGACGGCGTGGTGGGCGTCCTTGGTGAGCGGGCCCTCGGCGTCGTAACCGGCGCGCTCGGGCAGGCCCTCGGTGAGGGCGCGCAGCGCGCTGGTGGCGACCGCGGAGTGCACGTCGGTGCGGGAGAGGTAGAGGGCGGCGCCGCGGGCGGCGGCGTCGAGTTCGGCGCGCGTGGGCGGGCGGCCCTCGGGCCAGCCGGACTCGTCCCAGCCGTGGCCGATCAGTACGCCGCCGGGCCCGTCCTGGCCGTCGACGAAGGCGGTGACGGCGGCCAGGGCGGCGGCCAGCGAGGGGCTGCCGGTGAGGTCGAGGCCGGTGAGCGCCAGCCCGGTGGAGGTGGCGTGCACGTGGGCGTCGACGAAGGCGGGGGTGACCAGCGCGCCGTCCAGCTCGACGATCTCGTCCGCGGTCGCGGCGTACGCCTCGGCGGCGCCGTCACTGCCGACCCAGGCGACGTGCTCCCCCTCCACGAGCATCGCGGTGGCGAAGGGGTCGGCGGGGCTGTAGACGGCGCCGCCGCGCAGCAGGACGGTCCGTGGGCCCCTCCTGCCCGAGGGCGGGCAAGGAGGGCGGGTGCTTTCGGTCATGCGCCCAAGTCTGCACCCCTAGGAGACCAGGTCGGAGCCCCGGGGCTGGATGCCGGGTCAGAGCTTCGGGGGTCGCGCCTCGTACGGGGTGGAGAGGACGACCGTGGTCCGGGTGGAGACCCCGGCGGCGCTGCGGATGCGGGCGAGCAGGTCCTCCAGGTCGCCGGGGGCGCCGACGCGGACCTTGAGGATGTAGTTCTCGTCACCCGCGACGCTGTGGCAGGCCTCGATCTCGGGCAGGCCGGCGAGCCGCTCCGGGGTGTCGTCCGGGGCGCTGGGGTCGAAGGGCTTGACCGAGATGAACGCGGTCAGCGCCAGATCGACGGAGTCCGGGTCGATGATCGCGGTGTAGCCGCGGATCACCCCGCGCTGTTCGAGGCGGCGCACCCGCTGGTGCACCGCCGAGGTGGACAGGCCGGTGGCCTTGCCCAGGTCCGTGTAGCTCATCCGGCCGTCCTCTAGGAGCAGCTGGACGATGCGTTGGTCGAGATCCTCCACAGCCGCCAACCTACCGGCTCCGGCGCACGGGGGGCGCACGCGGTGGCACCCCGTGCCGTCGCAGGTGCCGGGGCACATGCCGGGCGAACATGGCAGCCGGCCCGGCGGCCGGTGTGGCGAAGGACACACCCGGTGCATCACGGTGCGCCGGACCGCAGGATTATGAGTCCGAGTCGCAGGGAAGTGCTGGTTGTGGCCCTGGACGACCACGTCGGGCCCGATCCTAGGGGGATCTTCATGCCTGCTACTGACCAGCGCGCGCTGGGTGCCGACGAGACCGACGATATGACCGGCCGCGAGGACCTCGCGGCCGACCACGCGCCCGGCACCGACCCCGGTGAGGCCGAGACCTGGGACATCTTCCGGGTCAACTGCCCCGAGTGCCGGCGTCCGATCGCCCTGGTGGCGGACGAGGAGCGGCTTCCGCAGCACGCGCTGCTCCCGACCGCGTGGAACCCGTTCGCGCCGGCGATATGCCCCGGCTCGGGCACGCCCACGGACGACCTGGCCGAGGTGGAGACCCCGGCGGACGCCGACCCGGCCGGGCTGGCCGCGCTGTTCAAGCTCCCGAGCCAACTCGACTGGCGCACCCAGCCGTTCTCGCACGCGGTGCTGCACCGGCCGGTGCGCACCACCACCCAGGCCGCCCCCGCGCGACCGCAGCTGGGGGCCATCCCGGAGCAGCGCCGCCGCCTCGTCCGGCGTTGATTCCCGCGCCGCACGGGCGACTTGACGCCTCGTCAGGACAAACCTCCGGCCGCCACTCCGCACCCTGGAGTGGCGGCCGGAGGCCGTTCGGGGGAGGGAGGGCTTAGCCCTTGGCGCCCTTGGCGAGGTGGCGGCCGATGACCAGCCGCTGGATCTGGTTGGTGCCCTCGACGATCTGCAGCACCTTCGCCTCGCGCATGTAGCGCTCGGCCGGGAAGTCCTGCGTGTAGCCGTAGCCGCCGAGCACCTGGACGGCGTCGGTGGTCACCCGCATCACCGTGTCGGTGCAGAACAGCTTGGCCATCGCCGCCTCCTTGGAGAACGGCCGGCCGGCGTCCCGCAGACGCGCGGCGGACAGGTACAGCGCCCGCCCGGCCTCGATCTGCGTCGCCATGTCGGCGAGCATGAACGACAGGCCCTGGAAGTCGCCGATCGCCCGGCCGAACTGGCGCCGGGTGGCGGCGTAGTCGACCGCGAGGTCGAGCGCGGCCTGGGCGACGCCGATCGCGCACGCCGCGATGCCGAGCCGGCCCGAGTCCAGCGCGCCCAGCGCGATCTGGAAGCCCTGGCCCTCCTCGCCGATCAGCCGCTCGCGGGAGATCCGGGCACCGTCGAAGTTCAGCTGCGCGGTCGGCGAGGAGCGCATGCCCATCTTGTGCTCGGGCTGCGCGGCCGACAGGCCCTCGGTGACCCCGGGGATCAGCAGGCAGCTGATGCCCTTCGGCCCGTCGACGCCGGTGCGCACCAGGGCGCTGTAGAAGTCGGCCTGCCCGCCGTGGGTGATCCACGCCTTGGTGCCGTTCACCACGTACGCGTCGCCGTCGAGCTCGGCGCGGGTGCGCAGCGCGGCCGCGTCCGAGCCGGACTGCGGCTCGGAGAGGCAGTAGGCGCCGAGCTGCTCGCCGGAGAGCATCCCGGGCAGCCACTTCTCGCGCTGCTCCTCGGTGCCGAAGGTGGCCAGCGCGTGGCAGGAGAGGGTGTGCACGCTGACGCCGAGGCCGATCGCGAGCCAGCCGGCCGCGAGCTCCTCCAGGACCTGCAGGTACACCTCGTAGGGCTGCTCGCCACCGCCGTACTTCTCGTCGTACGGCAGGGACAGCAGGCCGGCCTCACCGAGGGTGCGGAAGACCTCCCGGGGGAAGCGGCCGGCGGCCTCGTCCTCCGCCGCGCGCGGCTGCAGCTCGCGCTGGACCAGCTCCCGGGTGAGGCTCAGCAGCTCGCGGGCCTCCTCGGTCGGCAGCTGGCGCTCCACGGCTTTCACAGGGGAGGGGGTCATGGCGGCGGTCGCCTCCTCGATCGGGCGCCGGGCCTCGGTGTCGGCGCGGTCCGGCGCGGGTGTGGCAGGTCGGCCCGACCGTCACCGGGTTGCGGTGAACGGCCGTTCACAGGCGTGGCGAAGGCGAGTATGCCTGAAACCCGGGCTGCCGTCACGACCAGCACGGATCAACTGTCCGCAGTGGCGGGATACGGCACCGTAGGGTTGCCGTTGTGGCTGCTTCCGGACCCTTTTCCACCCCTTCGACGCCCTCGACGCCCTCGGCACCTTCGACGCCCTCGACGCCCTCGACGCCCTCGACCGCCGACGACGGGCTGGGCGCGCTCGCGGCCGAGCTGAGCGCGCTGCCGCCCTCCTGCGGGCCGGTGCGGCTGGTCGCGGTGGACGGGCACGCGGGCTCCGGCAAGACCACCTTCGCCGCCCGGCTGGCAGCGGCGCTCGGCGGCGCCCCGGTGGTCCACCTCGACGACCTGGCGACCCACACCGAACTCTTCGAGTGGACCGACCGGCTGCGCACCCAGGTGCTGGAGCCGCTGGCGGCCGGGCGGGACGCGCAGTACCGGGTGTACGACTGGACGCTGCGCCGCTTCGCCGGCCCGGCCGCCGTGCCGGTCGCCCCGGTGGTGCTCGTGGAAGGCGTCGGCGCGGGGCGGCGGGCGGTGCGGCCGCGGCTGGCCCGGGTGATCTGGATGGAGCTGGACGCGGCGGCCGCCCGGCGGCGCGGGGAGCTGCGGGACGGGCCGGAACTGGCCGAGTTCTGGGCGGGCTGGGCGCGGGCCGAATCGGCGCATTTCGCCGCCGACCCGAGCCGACCGTACGCGGCGACGCGGGTCGACGGGGTGACCGGGAGAATCGTGCCGAGCACCCTGGGTGAATCTTAAACAAGCCCTTGACCTGCGGCGTTGTCAGGATCTAGGTTCTCCTCAGCCGCCGGAACGCGAGATTCCGGCCGCTGTGGACCCGGCGCCCCCGGCTTGTTCCCCCGTGAGCCGGGGGCGCCGTCCCCAGCCCTTCCGAAACTCGCCCCCCGCGCCGCCCGAGCCGCCTCCCGCCCGCTCAACGGCCGCTCGCGCGATCGCATTTGACCCCGTGCGACACCCTTCCGGATCAGCCCCGCGCCGGTACGATTCCTGACAGGCGCGGATGCGCCCCGGGGGCACCACGACCACCGGCCCGGCGGCGCGCAGCCGACCCGCAGGGCCGAGGCCCCGGGCCACACGGCGGGGGGCGTGAGTGACGACGGTGGACAGTTCCGACAGCACGGCGGGCGGCCCGGACCGGCTCGCCGACCGCGCCTGGCAGCGCGCGATGGACGCCTACACGGCCGGCGCCTACACCCGCGCCGAGGAGGAGTTCCGCTCCGCCGTCCGGCTCGACCCGGGGATGGCCGACGCCTGGCTCGGGCTGCACGCCCTGCGCAGCGACACCTCCGCCGCCCTGCTGGCCATGCACCGCAACCAGAAACGGTTCGGCGAGCAGCGGCAGCTGCACCGGCGCCCGCTCAGCTCCTGGTACTGGCTCGGCTGGTGGGTGCAGCCCGTGCTGGAGACCACCCGCGACCTCGCGCTCGCGCACGCCTCGCACTGGCTGGACGGCCGCCATCTGACCGAGCTGGACCGCGCGTTGGAGCAGTGCCCGCCGCCCGGCGAGGACCCGTCCGCGCAGTTCCTGTACGCCTGCCGCTCCTACCTGCTCAAGGACTGGGAGCAGCTGATCCGGGACACCGACCGGCTGCTGGACGACCCGATGCTCGGCATCGAGGCCGGCCTGTTCGCCGGGATGGCCCGGGTCCGGCTCGACATGTGCGCCCAGGCGCAGGCCCCGCTGGCCGCCTCGCTGGCCCGCTGCCGGTCCGAGCAGCCGCAGCGCAAGGAGCTGCGGTACTGGCTGGCGCGCGCCCACGAGGGCGCCGGGCGCAGCGCCGCCGCGCTGCCGCTGTACCGGGCGGTGCACCGGGCCGACCCGGCGTTCATGGACACCGAGGCCCGGCTGGCGGCGATCGCCGCCGAGGACGGGCTGGCGGACGGGCTGACGGACGGGCTGACGGCCGGCGGGCGCCCGGGCGGCCCGGAGGACGGCGGGCCGGAGCCGGCCGGCTACCAGGACCCGGCCTACCCGGACGCCGGGTACCAGGACCTGGGCTTCCCGGACGAGACCCTGCTCGGCTACGGCTTCCCGGAGCCGGCCATCCCACCGAACGAGCCGCTGTCGAACAGCGCCCAGCCGAACGCCGCGCCGCCGAACGGCGCGCTGCGGGGCGGCAGTCCACCGGAGGCGGCCCCGGAGCCCGCCGGGACGGACGGGACGGCCGCCGTCGACGCCGTCGACGCCGCAGCGCCGCAGGCCGCCGGGGAGCGCTCGGGCTCCGGCTCGGGCTCCGGCCCGGGTCCGGGCTCCGCCGGGACCTCGACCGGGCCCGCCGGGCCGCTGCCCGTCCGTGGCGCCGCGCAGCTCCGGGCCACCCCCGGAGCGGCCGCCCAACCGGCGGGCGACCACCGGGAGTTGGACGCCGCCCTGGCCGAACTCTCGCTGATGGTGGGCCTGGAGCCGGTCAAGCGCCAGGTGCGGGCGCTGTCCGCCCAGTTGCGGATGTCCCGGCTGCGGGCCGAGCAGGGTCTGCCGGTCCAGCCGCCGAAACGGCACTTCGTCTTCTCCGGCCCGTCCGGCACCGGCAAGACCACCGTGGCCCGCATCCTCGGCCGGGTCTTCCACGCCCTCGGCCTGCTCTCCGGCGACCACCTGGTCGAGGCCCAACGGGCTGACCTGGTCGGCGAGTTCCTCGGCCAGACGGCGGTGAAGGCGAACGAGCTGATCGACTCGGCGCTGGACGGCGTGCTGTTCATCGACGAGGCGTACAGCCTCTCCAACTCCGGCTACACCAAGGGCGACGCGTACGGCGACGAGGCGCTGCAGGTGCTGCTCAAGCGCGCCGAGGACAACCGGGACCGGCTGGTGGTGATCCTGGCCGGCTACCCCGAGGGCATGAACCGGCTGCTGGCCACCAACCCCGGCCTCAACTCCCGCTTCACCACCCGGGTGGACTTCCCGAGCTACCGCCCGAACGAGCTGACCGCGATCGGCGCGGCGCTGGCCGGCCGGGACGGCGACGGCTGGGACGAGGACGCGGCCGAGGAGCTGGCCAGCATCTGCACCCACGTGGTCCGCGAGGGCTGGATCGACGAGTTGGGCAACGGCCGGTTCATCCGCACCCTGTACGAGAAGTCCTGCGCCTACCGGGACCTGCGGCTCTCACTGCTGCGCGAGCCCCCGGGCCGGGAGGACCTGGCGACACTGCGGCTGCCGGACCTCGTCCAGGCGTACGGGGAGCTGATCGACGGCCGCGGCTGACCGGCTCCCCCGCCTCGGCGGCTACGTCAGCAGCTCCGCCTCCCGCTCCGGGTCGAGCCCGACGTGCGGCCGGTCGGCCCGCTGCGGGGCCTTGCCGCCGATCGAGCGCAGCCAGGCCCAGGTGTCCTCGACCGTCTCGGCCACCGGGCGGCAGCGCAGCCCGGTGGCGAGCGCGCGGTCGACCGAGCCGGTGTGCAGGAAGTCGTACAGCTCGCCGGGCGCCAGCCAGATCGGCAGGTCCGTCCACGGCGCGACGCCCGCCGACAGGATCTTCTCCGGGTCGGTCCAGCGCAGTTCGGCGTCCGAACCGGTGGCCCGGACGCAGGCCTCCAGCAGCTCGCCCATGGTGGTGTGGCCGGACGGGCTGACCGCGTTGTACGGGCCGGACAGCCGGGCGGCGGTGGCGTCCAGCAGCCAGTTCGCGAGGTCGCGGGCGTCGATGTACTGCAGCGGCAGCTCTCGCGGGCCGGGAGCGAGCACCGGTCCGCCGCGGGCGATCCGGTTCAGCCACCAGGGCAGTCTGCCGACGTCCTCTCCCGGGCCGAGGACCAGCCCGGCGCGGGCCAGCAGCGCGCTGCCGCCGAACTCCGCCTCCAGGGCCAGCTCGGCGCCGCGCTTGGCCTCGGCGTAGGGCACCTCGCCGGCCAGGTCGGGCGAGGAGTCGACGACGGGGGCCGCCTCGCCCGCCTCGGAGCTCAGCGGGTAGGCGTACACCGAGCGGCTGGACACGTACGCGTAGTGGCCGATCCGGCCGTTCAACAGCCGGGCGGTGTCGCGCACCGCCGCCGGGGCCCAGGACCAGGTGTCCACCACCGCGTCCCACTCCCCCGTGGCGATCGCCGCGAGGCCGCCCTCGGCGGTGCGGTCCCCGTGCAGCACCCGCACGCCCTCGGGCGCGGGCTGCGTGCCGCGGTTGAGGGCCGTCACCTCCCAGCCCCTGGCCAGCGCCGCCTCGGCGACGGCCCGTCCGACGAACCTGGTCCCACCCAGCAGGAGAAGTCTCATGCCGGCCACCCTGCTCCGAGAGTGGCCGGCATGGGAACCGTTGCACGCTGTGGGCGGAATCGCCGACAGCAGACAGGACGCCGGCGGGCTACGCCGAGGTGGACCGGTGGTCCGGGTCGTGCATCTCGCCGACCAGCTCCTCCAGCACGTCCTCCAGCATGACCACACCGAGCGTGCGGCCCTCCTGGTCGAGCACGGCGGCCAGGTGGCAGGCGGCCCGGCGCATCGCGCCGAGCGCGTCGTCCAGCGGGAGGCTGCCGCGCAGCACGGTGATCGGCCGCCACAGCCGGGCCGGGACGGGCGCGGACGGGTCGTCCACGTCGAGGATGTCCTTGAGGTGCAGGTAGCCCAGGTAGCCCTGGCCGGCCGGGTCGCCGTCGGTGACCGGGAAGCGCGAGAAGCCGGTGCGCAGGGCCAGTTCCTCGACCTGGGCGGCGGTCACCTTGGTGTCCACGGTGACCAGCTGCTCGGGCCGGAGCAGCACCTCGGTGACCGGGCGGTGGCCCAGCTCCAGGGCGTCCTCCAGGCGTTCCTGGCGGTCCTCGTCGAGCAGGCCGGCGTCCCGGGAGTCGACCAGCAGGTACATCAGCTGCTCGGTGGTGAACACCGACTCGACCTCGTCCTTGGCCTCCACCCGGAACAGCTTCAGCACGCCGTTCGCGAAGGCGTTCAGCAGCCGGATCACCGGGGCGAGCCAGCGGGCCAGCCGGTCCAGCGGCGGGCCGAGCCACAGCGCGGCCCGCTCCGGGCCGGCCATCGCCATGTTCTTCGGCACCATCTCGCCCATCACCATGTGCAGGAACACCACGAGGGCGAGCGCGATCCCGTACGAGAGCACGTGCATCAGGCCGGCCGGGACGCCGATCGCGTGGAACGGCCCCTCCAGCAGCGCGGCGATGGTCGGCTCGGCGAGCGCGCCGAGGCCCAGCGAGCAGACGGTGATGCCGAGTTGGGCGGCGGCCAGCATCGCGGAGACGTTCGACAGCGCGTGCAGCACGGTGCGGGCGCGCTTGTTGCCCGCCTCGGCGAGCGGTTCGATCTGGCTGCGGCGGACCGAGACGACGGCGAACTCGGCGCCGACGAAGAAGGCGTTGCCGAGCAGGAGCAGCAGCGCGACGGCCAGTTGGAGCACGGTCACCGGGCGTCCCTCCCGTCCTCGCCGAACGGCGAGGGCACGGCGGTGCGCTCCACCCGGACCTGGCTGGTGCGGTGCCGGTCGACGCCGGTCACGGTGAACAGCCAGCCGGGCAGCCCGGCCTGCTCGCCCACCTCGGGGAGCTTGCCGAGCAGGTCGGCGACCAGGCCGGCCAGCGTCTCGTACGGGCCGTCCGGGGCGTTGAGGCCGATCCGCTCCAACTGGTCGAGCCGGGTGCGGCCGTCCGCCTCCCAGGCGGGCAGGCCGTTCACCGGGGGCAGCGGGAGCAGGTCGGGGTGGTCGGCCGGGTCGTGCTCGTCCTGCACCTCGCCGACGATCTCCTCGACGATGTCCTCGACGGTGACGACGCCGGCGGTGCCGCCGTACTCGTCGACCACGATGGCCATCGGCTGGAGCTTGCGCAGCCGCTCCAGCAGCCGCTCGGCGGGCAGGGTCTCGGGCACCAGCAGCGGCGGCGCGGCCAGCTCGGCCACCCGCACCAGGCCGCGCCGGGCGGCCGGGACGGCGAGCGCGTCCTTGAGCGTGACGATGCCGGTGACCTCGTCCAGGCTGTCGGCGTAGACCGGGAAGCGGGACAGGCCGGTGGCCCGGGTCAGGTTGATGACGTCCGAGGCGGTGGCGTCGCGCTGCAGCGCGGCGACGTCGACCCGCGGGGTCATCACGGACTCGGCGGTGAGCTCGCCGAGGCCCAGGGTGCGGACGAACAGCGTCGCCGACTCCTCGTCTATCGCCCCGGCCTTCGCCGAGTGACGGGCCAGCGAGACCAGTTCGGCCGGGGTGCGGGCGTGGTCCAGCTCCTCCTGCGGCTCGACGCCGAAGGCCCGGACGGTACGGTCGGCGGCGCCGTTCAGGGCCCGGATCAGCGGGCGGCAGACGATCGAGAAGGCCATGTGCGGGGCGGCGACCGCGCGGGCCACCTGGAGCGGGCGGGAGATCGCCCAGTTCTTCGGCACCAGCTCGCCGATCACCATCTGGACGACGGTGGCCAGCACCATGCCGACGACCACGGCGACGCCGCGGGCGGCCGAGTCGGGCACGCCGAGGCCCGACATCACGGGCGACAGCAGCGTGGACAGCGCCGGCTCGGCGAGCATGCCGACCACCAGCGAGGTGACGGTGATGCCCAGTTGGGCGCCGGAGAGTTCGAAGGAGAGGTGCCGCAGGGCCCGGGAGACCCGGCCCGACTTGGCGTCGCCCGCCTCGGCGGCGCGTTCCACGGCCCCGCGCTCGACGGTCACGAAGGCGAACTCGGCGGCGACGAACAGGCCGTTGGCGAGGATCAGCAGGAGGGCCGCCAGCAACAGCAGCCAGGCGGTGATCACAGTGCCGCCTGCCTTCCGGTGGTCGGAAGTGAGGCGGCGCAGGTACTACCGGACGGATCGTCCATCGAGGGGGTGTGTCACTCCTCAGGTCGGATGCGGGCAGGGCGGAATTGCTTTGCCCTGTTTTTACCAGCGTAGACGATGGCGGGGCCCGGACGGGAGGCCGGTCCGGGAGGCCCGTCCGGCCTCCCGCGGCTGCCCGGGCGGTGCCGGGGGTCAGGCGGCGGCGTGGTGCTCGACCAGGTCGCGCAGCGCGCGGGCGTTCGCGATCGCCTGGTCCTTGCCGACGCCGGACTGGATGCCGACCGCGGCGAGCGAGGTGCCGTCCGCGAGGTCGAGGGTGGCCCACGGGTCGCCCTGGCGGAAGTTGACCCGGACGATCTCCGCCCAGGCCAGCCGGCGGCTGCGCACGAAGTTGACCACCGTCACACCGTCCGCGTCGGCGCGCACCCGCGGGCGGGCGAGCATCAGGCCGACGCCGGCGAACAGCATGCCGCTGGCCGTCATCATGATCCGGTCGTTGAGCTGCCAGTTCGCCGGAAGCAGCACGGCGAGCACCGCGAACAGCACCACCAGCAGCGCGCAGACCGGCAGCAGCACGGCGCGGGTACGGCGCGGCGCCCAGGTGACGGGGTACTCGACGGGCGGGGTGGACACGTTCGGTCTCCGGGGGTGGTTCGTACGGCGACGGGACGGGACGCCGGTCGGCGTCCCGCCCCGATTGAACCGTTCTTTACTTTGCGGCCCACTCGCGGGCCTGCTCACGGGCCCACTCGCGGGCCCGCGGGCGGGTCAGAGGCGGCAGGCGTGGATGTTGGTGACCAGGATGGCCCGGGCACCGATGCTCCACAGGTCGTCCATGATCCGCTGGGCCTCCTTGCGGAGCACCATCGCGCGGACGGCCACCCAGCCCTCGGTGTGCAGCGGGGAGACGGTCGGCGACTCCAGGCCCGGGGTGAGCGCCACGGCGGCGCCGACCTTCTCGGCGCGGATGTCGTAGTCCATCAGCACGTAGCGGCGGGCCACCAGCACGCCCTGCAGGCGGCGCAGGAACTGGTCGACGCCCGCGTCCTCGCCGGCGCCCTTGGGGCGGATCACGACGGCGTCCGAGATCAGGATCGGGTCGCCGAACACCTCCAGGCCGGCGTTGCGCAGGCTGGTGCCGGTCTCCACCACGTCGGCGATCACGTCGGCGACGCCCAGCTGCACCGCGGTCTCGACCGCGCCGTCCAGCTTGGTGACGGTCGCCTTCACACCGTGGTCGGCGAGGTGCTGCTCGACCAGGCCGGTGTAGGACGTGGCGATCCGCAGGCCCTCCAGGCCCTTGACGTCCTGCACGTCCACGCCCTCCGGGCGGGCGAAGCGGAAGGTCGACCCGGCGAAGCCGAGGGCGAGCACCTCCTCCGCGTTGGAGTGCGAGTCCAGCAGCAGGTCGCGGCCGGTGATGCCGACGTCCAGGCGGCCGGAGCCGACGTAGACGGCGATGTCGCGCGGGCGCAGGAAGAAGAACTCGACCTCGTTGTTCGGGTCGACCAGGACGAGTTCCTTCGGGTCCTTCCGCTGGCGGTAGCCGGCCTCATGGAGCATCTCCGCCGCGGGACCCGAGAGCGAACCCTTGTTGGGGACGGCGATGCGCAGCATGGGAGGTTGCTTCCTTACCTGTGGGACCTGGTGGGAGGGGGTGCGCTCGTACGGGAGCGGGTGTTCCGAGCGGGTGTTCTAGAGGTACTTGTAGACGTCGTCGAGCGTCAGCCCGCGGGCGATCATCATCACCTGAACGTGGTAGAGGAGCTGCGAGATCTCCTCCGCCGCCTGCTCGTCCGACTGGAACTCGGCGGCCATCCAGACCTCGGCGGCCTCCTCGACGACCTTCTTGCCGATCGCATGGACGCCCTGCTCGACGAGCTGGGCGGTACGGGAGGTCGCGGGGTCGCCGGTGGCGGCCTTCTGCTGGAGCTCGGCGAAGAGCTCCTCGAATGTCTTCGAAGCCATGATGGGACTCACCTTACGGCGTGCCGGCGGACGGGCGGTAAACGGTTCCGGACCGTGGACGGTCCGGTGGACGTCCACGGCCCGGAGGCGTGCACGGGTGGTCGCGGGTGGTCAGCGGACGTCGCGCAGCGTGACCGCGGTGGCGACGGCGGCGGTGACCGCCTCGTGGCCCTTGTCCTCGGCGGAGCCCGGCAGGCCCGCGCGGTCGAGCGCCTGCTCCTCGTTGTCGCAGGTCAGCACGCCGAAGCCGACCGGGACGCCGGTGTCGACGCTGACCTGGGTGAGGCCGGAGGTGGCCGCCTGGCAGACGTAGTCGAAGTGCGGCGTGCCGCCGCGGATCACCACGCCGAGCGCGATCACGGCGTCGTAGCCGCGCTCGGCGAGGCGCTTGGCCGCGACCGGCAGCTCGAAGGTGCCGGGGACGCGCAGCACGGTCGGCTCGGCGACACCGAGCTCCTTGAGCGCGCGGTGGGCGCCGTCCAGCAGGCCGTTCATCACGGTGTCGTGCCACTGGGCGGCGACGACGGCGACCTTGAGGTCGGCGGCGTGGTCGATGGTCAGCTCGGGGGCTCCGTGGCCGCTCATGGTTCCTACTTCCTGGGTCTTCGGTGGGGCGCTGGGACGCTGGAGTGCTGGGGCGCGCCGGTGCTGGGGGGACTTCGGCGCGCCGGCGCTGGGGTACTTCGGCGCTTCGGTGCTGGGGTGCTTCGCTTCGGTGCTTCGGTGCTTCGGTGCTTCGGTGCTTCAGGAGCCGAGGCCGGGCAGGTCGTGGCCCATCCGGTCGCGCTTGGTGCGCAGGTAGCGCAGGTTGTGCTCGCCGGGCGTGGTGGCCACCGCCTCGCGCCCCTCGACCTTGAGGCCGTGGTCGGTCAGCGCGGTGAGCTTCTGCGGGTTGTTGGTCAGCAGGGTGAGCGAGCGGACGCCGAGGTCCGCCAGCATCTGCCCGGCGATGCTGTAGTCGCGGGCGTCTGCGGGCAGGCCGAGGTCCAGGTTGGCGTCGACGGTGTCGCGCCCCTGCTCCTGCAGCTCGTACGCGCGCAGCTTGTGGGTCAGGCCGATTCCCCGGCCCTCGTGGCCGCGCAGGTAGAGCACCACGCCGCGGCCGGCCTCGGCGATCCGCTTCAGCGAGGCCTCCAGCTGCGGGCCGCAGTCGCAGCGCAGCGAGCCGAAGACGTCGCCGGTCAGGCACTCGGAGTGGACCCGCACCAGGACGTCCTCGCCGTCCGGCAGCCGCCCGTCCGGGCCGAGGCCGCCGGCCACCAGGGCGAGGTGCTCGACGCCGTCGATGGTGCCCTTGTAGCCGACCGCGGTGAAGTCGCCGTGCGCGGTGGGCAGCGAGGTGGTCGCGGCCCGGTCCACGTGCAGTTCGGTGCGGCGGCGGTAGGCGATCAGGTCCTCGATGGAGATGATCGCCAGGCCGTGCTCGCGGGCGAAGGCGACCAGCTCGGGCAGCCGGGCCATGGTGCCGTCGTCGTTCACCACCTCGGCGATCGCGCCGGCCGGCGCGAGCCCGGCGAGCCGGGCCAGGTCGACGGCGGCCTCGGTGTGCCCGGGGCGGACCAGCACGCCGCCCTCGACGGCGCGCAGCGGGAAGACGTGCCCGGGGCGGGTGAGGTCGCCGGGCTCGGTGCCGGCCGAGGCCAGCAGCCGGACGGTGCGGGCGCGGTCGGCGGCCGAGATGCCGGTGTCCACGCCGTCACGGGCGTCCACCGAGACGGTGTAGGCGGTGCCCTTGCGGTCCTCGTTGACCTGGGTCATCGGCGGGAGCTTGAGCCGGTCCAGCTCCTCCCCGGTCATCGGGGCGCAGATCACGCCGGAGCTGTAGCGGATGGTGAAGGCCATCAGCTCGGGGGTGGCGGCGGAGGCGGCGAAGACGATGTCGCCCTCGTTCTCGCGGTTCTCGTCGTCGACCACGATCACGGCGCGGCCGAGGGCGATGTCGGCGATCGCCCGCTCGACGGGGTCGAGGACGAGGTCCTCCCCGTCCGTGCCGAGGGTGCTGTCGTACGTCTGGTTCTCGGTCATGCCGGGACTCCCTGCGGAACGTTGGCGGAGGTGACTCGCGGCTCACGGGTGCTCAGCCACCAGGAGCGCAGGCCGAGCACCACCAGGACGAAGTAGACGGAGTAGGTCAGGCCGGAGAAGGTGTAGCCGCTGTGGAAGGCCAGCGGGACGCCGACGACGTCGACGGCGATCCAGGCGAACCAGAACTCCAGCCAGCCCCGCGCCTGGGCGACCATCGCGGCCAGGGTGCCGACGAAGATGTAGGCGTCCGCCCAGGGGCTCCAGGACAGGTCGGGGAAGGCCTTGAACAGCAGGGCCAGGGCGACCGTGCCGGCCGCGGTGGCGCCGACCAGGACGGCCCGCTCGGACCGATCGGCGAACCGGACGGCGACCGTGCCGGTGGCGCCGCGGCCGCGCCGCCACCGGGACCAGCCCCAGGCGGCGGTGGCGATGACGATCAGCTGCTTGCCCATCAGGCCGGGGACGTGCCCGCCGAGGTAGGAGGCGACCAGGACGGCGCCGGACAGGAGCTGGACCGGCCAGCTCCACACCGAGCGGCGCCAGCCGAGTGCCAGCCCGGCGAAGCCGAGCAGGTTGCCGATCATGTCGGCCCACTTCACCGCCTGGCCGAAGGCCGTGAAGGCTTCCGCGTTGAGCCAGTTCACCGGGCCTCCTCCGGGGTTCCGGTGCCCGGCAGGGTCTGGCCGGTCGCCGGACCGTGCGCGTCGGACCGGGGCGGGAGGGCCGGCAGCGACGGGAGGGTGCGCGATTCGAGCAGGCGCTCGACGTACTTCGCGAGCACGTCCACCTCCAGGTTGACGCTCTCGCCGACCGTCTTGGCGCCGAGCGTGGTCAGCGCGAGGGTGGCCGGGATCAGGCTGACGGTGAAGCTGTCCCGGGCGGCCTCCACCACGGTCAGACTGACGCCGTCGACCGTGATCGAGCCCTTCTCCACCAGGTAGCGGGAGATGCCCTCCGGCAGGCTGAACCGCAGGACCTCCCAGCGGAGTTCACCGGCCGCGTCGCGCTCGCCGGGCTCGCGGCCCAACAGCCGCCCGGTGGCGTCGACATGGCCCTGGACGAGGTGGCCGCCGAGCCGGGCGCCGAGCGCCATGGCGCGCTCCAGGTTCACCCGGGAGCCGGGCTTGAGCTCGCCGAGGCTGGAGCGGTGCAGTGTCTCGGCCATCACGTCGGCGCTGAACTCGCCGGTGCCGGCGGCCAGTTCGTCGGGGGTGTCGACCACGGTCAGGCAGACGCCGTTGACCGCGATGGAGTCGCCGTGCCGCGCGTCGGCACAGACCACGGGGCCACGCAGGCGGATCCGCGAGGAGTCGCCGATCTCCTCGATCGACACGACCTCGCCGAGCTCTTCGATGATGCCGGTGAACACCCGGGTCTCCTCGCGCTTGGGGCGCGGACTCCGGGGCGGCAGAAGGGAGATGACACGGACGGGCACCGGTGCGCGAAGCCGCGGGCACGACCGTCGCCGGAGTGCCGAGGCCGCCGGGGGATCGCTCTCCCGGCCCGGGAGACCCGCTCCCGCCGCTCACCTGACCGCGGTCCGCCGCTCGTCGATCCCTCGCGCGCCGGTGCTCGAAGCTTCTCGCTTCGAGGTTCGCCGCTCGTGTTCTCGGAGCTGGACCACGGGTACTGCTCTTCGTCCGCCCGCGCACGCCTCCCATCCGGACTTTAACCGTCGGTCCAGGAATTTCACCTGGTCAACCGGCCGCTGGCTGCGGACGGGTCGCGGACTGTAACCGCCGGTTCGGATTTTCACCGACCCCGGAGTGCGCTGAACGTCACTGCTGTTGGCAACATTGTGCCACGCGCGGCACCGGCGCAGGGAGGGGCTTCGGCTGTGGCCTGTTTCACGGCCGCGGCGGGAATGAGCGGCGGGCGCGGGCGGCGCGGTCGTGCGGCCGGCCGGGGCGTCGGGCCTGGTGGCGGGCTGCTGGAGGGCCTGGTGGAGAGCCTGGTGGCGGAGCCGGTCGCCGGGGGTGACGCTGGTAGCAGGGGCGTCGGCCGTCGCCTGCTCATGGCCCCGGAGGACGCTTCGGCAGGCGTCGTCGATAGGCATCGTCGGTAGGCATCGTCGGTAGGCATGGAGGCGAGGACGATGAAGTTCATGGACGTCCACCACGGGATGGCCGGGATCACGGCGGAGCAGCTGCGGCAGGCCCACATGGCGGACCTGGCGATCCAGGGCGACGAGGGCGTGCAGTTCGAACAGGCGTGGGCCGACCCGGACTCGGGCACGGTGTACTGCCTCTCCGAGGCCCCGTCCAAGGAGGCGGTGCAGCGGATCCACGACCGGACCGGGCACCCGGCGGACGAGATCCACCCGGTGCCGCTGTCGGTGTGAGGCGCGCGGCGGTGGAGCGCGTGGCCGTGGAGCGCGTGGCGGTGGAGCGCGTGGCGGTGGAGCGCGTGGCCGTGCGGCTCGCGGTCGTGCGCCGCGCGCCGCGCGCGGGGCGGCGCGGTGTTCAGGGGGTGGCGACGGACATGAAGTGGGTGACCTCCGGGGGGTGCGCGAGGTAGCTCAGCTCGCCCTCCGACCAGACCGGCCGGATCCGCCACATCGGCCCGGCGTACCCGCGCAGGGCCTCCTCGTCGCGCCAGCGGCTCAGCACGAGCACCCGGTGCCCGTCCTCGGTCACCGAGCGCAGCAGCTCACCGCCGAGGCAGCCGTCCGTCCGCCCGAGCTGCGGGAGCACCTGGGCCGCCAGGTGCGCGCAGAACTCCTCCAGGCGGCCGGCGACAACCTGCCCGGCCCAGATCCTGATGATCACGACCACCACCTCCGCGCGGTCCCGGGTGAGTCCCTGGCCCCATTATCAGCGGAAAACCGCTGGTGGCGAGGGGTACGGCCGGGGTTTCACGGAGGGCTACGGACGGGCACGACGGGCGGTGCGCGCGGCCGGGACCGCGAGGCCGCCCGGGGGCGGGCCCCGGGGCGCGCGGGACGGCATCCCGTACATTCCCGCCATGACCATCGAACCGGAATACACCGTTCCGTCAGCTGCCGCCCAGGCCCGTCCGGCCGACCTGTTCGCCGCCCTCAGCGCGGGCGCCCTCACCGACCCCGCGCAACTGCGCGAGATCTACGAGCAGCCCGGCGACCGCGCGCGGCGCAAGCAGGTGGACCGGCTCCACGACGTGGCGAAGCAGCTCATCGCCTGCTCCTCGCTGGTGTTCGTGGCCAGCGCGGACGCGGACGGCAACTGCGACGTCTCCCCGCGCGGCGGCCCCGCCGGCCTGGTGTCCGTGCTCGACGACCGCACCCTGGCGATACCGGACGCCACCGGCAACAAGCGCCTGGACACCCTGCAGAACATCCTGGCCAACGGGCGGGTCGGGCTGCTGTTCACCGTCCCCGGCCGGGACACCACGCTGCGGGTCAACGGGCGGGCCTGCGTGTCCGCCGACCCCGAACTGCTGCGTCAGCTCACCGCCGTGGGCAAGCCGCCGCGCAGCGCGATCGTGGTCGCCGTCGAGGAGGTGTACGCACACTGCCCGAAGGCCTTCCTGCGCGGCTCGGCCTGGCAGCCGGACCGCTGGCTCGCCAGGGACGCCCAGCCCAGCTCCGCCGAGGTGACGCTCTCGCACCTGCGGGACGACTCGCTGACCATCGCGATGATCGAGCAGGACGAACGGGACGCACTGCTGTACCGGTACGAGTGAGGCACCGGCACAGCAGCGGTCGGCCGGGCGCGCGGCCCCGGTCTCACGCGGCCTTGGGCAGGTCCACCACCGAGGCGTCGACGGCCGCCCGCTGGACCGCGTCGACGCCCTTGTGCGCGGCCTCCTTGCTGGAGTAGCCCTGGCCGGTGGCGACGATCTCGCCGTTGCCCGCCTTCAGCCGAAACCGGTATTTGCCGCCGGCGTCCTCGTAGACCTCGAACCTGCCCGCCATCCGGGCCACCTCCTCGGTGGGGCCGCGCCACCGCTCGACGGCGCGCTCGGGTACGTCCCCCGCCGGCACCGTGCACCCGGCCCCCGGGCGGACGCACCCGGCCGGGGGCCGTCCGGGTGACGTCCGGGCGGCGGGGGTTTGCGGAGGTGCCGGACCGGGCGCCGGTGGCTTCAATGGACGGATGGACTGCGTGTTCTGTGCGGTGGTGGCCGGCGAGGAACCCGCCCACCGGGTGCTGGACGACGGGGCGGCCGTCGCCTTCCTGGACCGCCGGCCGCTGTTCCCCGGTCACGTCCTCGTCGTGCCGCGCGCCCACCACCGCACCCTGGCCGACCTGCCGGCCGCCGAGGTCGGCCCGTTCTTCCTCGCGGTGCAGCGGGTCGCGGCGGCGGTGGAGTCGGCGGACGGCCTGGGCGCGGCGGGCAGCTTCGTCGCGGCGAACAACCGGATCAGCCAGTCGGTGCCGCACCTGCACGTGCACGTGGTGCCGCGCAATCCCAAGGACGGACTGCGCGGCTTCTTCTGGCCGCGGCGTCCGTACCCGGACGAGGCCGAGGCGGCGGCGGTCGCGGCCCGGCTGCGGACCGCGCTCGGGGACTGAACGGCGGCGCACGGGCGAAATCGTTCACCCGGACGACGAGTTCGCTGGTGGGGTGCTTAGGCTCGCCGGTATGAACGATCTCCTCCGCCTGGTGCAGCAGACCGCCGACCGACTCGCCGACCGGCACGTCGGAGCGGTCGTCGCCGGGCTCGCCGGCGGAGAGGTCGGGATCCGCGGCGCCGGACGCACCGGGCCGGGCGGCGGAGTGCCCGGCCCGGACACGCTGTTCGAAATCGGTTCCGTCACCAAGGTGTTCACCTCCCTGCTCCTCGCGCGGCTCGCGCTGGACGGCACGGTCGGGCTGGACGACCCACTCGCGGAGGTGCTCGCCGGGGTTCGGGGCGACGGGCGGGCCGGCGGGCAGGCCGCCGAGTCGGATTCGCGGGCTGGCTCGGGCTCGGGCGGGGTCGCGGTTCCGGCCAGGCGCGGGCAGCCGGTGACCCTCCGCCAGCTCGCCACCCACACCTCCGGTCTCCCCCGGCTGCCCCGGGGCCTCGCGGTCGGCGCGCTCATCGGCCCCAACCGGCCCGACCCGTACGCCCGTTGCACCACCGATTACGTCCTGGCCGGGCTCGCCCGGACCCGGCTGCGCGCCAAACCCGGGCACGCCTTCCGCTACTCCAACCTCGGCGCCGGACTGCTCGGCCTCGCCCTCGCCCACCGGGCCGGCACCGGGTACGGAGACCTCATCACCCGCGAAGTCTGTGAACCGCTGGGGCTGGCCGACACCTGCCTGCGGGAGGACGGCGGCCAGGCCGGACGGCTCGCCCGCGGCCACACGCCCGGCGGGCGGCCGGTGCCCTACTGGGACCTCGCCGCCCTGCCCGGCATGGGCGGACTGCGCTCCACCGCCGCCGACCTCGCCGTCCTGCTGCGCGCCCAACTGGCCGCCGGCCGCGCACCGGACGGCCCGCTGGCGGCGGCGATCGCCCTCACCCGGGAGACCCGACACCGCGTCAACCCCTTCGCCTGGACCCACCTCGGCTGGCTCGGCCACCGCCTGCACACCCAGCAGGGCGGCCACCTGCAGATCTGGCACAACGGCGGGACGGGCGGGTTCGCGTCCTTCATCGCCTTCGACCCGGACAAGCAGGTGGGGGTCGTGGTGCTCGCCAACACCCGCCGCTCGGTCGACGCGGCCGGGACCACCCTGCTGCGCCGCCTGCAGAACGGCCTCGGGGCGTAGCGCCCGGCGGGGCGGGGCGGGCAGGGCGTGCGGCGCGGCGCGGCGCTGCGCTGCGCTGCGCGAGCGGAATCGAGCCAACTACCGAGGCGCGCCGGGACCGTCCCGTGCCCGGCAGCCTTCCCCGTCACCGCGCCGCCCCGCCCGCGCCGCCCCGCCCGGCGGCGGCCGACCGCCCGGCCCGCTGTGCCGATCGGCAGGGGGGCGGTGGGGCCGATTCAGGCCGGAAGGTGTCGATTGGCACTGTTCGCGGGGGTGCCCGGGGGTTGACGCTGTGCACGTGGCAGCCGGGGCTCCGCTTGTGGAGTCCGTGAGTGGAGTGGGAGGTGGCCGAGGTGGCGGTGGTGTGGTCGCCCGCGACGGTGCGGGCGCGGTCCGTCGTGCTGAGCGGTGGCGCGTGGCCGCGGCTGGTCGGGCCGGCCGGGGCCGCGGGCCAGGGCCGGACGCCGACTCCGCCCGGGCCGCTCGGACGGGTGGTGCGGGTGTACCGGCGGTTCCGTCCGGTGCCCCGGCGGGCGCGGGGCTGGATCGGCGCGGGCGCCGCGGCCGTCGCGGTGGCGCTCTGCCTGGCGGTCGGGCAGTGGTGGCCCGCGCCGGTGGTGGCGGCCGTGGCGCTGGTGGTCGCGGGCGGGTACGGCCGGTTGCGGGCGGCGCCGGGCCTGCGGGCCGTGCGGGTGCACGAGGGCGGGTTGGTGCTGGTCGGGCCGGCCGGCGGCGAGCGGCCGGTGCGGTGGGAGGAGATCGAGGCGAGCGAGCACGTTCCCGGCGGGCCGCGCGGGGCCGGCGAGCAGGGGCGCATATGGCTGGTCGGCGCGGAGGAGCCCGTGCGGCTGGCACAGCTGCGGGGCTTGGAGGGGCTGTTCCGGGAGGTGGACGGGCACCTCTCCCCCCGGCTCCGGGCCGGCCTGCACGAGGCGCTGCGCGCGGAGGGGAGCGTGCGGTTCGCCCGGGGGCGGCTGACGGTGACCCGCGGCGCTCTGGTGCACCGGCCCGCGCACCCGGCGGGCACGACGGAGGCCTTCCGGTGGGCGGAGCTGCGGTCGGTGCGGGCCGCCGGGCCGGGCGAGCTGGAGATCCGGACGCGGTCGGCCGGGCTGCCGCTCAGCCTCGCCGTCACCAATGCCCGTGCGGCGGCGGAGTTCCTGGAGGAGGTGAGGGTCCTGGCCGGCTAGGACGGGCCCGGGGGCGCGGTCAGCACCTGCGGTGCCACCAGGCGAGTTCCGGGTCCGCCATCGGCTCGTGATGCGTGCGCGCGAGCAGGACCGCGTCCAGGCGTTCCACCTGTGCCCGGAGCTCGCCGGCGGCGCTCGGCGGAAGCATGAACAGGACCTCCCGCAGCTTGTCCCGGGCCCACCCCTCGCCGCAGCACCGGCAGGTGAACTCGGCCTCCCAGGGCCGCCACCGGCGTTTGGTCCCATGGACGCGCACGGACCACACGCTCAGCGCGACCGCGACGATGCCCGGGCACAGCCGGTCCCGTTCGAGCGCGCGGACGGCGGCGTTCGCCGCTCCCGACAGTCCCGGGACATCGCGGTACCGCACCCAGGGGCTTGCCCAACCGCGTTCCCGCGGCCGCAGTGAGGCTGGTGTTCTACGAGGCACGGCCCCTTCGGATGCACGTCATGGGCGGCATCCTCCCACAATCCAAGATCATCCGGCCAGGCCCAGGGGGTGGTCCGCCCCCAAGAAGGTTGGATTCTCGAACTCACCAGTCCTATAGTGAGTTTGCTTTTCCAACCACCCTCTCAGGAAAGGCGGCCCGCCATGCGCGACGCCGTGATCGTCGAAGCCGTCCGCACGCCGGTCGGCAAGGGCAAGCCGGGAGGCGCGCTCTCCTCCGTCCACCCGGTGGAACTCCTCGGCCGCGCGCTCCGGGCCCTGGTCGACCGCAGCCGCATCGACCCCGCGCTGGTCGACGACGTGATCGGCGGCTGCGTCGACCAGGTCGCCGAGCAGGCGATGAACACCACCCGGTACGCCTGGCTGGCGGCCGGACTGCCGGAGTCCGTCCCCGCGACCACCGTCGACCGGCAGTGCGGCTCCTCCCAGCAGGCCCTGCACTTCGCCGCCCAGGGCGTCATGGCGGGGGCGTACGACCTGGTGGTGGCCTGCGGGGTCGAGTCGATGAGCCGGGTGCCGATGTGGTCCAACGTGCCGGCGGGGGCGGACCCGTTCGGTGCCCAGGTCGCGGCCCGGTACCCGGGCGGGCTCCTCCCGCAGGGCATCAGCGCCGAGCTGATCGCCGCCAAGTGGTCGATCTCGCGGGCGGCGATGGACGAGTTCGCCGCCGGTTCGCACGCCAAGGCGGCCCGGGCCCACGCGGAGGGCCGGTTCGCGGACGAGCTGGTCCCGGTGGGCACCCCCGGCGGGCTGGTGACCACGGACGAGTCGGTGCGCCCCGGCACCACGCCCGAGGTGCTGGCCGGCCTGCGGCCGGCCTTCGCCGACCCGGCCTACGCGGAGCGCTTCCCGCAGATCGACTGGTCGGTGACCGCCGGCAACAGCAGTCCGATCAACGACGGCGCCTCGGCCGTGCTGATCGCCGGCAGCGAGACCGCCGCCCGGCTCGGGCTGCGCCCGCTGGCGCGGCTGCACTCCTTCGCGGTCACCGGCTCGGACCCGCTGATGATGCTCACCGGCGTGCTGCCCGCGACCGAGAAGGTGCTGCGCCGCTCGGGGCTCTCGCTCGCCGACATCGACCTGTTCGAGGTGAACGAGGCCTTCGCCAGCGTCGTCCTGGCCTGGCTCCAGGAGACCGGGGCCGATCCGGACCGGCTCAACGTCAACGGCGGCGCGATCGCGCTCGGCCACCCCCTGGGTGCCAGCGGCACCCGGCTGATGACCACCCTGGTCCACGAACTGCGCCGCCGCGGCGGACGGTACGCGCTGCAGACCATGTGCGAAGCGGGCGGCCTGGCCAATGCGACGATCCTGGAGGCCCTGGCCTGAGCCGCGCGAACGGGCCCGCCCGCCCGGCCCCCGGCCCCGCCCCTAGGGGGCCGGGGCACCACCCCCGGAAGGGATCACTACGCCGCTGAGCGGACGTCAACTCCCTTTCGGCCAACCTACGGTGACGACATGAGCCGACTTCGTCGCACCGCCGCCGCGGCAGCCCTGCTGCTCGCGCTGCCACTGTCCGTCGCCACCACCGTCCCGGCCCTGGCCGCACCCTCACCGGGCCCCGCCGTCACCGTCGCCGCCGACGCGCCGGCGACCTCCCCCGTCGAACTCCCCCGCCCGACCGGGCCGTACGCCGTGGGACTGGACGTCCTGCACCTCGTCGACGCGGACCGGCCGGACCCGTGGGTCCCCTCCGCCGGGCCGCGCCAGCTGATGGTCTCGATGTACTACCCCGCTCACCCCGGGACCGGCAGCCCGGCGCCGTACATGACGCCCGAGGCCGCACGGCTGCTGCTGGACACCAAGATCCCCGGCAACCACCTCCCGACCGAGGCGCTGACCGCCACCCGGACCTGGGCGCGGGCCGACGCCCGGCCGCAGGGCGGCCACTACCCGCTGATCGTCCTCTCCCCCGGCTTCACCGCGCCCCGTACCGAACTGACCAGCCTCGCCGAGGACCTGACCAGCCGCGGGTACGTCGTCGCGCTGGTCGACCACACCTACGAGAACAGCGGCACCACCTTCCCGGACGGGACGACGCTGCCGTGCACCGTCTGCGGCACGCTCCACGACCGGCCGGCCTGGGCGGGCCTGGACGCGAGCCGGGCGAAGGACGTCTCCTTCGTCCTCGACCAGCTCACCGACCGCCCCCACCCGGCCTGGCGCTACGCCCGCCTGATCGACCGCGACCGCATCGGCATGGCCGGGCACTCGGCCGGCGGCGCCGCAGCCGTCCCGGCGCTGGTCACCGACGACCGCATCAAGGCCGGGGCCGATCTCGACGGCAGCATGGACTACGCGGTGCCGGACTCCGGGATCGGCGGCAAGCCGTACCTGATGGTGGGCCACCCGCTGGACGGCCCCGAGGACCAGTCCTGGACCGACGCCTGGGCCCGGCTGGACGGCTGGAAGCGATGGGTCACCTTCCAGGGCTCCAACCACAGCAGCTTCACCGACCTCATGCTGTTCGCCGAGAAGTTCGGCCTGCCGACGCCGCCCGGCACCACGATGTCCGCGCAGCGCGGAGTGGAGCTCACCCGCGCGTACGTCGCGGCCTTCTTCGACCTCCAGCTCAAGGGGATCGACCAGCCGCTGCTGGACGGGCCGAGCCCTGCCAACCCGGAGGTGACGTTCCACTCCTGACCGACCGGTCGGAGCCCCAGGAGCGGGAGTGGGAAGTCGGCGAGGCCGACTTCCCACTCCCCGTGCGAGGATCCCCCTCATGACGCACACGAAGCAGGCTTGGCTGGACGGCACGGACAGCGGCTGGTACGTGCTCTGCCCCGAGGCGACGGTCGCCGGGTGGACCGCCGAGGCCACGGAGGTGTTCGAGGGCGGCTACGCCACCGTCCACCGGGTGGCCGGGCACGGCGACCTGCTCGTCCTCGGCGCCGAGCCGCTGCCGGTCCGCTGGCTGGCGGAGGAGCGGATCTTCGTCCGCCCCGTCGACCTCGGGCTCGACGACGACCTCCGACCCCCGGTGGAGGAGGCGCTGCGCGAAGGCGTCTGGGAGGACGGCCCGGTGGCCGAGTTGACGGCCGGGCGGTACCTGCTCGTCGACACCGCCGCCGGGGGCGGCGAGGCCGTCGAGTCCGGCGAGTACCTGACGGTCGACCTCCCGCCCGGCCGCTACCGGGTGCAGTCGCTGCTCGCGACGCCGGAGCGGCCCGCGCCCTGCTACCTGGAGCGCCTGGTCCCGCTGCCCTGAGCCGGCGATCAGGCCGTCCCGGCGGCCCAGGTCTGCGGGTCGGTCCAGGCGGCGAGGCTGCGGCCGGTCTCGAAGCGGCGCTCCAGGCCCGTCAGCGGGTCGGTGAACTCCACGGCGGAGGCAAGGAGTTGCAGCGGCCGACGGAAGTCGTCCGGGGCCGGCTCGGGCAGCACCTCGGGGTACACCGGGTCGCCGAGGATCGGCAGGCCGAGGCCGCTCATGTGCAGCCGCAGCTGGTGGGTGCGGCCGCTGTGCGGCAGCAGGCGGTAGTGGGCGAGGCCGTCACGCCGCTCCAGCAGCTCGATCCGGCTCTCGCTGTTCGGCGGCGCGTCGGTCTCCCGCGCGGCGATGACCCCGCGTTCCTTGACGATGTGGCTGCGCACGGTGCGCGGCAGCTCCAGGGCCGGGTCGTACCCGGCGACGGCCCGGTACTCCTTGCGCACCCGCCGGTCCCGGAACAGGCTCTGGTACGCGCCGCGGTCCTCCGGGCGGACCACGAACATGGCGAGCCCGGCCGTGAGCCGGTCCAGGCGGTGCGCGGGGCTGAGCGCGGGCAGGTCGAGGTCGTGCCGCAGCCGGGAGAGCGCCGTCTCGGCGACGTGCCGGCCGCGCGGGGTGGTGGCCAGGAAGTGCGGCTTGTCGACCACGACCAGGTGCTCGTCACGGTGCAGCACGACCAGCTCGAACGGGACGTGCACCTCCTCGGGGAGGTCCCGGTAGAACCACAGGTGCGCGCCGGGCAGAAACGGTTCCTCAGGGGCGATCGGGCCGTGCTCCCCGACGATCTCCCGCCCGGCCAGCGCCGCGTCGATCCGCTCGGCGCCGACCGCGGGCAGCCGCTCGACCAGGTACGCCCGGACGGTGGGCCAGTCGCCCTCGACCGGCAGGCGCAGGTGCGCCGGGTCCACGCCGTGGCGCTGCGGGAGGGGGGAGGCCGGGCGGCGGCTTCTGCGTCTCATCTCCCGGCCCAGCCTAGTGCGCCGGACGGAACGGCATTGTCAGTGCCGTGTGCAAGGCTTCCCCCAGGGTCGGCGAGCAGCCCGGCCGGGTTCGACAACGAGGGGACGGTGCCATGGGGTTCAAGGCTGCTGGGTCGTTCGAGCTGACCACGTTCGAGCCGGCGGAGACGGAGGAGCGCGAGGGCGCCTCGTTCGGGCGGATCAGGATCGCCAAGACCTTCACGGGCGGGCTGAGCGGCACGAGCGAGGTGCGGATGCTGTCGGTGGGCGGGCCGGACGGCTCCCCCGCCTCCTACGTCGCCGTGGAGCACGTGACGGGTGAACTGGACGGGCGCAAGGGCGGGTTCGTGCTCCAGCACACGGCCTGGGACACCTCGGGGACGACGATCCGCGTGGTCCCGGGCACGGGCTCCGGCGAGCTGGCCGGGATCACCGGGGAGTTCGACCTGACCGTCGACGAGGCCGGTGCCCACACCTACGTCCTGGAGTACGAGCTGGGCTGACCACGACCTCCGCAACGCGCCAGGGCCCCGGGCACCCGGGCTCCGGGTATCCCCGGGCGTCACCTCGACGGCCGTACCGCCGCGCCCACCGGGTGCCCGCGCCCACTGTCACGATGATGCGATCAGTGCACGATCGGCATCGGAGGGTGGCGCATGCCCGGGACGACGGTGGAGCACGAGCCGGTCACGGTCGACGAGGTCGTCGACCGGCTGCGCGGGATCGGGGCGGCGCTGCCGCCGACGGACGGGGTGGCGGTCTTCAACCGGCTCTACCTCACCGTGACGGAGGCCGTCCGCGACCGGCTCGGCCGCGGGTACTTCGCCGACCCGCCCGCGGTGGCGGAGCTGGACGTGGTGTTCGCCGGGCGGTACCTGCTGGCCGTGGCCGCCGACGCGGCCGGGCAGGAGCCGCCCGCCTGCTGGCGGCCGCTGTTCGCGCTGCGCGCCCACCCGGGCGTGCACCCGCTGCAGTTCGGCCTGGCCGGGATGGGCGCCCACATCCAGCACGACCTGCCGCTCGCCGTCGTCGACACCTGCCGCCGCCGGGGCTGCGCGCCGGCCGACGTCGAGGAGGACTACCACCGGATCAACGGGGTGCTGGCCGAGGTCGAGACGGCCGTCCGGGAGCAGCTGATGCCCGGGCCCGACCTGCTGGAGCAGGCCGAACCGCTCGCCCACCTGCTCGGCACCTGGTCGGTGGAGGCCGCCCGGGAGGGTGCCTGGGCAGCCGTCCAGGCGCTCTGGGAGCTGCGCGACCTGCCGGGCGCCGCGCAGGTGTTCGCCGCCGCGCTGGACGGCTCGGTCGGGCTGCTCGGCCGCGCCCTGCTGCTCCCGCTCGGCCGGTCGCACGGACAGCGGCCGGCCGACCAGGCGTCCGGCCGGCTCCCCGAGGCGAGGAACCGGCCGGACGACGACAACGGCGACGACAACGGCGACGGCGGCTGCGTCGGCGCGTCAGCCGAACCGGGCGATCAGGCCCAGCTGGATCAGGCCCAGCTGGAGTGCAGCGGCTTGCCCTCGGCGTAGCCGGCCGCGCTCTGCACGCCGACGATCGCCTTCTCGTGGAACTCCTCCAGGGTGCCCGCGCCCGCGTAGGTGCAGGAGCTGCGCACGCCGGCCACGATGGAGTCGATCAGGTCCTCGACGCCCGGGCGGGCCGGGTCGAGGAACATCCGGGAGTGCGAGATGCCCTCCTCGAACAGCGCCTTGCGGGCCCGGTCGTAGGAGGAGTCCTGGGCGGTGCGGTTGCTGACCGCGCGCGCCGAGGCCATGCCGAAGCTCTCCTTGTACTGGCGGCCGTCCGCGGTGGTCTGCAGGTCGCCCGGGGACTCGTAGGTGCCGGCGAACCAGGAGCCGATCATCACGTTGGAGGCGCCGGCGGCCAGCGCCATCGCGACGTCGCGCGGGTGGCGCACGCCGCCGTCCGCCCACACGTGCTTGCCGAGCCGGCGCGCCTCGGCGGCGCACTCCAGCACGGCGGAGAACTGCGGCCGGCCGACGCCGGTCATCATCCGGGTGGTGCACATGGCGCCCGGGCCGACGCCGACCTTGAGGATGTCGGCACCGGCCTCGACCAGGTCGCGGACCCCGGCGGCGGAGACCACGTTGCCCGCGACGATCGGGACCTGCGGGTCCAGGCCGCGCACGGCGCGCAGCGCGCTGATCATGTTCTCCTGGTGGCCGTGCGCGGTGTCGACGACCAGCACGTCGGCGCCGGCCTCCAGCAGGGCCTTGGCCTTGCCCGCGACATCGCCGTTGATGCCCACAGTGGCGGCGATCCGCAGCTTCCCGGCGGCGTCCACGGCCGGGGTGTACAGGGTGGCGCGCAGCGCGCCCTTGCGGGTGAGGAGGCCGACCAGGCGGCCCTCGCCGTCGACGACCGGGGCGAGCTTGCGGTGCGCCTCGGTGAGCTTGTCGAAGGCGGCGCGCGGGTCGATGTCCTGGTCCAGCACCAGCAGTTCGCGGGACATGATCTCGGCGAGGCTGGTGAAGCGGTCCACGCCCTGGCAGTCGGAGTCGGTGACGACGCCGACCGGCTTGCCGTCCTCGACCACGACGAGGGCGCCGTGCGCGCGCTTGGGCAGCAGGGACAGCGCCTCGGCGACGGTGGCGCCCGGGGCGAGGGTGATCGGGGTGTCGAACACCAGGTGGCGCTGCTTGACCCAGGAGATGACCTCGGCGATCACCTCGGTCGGGATGTCCTGCGGGATGGCGACCAGGCCGCCGCGGCGGGCGACGGTCTCGGCCATCCGGCGGCCGGCGATGGCGGTCATGTTGGCGACGACCAGCGGAATGGTGGTGCCCGTGCCGTCCTGGGAGGACAGGTCGACGGCCTGCCGGGAGCCCACGGCGGAACGGCTGGGGACCATGAAGACGTCGTCGTACGTGAGGTCGTACGAGGGCTTGAGGTCGTTCAGGAAGCGCATGAAGGGGGGCTCTCTGGCTGGGGGGAGGTACACCTCGGGTGCGGTGGCGGCGAGGCCGTCAGGGCGCACTCGGGCGCCCGGCACCCAGCATTCGATTCTCCGTGAGGGGCGGGGCAAATGCCAGTTCGAGGACGATTGCTGGGGCTGTGCACAAACCGTGATCAATGCTCCGCGCGTAGACATGGACGATCCTCCAAAGGGCCTGCTCGGAACCCTCGGAGCTCGGCTTTTCGCCCCGCCCCGGGCCGCTCCCGTAGCATTCACGCGGTAACGGTGAGGCGAATGGGAAAGCAGCGGGCGTGGACATCCAGCAGCAGGACATCGAGCAGGGCCAGACCGAGGAGGAGATCGACTACGGCCCCGGCCTCGACCCGGAGCGCCTGAAGCTCTGCCTCGAAGTGATCGCCGAGCTCGACGAGCTGCACGTGGACCACCCGGACGCGATCACCGTCCGGCAGGCGGTCGGCGGCATATTCCGCACCCTCAAGCAGCGCCGCCGCCAGGAGACCCGGGCCCGGAAGACCGCCAACGACCGCGCGGTGACCGCCCGGACCGCCACCGGCGCCCCCACCCGGATCGACGACGAGACGGCCGGCGCCTTCGGCCTGACCACCGTCACCACCACCGAGATCGCCGGCATCCTGGAGCGGCCCCGCTCCTGTTACACCTGCAAGCAGCGGTACGTCGAGGTCGACGCCTTCTACCACAACCTCTGCCAGCGCTGCGCGGCCCTCAACCGGGCCCGCCGGGACGCCCGCGCCGACCTCACCGGCAAGCGCGCGCTGCTCACCGGCGGCCGGGCCAAGATCGGGATGTACATCGCGCTGATGCTGCTGCGCGACGGCGCCCACACCACCATCACCACCCGCTTCCCGAACGACGCGATCCGCCGCTTCAAGGCGATGCCGGACAGCGCCGAGTGGATCCACCGCCTCAAGATCGTCGGCATCGACCTGCGCGACCCCGCCCAGGTGCTGGCGCTGGCCGACGAGGTCGCCGCGGACGGCCCGCTGGACATCCTGATCAACAACGCCGCGCAGACCGTGCGCCGCCCGCCGGAGTCCTACCGCGAGCTGGTCAACGCCGAGTCCGCCCCGCTGCCGGCCGGCGAGCTGCCGCAGTCGACCACCATCGGCCGCTTCGGCAGCGGCAGCGTCGACCTGCCCGCCCTCCCCCACCAGGCGAGCGGCGACCCGCAGCGCCTCGCCGCCGAGGACGTCACCTCGCTCGCCCTGGTCACCGGCTCCGCCACGCCCGCCCGGATCGCGGCCGGCACCGCGATCGACGCCGGCGGCCTGGTGCCCGACCTCGCCGACACCAACAGCTGGGTGCAGACCGTCCAGGAGGTCGGCCCGGTCGAGCTGCTGGAGGTCCAGCTCTGCAACTCCACCGCGCCGTTCATCCTGATCAGCCGGCTGCGCCCGGCGATGGCGGCCTCCGCCTCGCGCCGCAAGTACGTGGTGAACGTGTCCGCGATGGAGGGCGTCTTCTCGCGCGGCTACAAGGGCGCCGGCCACCCGCACACCAACATGGCCAAGGCCGCGCTCAACATGCTCACGCGCACCAGCGCGCAGGAGATGTTCCAGACCGACGGCATCCTGATGACCGCCGTCGACACCGGCTGGATCACCGACGAGCGCCCGCACCCGGACAAGATGCGCCTGGCCGACGAGGGCTTCCACGCCCCGCTCGACCTGGTCGACGGCGCGGCCCGGGTGTACGACCCGATCGTGCGCGGCGAGGCCGGTGAGGACCTGTACGGCTGCTTCCTCAAGGACTACGAGCGCTCCAACTGGTAACCGACCTGCAGGAGATGACGGCGAAGTGACGACCACCGCACCGATGCTCGGCGCCGGGATCATCGTGCCCACCGGCGACGGGCGGGTGCTGATCGGCCGCCGCACCACCGCCGGCGAGCCGCCCACCTGGAGCCTGCCGGGCGGCAAGGTCGACCCGGGCGAGTCCTTCGAGCAGACGGCGGCGCGCGAACTCGCCGAGGAGACCGGCATCGTGCTGCCGGCCAAGCTGATGCGGGTGCTCGCCGTCCACCTCGACCACGAGCTCGGCCGGCCCCGGCTGACCGCCGCCGTGCTCGCGCCGCCGAGCCTGGCCGAGGCGGTGGTCACCGAGCCGCACGCGTGCGCCGGCTGGGAGCGCCTGCCGCTGGACGCGCTGCCGCAGCCGATGTTCTACCCGTCCGGGCTGGTGCTCGGCAGCTGGCTGTCCGAGCCGGTCGTCGAGCGCCGGGCCAACGCGTTCGGTTACCCCGTCGCCCGATAACCGAGCCACGGGGTAACCGAGTCGACGCTACGTCAGCCGTTGCGCGCGGCCTCCGGCCCGGTGATCCGCCGCAGCAGCGGCAGCGTCGAGGCGATGATCCCGAGCGAGGCGACGATCCCGAAGGCCGTCAGCCCGTAGTACAGCAGGCCCGGCGACGCCAGGTCGTACTGCATCTGCGACTTGAGGAACATCGCCGCGGCGGCGAAGCCCGTCCCGATCGCGAGCGCCGCCACCACCAGGAGCGGCAGCGCACTCTCCAGCCCGATCACCCGGCGCAGCAGCTGCAGCGGCGCCCCGGTCAGCCGCAGCATCGCGAACGGGCGGCGGCGGTCGGACAGTCCGGCCACCACGCTCACCGCGAGGCCGCACCCGGCGATCGGCAGGGTGGTCAGCAGCACGACGTTCGCCAGCTGGCGCCAGCCCTGGAGCTTCTTCTGCCCTTCGGAGGCCCAGTCGTCGACCATCCGGGCCTCGTGCGTCGGGTAGGTGCGGGTGAAGACCGTCCGCAGCCGCTCCATGGCCTGCATGGAGCCGTCCGTGGTCGCGTAGATCATTCGCACCGGCAGCCGGTCGACCTCCTCGGCGGAGATCGGCACCGCCGGCCACTCCTTGTCCGAGCCCGCCTGGAGGTCCACGAACTGGAAGCGGTCGACCGCGGCGACGGCGGCGCCGGGCGCGCAGTGGCCGACCACCGGGATCTGCGCCAGTTCCGAGCAGCGCACCAGGACGGGGACGAGCGGCCGGTCGCCGCGCTTCACCGCGCCCAGGCGCGCCGGGTTCTCGTGCGCCAGCGCCATCCCCTCGAACCCGGGCACGGCACGGGCCCGCGCCGCCACGTCGGCGGAGACCGAGGGGATCGTGCCCACGAGGTCGCCGTCGCTCGCGCTGTCCCCCGCCCGCAGCGGGGCGTCCACGACCGCCTTGCGGACCAGCGCGTCACCGCCCAGGGTCCCCCGCTCTCCGTTGATCGTGCCGATGATCCCGACCGTCGCCGTGGTCACGAACAACGCCAGCACCAGGCCCGCCACCGCGCGGAAGCCCGTCTTCGGGTCGTCCGCCAGCCGGCGCATCGCGATCAGCGAGGCCGGTCGGCTGGTCCGCCGGGCCACGGCCTGGGCGGCCGCCATCGTCAGCCACGGCCCGCCGATCACCAGACCCAGCATCACCAGGACGAAGCCGCTCAGGTAGGCCGCCGACTGGCCGCTGGTGGTCGCCGGGTGGCGGTAGATGGTCCAGCCCAGCTCGGCCAGGCCCGCCACCAGCGGGATCAGCCGCCAGGCGCGCGGCGGCTTCGGCGTCACCCGGCGCGACACCCCGAGCGGGGAGATCACGACCCGGCGCAGCGCCAGCCGGGCGGCCAGCGCCGCCGCCAACGGCACGCCCAGCACCGTCCCGGCCACCTGAGTCAGGCTGAGGCCGAGGTCCTCGACGAAGAAGCGGTCACCGGTGAACGGCACGTCGGCGACCAGCGGCCGCAGCGCGAAGTACAGGACGAATCCGGCCAGGGTGCCGACCACCGCCGCGACGGTGGACTCCACCGCCGCGACCACCGAGATCTGCCCCGGCGTCGCCCCGACCAGCCGCATCGCGGCGAAGCGCTGCTCGCGGGAGGCGGCGGAGAGCCGGGTGGCGGTGCCGATGAAGATCAGCACCGGGAAGACCAGCGCCCCGGCCACCACGGTGAGGATCAGCACCATCCGGTCGCCGTGCACGCCCCCGCCGAAACAGGCGTGCTCGCACTCCGCGGGGACGGCGGTCGCGATGCTGGTCACGGCGGTGGCCTCGGGCAGCGCCCGCACCTCGTCCACCGTGCCGCCCACGACGGCCGACAGGCTGTCCGGCGAGGCCAGCGCCTCGTCGCCGATGGTGCCGACCAGGCGGCCTGGGAAGCGTTCCGCCAGTTCGGCGGCCGGGACGTCGCGCATCAGCTTCTGCAGCGCCGGCGAGGCGTAGTACTCGCCCGGGGCCGGCACCCTGGTCAGGCCGGGCGGCACCGGCGCGGTGGGCCCCGCGGCGGCGACCTCGGCCCGGAAGACGGACTTGCCGTCGTAGTAGTCCATCCGGGCCTGCCACCAGAGCTTGTCCACCGGCGCCGCGGCCGTCGCGCCCTCGACGCCGGTGTTCATCCACCGCTGGCGCTCTGTGACCCGGTCGAGCGCGTTGACGGCGGCGAACGTGGACAGCAACAGCCCCACGCCGATCGCCACCGCCGCCATGATCGTGACCAGCCGGGCCAGCGCCTCCCGGCCGCCACTGACGGCCAGGCGCAGTGCGAACGTGATCACGAGGCCACCGATCCGGCCGACAGCGTACGGGCCCGGCCGTCGCGCACGATCGCCTCGCGGTCCGCGTAGGCGGCGACCCGGGCCTCGTGGGTGACCAGGACGACCGTGGTGCCCTGCTCGCGGGCCGCGCCGACCATCAGCTCCATCACCTGCTCGCCGGTCAGCGAGTCCAGCGCGCCGGTCGGCTCGTCGGCGAACAGCACCTGCGGACGGGCCACCAACCCGCGGGCGAGCGCCACGCGTTGGGCCTGACCGCCGGACAGTTCGCCGGAGCGGCGGCCCTGCATGCCGTCCAGGCCGAGCCGGGCGAACCAGGGCCGGGCCTCGGCGAGGGCGGCGGAGCGGCGCACGCCGTTCAGCAGCAGCGGCAGAGCGACGTTCTCCTCGGCCGTCAACTCCGGCACCAGCTGGCCGAACTGGAAGACGAAGCCGAACTTGTCGCGGCGCAGGGCGCTGCGCTTCGCCTCGGGCATGGTGTCGACGCGCTGGCCGTTGAACAGCACCTCGCCCGCGTCGGGCACCAGGATGCCGGCCAGGCAGTGCAGCAGCGTCGACTTGCCGGAGCCGCTGGGGCCCATGATGGCGAGCACCTCGCCGGCCTGGACGGACAGGCTCGCCCCGCGCAGGGCGGGGGTCTCGCCGAAGGCGAGGGCGATGTCGCGGGCTTCTATCACCGTGGTCATGAGCGCACCTCCGCGGCGAGCACGTCGAGTCGGGCGACGGTCAGGTCGATCCAGCGCAGGTCGGCCTCCAGGTGGAACAGGCCGTGGTCGGCGAGCAGGGCGTCCACCAGCGGGCCGGAGCGGCGCAGTTCGGTGAGCTCGCGCATCCGGCGCAGGTGGGCGGCGCGCTGGGTGTCCAGGTACAGCTCGGCGTCCCGGCCGAGCATCAGGGCCAGCACGACCTTGGTGAACAGGACGGACTGCAGGGCGGGTTCGGGCGCGACCGGGTCCTGGAGCCAGGTCTCGAACTCGGTCGCGCCGGTCTCGGTGATGACGTAGCGCTTGCGGTCGGGTCCGTCGCCGGGCTCGGCCTCGCCGGCGACGATCTTGCCGTCCCGGGCCAGCCGGCCGAGCGTGGAGTACACCTGGCCGTACGGGAGGGGCTTTCCCCGGCTGAAGAAGGTGTCGTAGTCGCGCTTGAGGTCGTAGCCGTGACTCGGCTCCCGCTCCAGCAGCCCCAACAGGGTCAGAGGAACACTCATGAGAGGACCATACACCCGGAGTAGATACCGAGTGTATATCCGGCGAGAAGAATCCGCTGACCTGGAAGAACAGTTGACGGAACGACACGGGCGGGCGACGGCCCCCACGCCGTCGCCCGCTCCGCACCTCGGCCGCGACGGAGCGCGGGGAGCGCGGCCGGTCCCCAGCCTGCCCCCGGCCGGCGGGCCCTGCCGAGGGCCGAAGGACCCGGGCGACCGGGTCGGTCGTACCCGGCGGTAGCGGCGCGGCCACCGCGCTCTTGTGCGGGGACGGTCATCGGGTGGAAATTGGTGGAGATTCCACGCCGGGAGGCGGCGGAACGCGACGGAACCCCCGTACTCCCCCCGCATCCCGAGGAGCCCTCGACGTGTCCACCACCCCCGGCCCGGACCGGCCCGCCTCGCCCCCGCGGCGGATCGGGCGCGCGCTGCGGCGGGCCTGCGGTGCCCGGCACGAACCGCTCGCCCGCGGCCTCGACCGCTCCCGGTCGCGGGCCTGGCTGTTCACCCTCCTCGGGGCGGTGCTCGCCGCCGCCCTGGCCACCGGCGGCGCCCTGCTCGCCTACCGGGCCTCCACCGTGCAGGCCGACGCGGAACGGGCCCGCCTGCACCGGGTCGACGCCGTCGTGCTCGGCGCGTCCGACCGCCCGGGGGTGGGCGGCGGCCGGTTCTCCGAGGGCTTCGGCAACCGGACGGGCCTCCAGGCCACTTGGACGGACCCGCGGGGCATCCGGCACACCGGCGTCGTCGACGCCCCGCGCCGGGTCGCCGACGGCGGCATCCTCCCGATCTGGGTCGACGACGTCGGCAACGCGGCCGAGCCGCCGCTCGAACGGACCGCCCTCGCCGTCTCGGCCGGCTGCACCGGCGTCGGCGGCCTGCTCGTCCTGCTCGCCCTGCTCGTCATCGGCCTGCGGCTGCGCCTGCGCGTCCTCGACCGGCGCGCCGACCAGGTCTGGGCCGACAGTTGGGCCCGCCTCGAACCGCTGTGGAGCGGGCGGGCCGGCCACCGACGCGAGGACTGACCTCCCGGGCCGGCCGCCGGGCCCGCCGGGTCGCGCTCAGACCGGGTCGGCCCAGGCCGGGGCCGGGCGGGCCCGGGACGCCCGGCGGGTGAGGGCCGCGACGCCGACCAGCAGGGCCAGCGCGAGCGCCAGGGCCACCGGTACGGAGGTGTGCAGGACGAGGAGGGCGCCGAGCAGCGCGCCGGCGAACATCCAGACGGCGGAGGCGAGTCGGCGGGCGCCGGTGCGGTCGGCGGCGAGGGCGGTGATGGTCATGGTGAGCACGGTGGTGGTCAGGTCCGGCACCTTCAGCGAGCGGACCACCGCGTTCTGACCGCCCATCGCGAAGCCGAGCAGCCCGATCAGGGTGTAGCGGACCCCTTCGGCGCTGTGCCCGGCGACGGCCGCGAGCGCCGTGCCCGCCGCGACCAGCACCGCCTGGCCGGTGACGGCGGCGGTCAGCAGGTGGCCCCGGTGCCCCGGCAGCCGGCGGGCGAGGTGCCCGCCGGCGAGGGCGCCGAGGAGGAAGGCCGCGAGGGCCGCGAGCGAGGCGGTGGCGGACAGGCCGGCCGCCCCGGCCAGGGCGAACCCGAGGAACACCACGTTGCCGGTCATGTTGGCGACGAAGACGTGCCCGAGTTCGAGGTAGCTGACCGCGTCCACCACCCCGGTCACCACGGTGAGCGCCAGCAGCATCGGCACGAGCGGCCCGTGCTTGGGGTCAGGGGTTGCGAACCATCGACAGCTGAGCATTGTTGAGCGACCTTTGGCGTTCATGAGTGACTTTGCCGGTTTCTACTGAAGTGCTGTCGACAAACGTCCGATTCTCCCGTTTGGTGCTGCTGGTGCTGTTGGGCATGCCAGCATGCGTGTGGTCGAAGGATTCGCGTGGGCAGGGGGCCGGGGTGGCGGTGTTGCGGTGGATCGCTCGGCCGTTCGTCGTCGACGCCGCGTCGGGTGTGTGTATTCGGGACCGGCTCAAGGGCCTGACCGCCGAGGACGAGAAGGTGCTGCGTCTGGTCGGCGCACACCTCGGTTCGCTGGCCTCGCGGGATCTGGCCCGGCGCGTCGCCGACGCCCTGGAGCACTCCGCCCGGACGTGGGCCGTCCGTAAGCGGGACCTCACACCGGAGTCGTCGTCGCGCTGGGCCGGGTCCATCACCAAGGCCACGCACGACCAGTGGGGTCTGTCGTGGCGCGCCCAGTGGCGGCACCTGCGGGGGCTGGCTGCGGGGATCGCCGTGATCCGCCACCGCCTCGCGCTGCCGATCGGTGCCAAGGGCAGCAAGCGGCAGCCCGGCGGGTACCAGTCGTGCCGGGAGTGGCATGCCAAGTCGCGGCGTCTGGCGCACCTGGAGTGCGAGTACGAGCGGGTGAAGGCCGACCACGAGGCCGGCCGGGTGACGGTGGTGCGCGGCGGCCGCAAACTCCTCAACAGCCGGCACAACCTCGCGGCGGCTGGGAAGAGCGTCGAGCAGTGGCGCGGGGAGTGGGAAGCCGCCCGCTGGTTCCTCACGGCTGACGGCGAGTCCGGCAAGCGGTTCGGGAACGAGACGATCCGCGTCACCCCGGAAGGTGAGATCAGCCTCAAACTGCCCACGCCGCTGGCCCATCTCGGCAACGCCCCGAGCGGCCGGTACGTCCTCGCGGCGAGGGTGTCGCTCCCGCACCGGGGCGAAGAGTGGCGCGATCGGATCGAGGTGAACCGGTCGGTGGCCTACCGCATCCACCTCGAAACCAGGTCCGGGCGCTGGTACCTCGACGCCTCCTGGACCCGCAAAGACCTCCCCGTCGTCCCGCTCGATGCCCTCCGCTCCCAGGGCGTCATCGGCGTGGACATGAACGCCGACCACCTCGCCGCCAGGCGACTGGACGCCCACGGCAACCCGATGGGCGCACCCCGCCGCTTCGACTACGACCTCACCGGATCGGCCAGCCACCGCGACGCCCAACTGCGCCACGCCCTGACCCGCCTCCTGCACTGGGCGAAGGCCACGGGCGTTCAGGCCATCGCCATCGAAGACCTGGACTTCACCGATTCCAAGAGCCGGGAGAAGCACGGCCGCAAGAGGCGGTTCCGGCAGCTGATCTCCGGCATCTCGACCGGCAGGCTCCGCGCACGCCTTGTGTCGATGTGCGCCGAAGCCGGCATCGGCGTGATCGCTGTCGATCCCGCCCACACCAGCATGTGGGGCGCCGAGCACTGGCAGAAGCCCCTCAGCACCCCGCGACGGCCTGTCAGCCGCCACCAGGCGGCAAGCGTGGCCATCGGCAGACGCTCCCTCGGGCACCGGATCCGGCGACGGACGGCACCGCCCCCACAGCACCAGAGCGATGGTGTGGGGCATCGGACCGCCCAGGCCAGACCCGGCACCCGAGGGAACGAGGGAAACCGCCCCCGCGTACCCGGACCACGGACACGATCCGCTGGGACCGGACGCGGAAGGAACGCGGTCGACCAGAACGCCCAAGACCGTTCGGGGCGTTCGGCTGAGCACGGGTTCTGCCGACAGGACTCACTCCCGCTCAGTCTTAGGAACGGTGAGCATCGGGTCTCCCAGGGGGCTCGCAGCGGTTCAGTGACAACCCATCAGTTCTAATCAGGCCAGGGCCGGGCTGCCGGGATCGTCGGATTCGTCGTCCAGGTGCCAGTGCAGGTCGCGCACGCCCGGTTCCAGCGAGAGCCTGGTGACGACCAGTTCGAGCGCGGGGGCGACCTGCCCGGTGATGGCGACGGTGGCCCGCAGGCTGGTGGCGTCGCCGCTGTCGGTGCGGCGGGCCCGCAGACCGGTGGGGGCGAGGCCGGAGGCGGTCAGGGCCTGCAGCAGCAGGGCCCGGATGTGGGTCTCGGCCTTGCGGTCGCATTCGAGGTGCACGGTGGCGCGGCTGGTGGAGTCCGGGTCGCTGCCGGACTGCGGGGCCCGGTCGAGCAGCCGGCCGGCCGGCCGCAGCACCAGGTGGACGGCGAGCACGGCGAGCGTGCCGAGGACGGCGAGCTCCAGCTTGCCGGAGGCGGCCAGTACCCCGACCGCGGCCGAACACCACAGCGTGGCGGCGGTGTTGAGGCCACGGACGCCGGCGCCGTCGCGCAGGATCACGCCACCGCCGAGGAAGCCGATGCCGGAGACGACGTACGAGGCGACCCGGGTGGGGCTGCCGGTGTCGCCGACGGCCTCGCTGTACAGCACGAACAGGGTGGCTCCGGCGGCGACCAGGGCGTTGGTGCGCAGGCCGGCCATCCGGGCCCGCCACTGGCGCTCGATGCCGATCAGCGCGCCACAGGCGACGCCGGTGGCGAGCCGGACCAGGAATTCGACGGTGGTCAGGGTGTGCACGACGGCACCTCCTTCACGGGAACGTCCGTCCGCCGGGGGCGGAGCGGGCTTCGGGGAAACGACGGACGGGCGGCGAGCCGAGGCCCGCCGCCCGTCCGTCCGGGCTCAGATCGGTGGCTCAGTGGTTCAGGGCGGTCTGCACGATCTTGATGATGACCATGACCATCGCGATCAGCAGGTAGGCGCGCAGGGCGCCCATGCCGACCTTGCGGGCGGTCGACATGACCGGCTTGGCGAGGGTCTCCAGCGGCGGCATCCGCCAGTCCTCGCGGCCGGTGCGGTCGATCGGGTCCTCCTTGGTGCCCTTGCGGCCGAAGAGGAAGAAGTACCCGGCGACCAGCACACCGACGATCCCGCAGCCGGCCATGATCCCGAGGATCGCGCCCGAGGTGATGTCCGGCCACACGACGGCGGCGGTGAGGATGAGCGACAGCGTGACCAGGACACCGACGACCGCGGAGGTGAAGGCGTTGGTCCTGGGGCCGTTGACCCACGGGCCGAGCACGGCCTTGTCGTTGCAGAGCAGCAGCAGGAAGACCGTCGCGGAGGGCAGCAGCACACCGGCCAGCACCTGGACGAACTGCGTCATCAGGCCCTGCATGTAGTCGTTGGACAGCAGGGTGATCCCCGCGGCCAGCACGACCAGGCCGGCGTAGACCGCGTAGAAGCCCTTGGCGCCCTTGACCCCGCGGTGCAGCGAGTGCTTGATCCCGAAGACGTCGCCGATCGCGTAGGCGGTGGACAGCGACACGGCGAAGGCGCCGATGATCGAGGCGTCCAGCAGCGCGATCGCGAACAGCACGCCCACCAGGCGGCCGGCCTTGTCCTCCAGGCCCTGGGCGATCGCCGCGGCGTCCGAGAACTGGCCGAAGCCGTCGGTGCCCGCGAAGGCCGCGGCGGTGAGACCCATCATCGCGGCGGCGCCGACGACGACCACGGCGATACCGATCCACAGGTCGACCTTCTCGTACTTCATGAAACGCGGGGTGATCCGCTTGTCGATGACGTACGACTGCTGGAAGAACAGCTGCCAGGGGGCGACGGTGGTGCCGACGATCGAGATGATGACCATCATGACGGCGGCCAGCTGGCCGGCGCCGCCGGGCATGCTCGGCACCACGAAGTCGTGGGCCATCTGCGAGGTCTTCGGGTGGACCATGAAGTAGATCGGCACCAGCAGCAGCGAGCCGACGCACAGCGTGATGGCCACCCGCTCGAAGCGCTGGAAGGAGCCGGTGAAGGCCGAGGCGATGATGATCGCGGCCGCCAGCACCACCGCCGCGATCTTGGGCAGGCCCAGGTAGCCGGCCGCGAGGGTGACGCCGATGAACTCGGTGACCAGGGTCAGCGCGTTGAGCAGGAACAGGTCGATGACGCTGAACGCGCCCCAGAACTTGCCGAACCGGTCCAGGATCAGGCGGGCGTGGCCGACGCCGGTGACGGCGCCCAGGCGCAGCACCATCTCCTGGTTCACGTACAGGACGGGGATCAGCATCAGCAGCGTCCACAGCAGCCGGGTGCCGTAGTTCTGGCCGGCCTGGCCGTAGGTCGAGAAGGCGCCGGCGTCGTTGTCGCCGACCATCACGATCAGGCCGGGGCCGATGATCGCGAGCAGCGTCTTGAGCCGGGCGGACAGCCCGTGGCGCGGGGTGGTGTCGTCGAGTCGGATGGTGCCGAGCGCGCCCTTGATGTCGCCGACGTGGGCGTCGTCGAGGACGGCGCAGCGGGCGGCGGGAACGGTGGCGACGGCGGGAGCCTTCGGGTCCAGCATCACGTTGGTCATGGCGGGCCTCCCTGCCCCGGTGGGGGCGAAGGGGGCACGCAGCAGCGATCCTCCCTGCGGGCGCACGGCATCGGCTCCGCACGACGACGCTGAGCGGCGGCGGCCGTACGGGCATGACGATGCGTCAAGTGGCTTGCGTCCAGGCATGGATGAGCGCAGGACGAAGCACCGGATGAACGCGCAGGGAAGGTCGTTACCGCGTGCCGGAGGTGATCGAGAGCATGCGGGGGTAGGGGCTACTGTGGCCCGGACTATTGCAGTCCACGTCTCTCGCCTCCTCCCGGTCGGGGGCGCACACGCTGTGCGCCGCATCGCGACACGGCAAGGAGCACACCGGCCCGATCGGGACCGGTACACCCCAACTCGTCAGAGCTTTGGCACTCCACGGCGTGTCCAGCCTGTCGACCGGAAGCCACTTGGGGTCAACCCTTAACTCGGGAAGACCTGTCCTGAACCTGGGCGTCTCTCGACGTCGTCGGGTCAGTGGCCTGTGTCCGTGAAGACGCCTCACCGAACGAGGTGCCTTTTCAAACCTCGAACAGAATAGCGCCGCCATAGCCGGTCCGACCGACGTTTTCGGCCGATCCTCGACACCTTTGTAGAACCTTGACCAAACCGGGGCCGCTGGATGCACTCGCGCGCTGCATATATAGTTCACCGACATATGCAGCTGAACAGCTCACGAGGGGGAAGTGTGTCCTACACCGATCCGACCGGGCCCCGCCCCGTCCTGCACCTGGCCGGCGTCACCCGGGTGCACGGCCGCGGCGAAGCCCGGGTCCACGCCCTGCGCGGCGTCGAACTGACCGTCCGGCCCGGCGAGTTCGTCGCCGTCATGGGGCCCTCCGGCTCCGGCAAGTCCACCCTGCTGACCCTGGCCGGCGGCCTGGACACGCCCACCGGGGGCGAGGTGCTGGTCGAGGGCGTCACGCTCGGCGGGCTCAGCCGGCGCCGGCTCGCCGACCTGCGGCGACGCTCCATCGGGTACGTCTTCCAGGACTACAACCTGATCCCGGCGCTCACCGCCGCCGAGAACATCGCCCTGCCGCGCGAACTCGACGGCGTCCCCGGCCGCCGGGCCCGCCGCGAGGCGCTGGCCGCGCTGGAGGAACTCGGCATCGGCGAGCTCGCCGACCGCTTCCCCGACGACATGTCCGGCGGCCAGCAGCAGCGCGTCGCCATCGCCCGCGCCCTGATCGGCGAGCGCCGGCTGGTGCTCGCCGACGAGCCGACCGGCGCGCTCGACTCCGCCACCGGCGAGGCCGTGCTCGCCGTGCTGCGCGCCAGCTGCGACGCCGGCGCGGCCGCGATGATGGTCACCCACGAGGCCGCGCACGCCGCCTGGGCGGACCGGGTGGTCCACCTGCGGGACGGCGCGGTCGCCGCGGAGAGCCGCGGGCAGCGCTCCGCCGCCTTCCCGGCCGGTGGCCCCGGCGTCGGCCCGGCCGACGGCCCGTTCAACGCCTCGGCGCCGACCGGCGAGGTGGCCTGGTGAAGCTCGGAGCCTGGCGGGTCCCGCTGCGCATCGCCCGCCGCGACGCCCTGCGCGCCAAGGGCCGCAGCGCCCTGATCGTCGCCATGATCGCCCTGCCCGTCCTCGGCGTCACCGGCGCCGACCTCGTCCACCGCAGCGGCGAACTCACCCCCGCCGAACGGGTCGAGCGGGTGGTGGGCGGCGCGGACGCGCTGGTCACCGGCCTCGCCCCCGGCCGGGCCGTCGAGCAGGCCCCGCTCGCCGAGGACGGCGCCTTCGTCACCCCGTCCAAGCCCGACGAGCAGCCGACCGCCGAGCAGATCAAGGCCGCCTCCACCGACCCGGCCGCCCTGGTCAGCTCCCTGCTGCCGCCCGGCAGCGTGCTCACCCCGGCCCGGCCCGGACCGGAGACCGGCGCGACCTCCCCCGAAGGACTGGTCCGCACCCTCACCACCGAGGCCGACCTCGGCGACCCGGTCTGGCGCGGCCGACTGGACCTGGTCGAGGGCCGGGCGCCGGCCGCCGCGCACGAACTGGCCGCCACCCGGGCCTTCCTGGACCACGCCGGCCTCGCGGTCGGCGGCACCACCACCGTCCAGGGGCTGGAGGGCACCACCTTCACCGTCACCGGCGTCGTCGAGCACCCCGGCGAGCTCGGCCGGGCCGAACTCGTCGCCCGGCCGGGCGAGTTGCTCGACCCGCTGGCCGCCGCCGACAAGTCCGGCGGCACCCCGCCCGGCGGCGCCGCCGAACGCGCCGAGAACCAGCACAGCGCGTGGCTGGTCAAGCTCCCGGCCGGGGCCGCGCTCGACTGGGCCAAGGTCCAGGAGGTCAACCGGTACGGCTACACGCTCACCGCACGCTCCGTCGTGCTCGCCCCGCCGCCGGAGCGGGCCGTCCCCTACTACCGGGACTCCTTCAGCTACTCCGACCCGGCCAACGGCAACAGCACCAAGGTGGTCGTCGCCACCGTCACCGGCATGGGTCTGCTGGAGGTCGCCCTGCTGGCCGGGCCCGCCTTCGCGGTCGGCGCCCGCCGCTCCCGCCGCCAGCTCGCCCTGCTCGGCGCGGCCGGCGGCCGGCGCAGCCACGTCGGCGCGGTGGTGCTCGGCGGCGGCGTCGTCCTCGGCACCGCCGGGGCGGTGCTCGGCGTGGCGCTCGGCACCGGGCTGGTCGCGGCCCTGCGGCCGTGGATCGAAGAGGCCGGCGGCGCACGCTTCGGACACTTCGCCCTGCCCCCGCTCGACCTGCTCGCGATCGCCGGGGTCGGCCTCTCCACCGCACTGCTCGCGGCCGCCCTCCCCGCCCTCCAGGCCGCCCGGCGCAGCGTGACCGCCGGCCTCGCCGACCGGGACACCGTCCGCGCGCCCAGCCGCAAGGTCACCCTGCTCGGACTGCTGCTCGTGCTCGCCGGCGGCGCCGTCGCGGTGTACGGCGCCGGCGCGGTGACGCACGGCCGGCCGGTGGTCAGCAGTTACGACGCCCGCACGCTCACCGTGCTCGGCGGCTCCGTGCTCGCCGAACTCGGCCTGCTCGCCTGCACCCCGGCGCTGGTCGCCCTGCTCGGCCGGGCGGCCCGGCTGCTGCCGCTCGGCCCCCGGCTCGCCCTGCGGGACTCCGCCCGGCACCGCTCGCGCACCGCGCCCGCCGTCGCCGCGGTGATGGCCGCCGTCGCCGGCGCCGTCGCCATCGGGGTGTACAGCACCAGCACCGACGCCGAGAACCGGCGCGACTACCGGCCGCAGGCCCCGTACGGCGCCGTCCAGTTGTTCAGCCGCCTGAACGGCGGCCAGCTCGACCAGGTGCGCGGCGAGCTGGAGAAGCAGCTGACCGGGCTCGGGCCGCGCGCCGACCTCGCCGAGGTGACGTACAAGTTCTGCCCGAACTGCTCCAGCGTCGTCCAGCTCAAGGGGCAGGTGAACTGGCGCACCATGGCGACCATGCCGCACCTCGCCGCCGGGGACGCGACGCTGCTGCACAACCTGTTCGACCTGCGCGACCCGGCGGCCGAACAGGCCCTGGCCGCGGGCAAGCTGCTGGTCTTCGACCGGGCGATGATCGGCGCCGACGGCAAGGCCGTGCTGCAGCTGCGCGGAGGCGGCGGCGCGCCGCTCCAGCCCGGCGAGATCCCCAAGCCGGACCTGCAGGAGATCCCGGTGGACGCGGTGCTGGTCGACAACCCCGCCGCCGCCCGGTTCGCCCAGGGCCTGATGCTCCCCACCGCGCTGCCCGCGCTCGGCCTGACCGCCGAGCCCACCGGCGCCGTCTGGCGGCCCGCCACCCCGCCCGACCGCAAGGCGCAGCAGCGCGCCGAGGCCGCCGCCGTCCGGCTCGACCACCACGGCCGGCTGGAGGTCGAGCGCGGCTACCAGTCCAAGGGCGACGCGCTCACCCTGGCCCTCAGCGGCTTCGCCGCCCTGGTCGTGCTCGGCGCGGCCGGCATCGCCACCGGCCTCGCCGCCGCCGACTCCCGGCAGGACCAGGCCACCCTGGTCGCGGTCGGCGCACGGCCCGGCATCCGGCGCACCATGGCCGGTCTGCAGTGCGCGCTGATCGCCCTGCTCGGGGCACTGCTCGGCGCGGTCAACGGCTTCGTGCCGGCGGTCGGGCTGCTGAAGTCCCGCGCCAGCGGTTTCGGCGCCAAGCCGGCGCTGATCACCGCGCCCTGGGGCGAGCTGCTGCTCGTCGTGCTGGTGCTGCCGGTGCTCGCCGGGCTGCTCGCCGCGCTGTTCACCCGCTCCCGGGTGGCGCTGGCCCGCCGGCTGTCCTGACACCCTGGCTGCCGCGGCCCGCGTCGGATGCCATCCCCCGGAGACGCGGGCGGGCACCCGACGCGGGCCGCGGCCGTACCATGGGCGGGTTCCGCGGGCGGTCGGGTGCCAGCGGCCGGCGAGGGAGACAGGGTGGTACTGCGCGGGTTCGGCGAGCTGGAGGCCGAGATCATGGACCGGCTCTGGGGCTGGGGCCGCCCGGCCACCGTCCGCGAGGTCGTCGACGACCTCCAGCGGCACCGGCCCGTCGCGTACACCACCGTCACCACCGTCGCCGACATCCTGCACACCAAGGGCTGGCTGCGCCGCGACAAGGTCGGCCGCGCCTGGGTGTACGAGCCGACCTGCTCCCGCGAGGCGTACACCGCCCAGCTGATGCACCAGGCGCTGGAGACCACCCCCGACCGGGCCGGCGCACTGCTGCACTTCGTCGACGGGATGAGCGGCGACGAGGCCTCCGCGCTGCGCGCCGCGCTCGACGCCGCACTCGAACAGGTGAAGGCCCGGGACGGGGAGTGACGCTCGCGCTGCTGGGCCTCTACCTCGCCCTCACCGGCGTCCTGCTGCCCCGGCGCCTCGCCGGCTCCCCCCGGGTCCAGGCCCGGCTGCAGGCCCGGCCGGTGCTCGGCTCGGCGCTGTGGCTCTCGCTGATGGCCTCCTTCACCGTCGCCGTGGTGCTCGCCGCCCACCACGCCGTCGAGCCCTTCGCCCACGAGCCGGCCGGGCTGGTCGGCCTGGCCGGGCTGCTCGGACTGCTCCCCCGCGGCGCGCCGGCCGGGCCGGTCCTGCCGCACACCCACGACTGGTGGCAGCTGGCCGCCGCCGGCACGGCGCTCGCCGCCGCGATCGCCGCGGTCGGCCTCCGGGCCGGCCGGGCCCGGCGGCGGCACCGGGCCCTGCTCGACCTGGTCGCCGTCCGGGACGGGCGCTGGGGCGCACTGGTGCTCGACCACGCCCACCCGACCGTCTACTGCCTGCCCGGCCGCCGCTCCCGCGTCGTGCTGTCGCGCGGCGCGCTGCAGCTGCTGGACGAGCGGCAGCTCGCCGCCGCCGTCGCCCACGAGCGCGGGCACATCCGCGGCCGCCACCACCTGTTCCGGCTGCCCGCCGACACCTTCGCGCTGCTCCTCGGGCCGCTGCCGCTCGCCCGGCTCGGGCGAGCGGAGGTGGCGCTGCTGCTGGAGATGGCGGCGGACGACGCGGCGCTGAAGGAGGTGTCGCGGGGTGAACTGGCCTCCGCGCTCTGCGCGTTGGCCACCGGTCCGGGTCCGGGTCCGGGTCCGGGCCCGGCGCCGGAGGGGGCGTTGGGGGCCTTGGGGGCGGCCGGCGCCGGGGTGCTGGCCCGGGTCCGGCGGCTGGCCCGGCCGGGCGGCGGGCGGCGGCGCCGACTCGCCGCGTGGCTCGGCGTGTCGGCGCTGCCCGTGCTGCCGTACCTGCTGGCCTGCGCGCCGCACCCGTAACGGGCACCCGGGCGGTGACTCGGCGCGCCCAGGCCCGCCAGGACCACCGCGCCGACCAGCAGCCAGACGAAGCCGGGGCGCTGCGCCGCGATGTGGGCGTTCACGACGACGTACGCGAGGATCGCGAAGCCGAGCGCCGGGGCGACCAGGTGCCGCCGTCGCATCACCGCCCAGCGCGGCACGGCTTCGCTCGCCCTGGCCGGGCGCGACGCGACGCGACACAGCCTCAGCTCGGGCCGAAGGTCCGCCGGTAGGCCTGCGGGCTCACCCCGGTGGCGTCGTGCAGGTGGCGGCGGAGCGAGGCGCCGGTGCCGAGCCCGGAGCGCCGGGCGACCAGCGGGACGGGCCAGTCCGTGGTCTCCAGGTAGTGCCGGGCGAGGTCGAGGCGCTGGCCGGTGAGCCACTGGGCGGGGGTGGTGCCGGTCTCCTCGCGGAAGCGGCGGGAGAAGCTGCGCACGCTGGTGTGGGCGTGGGCGGCGAGGTCGGCGACCGAGAGCGGCTCGGCGAGGCGCTCCAGGGCCCAGGCCTGGGTGGCGGCGGTACCGGCGGCGGAGGGCTCCGGCACCGGGCGGCGGATGTACTGGGCCTGGCCGCCTTCGCGCCAGGGCGGGACGATGCACGAGCGGGCCACCTCGTTGGCGACCCGGCTGCCGTGGTCCCGGCGCACCAGGTGCAGGCACAGGTCGATTCCGGCGGCGACCCCGGCCGAGGTGAGGACGTCGCCGTCGTCGACGAACAGGACGTCCGGGTCGATCCGGGCCGTGGTGAACATCCGCTGCAGCCGGTCGGCCTCCCGCCAGTGGGTGGTGGCCCGGCGCCGGTCGAGCAGCCCGGCGGCGGCCAGCACGTAGCTCGCCGTGCAGATGCCCACGATGCGGGTGCCGGGCCGGATCCCGGCCAGCGCGGCGCGCAGCGGCTCGGGCAGGGTGCCGTGCTCGCGGATGCCGCCCAGCGAGTCCGAGGGCGGGATGACGACGGTGTCGACGGCGGCGAGCAGCCCGGCGTCCCGGGAGACGGCGAGGTCGAAGTCGGCGGCGCTGCGGACCGGTCCGCCGTCCAGGCCGCAGGTGGTGACGGTGTAGAGCGGGGCGCCCGCCTCGTCCCTGGCGGCGCCGAAGATCCGGGCCGGGATGCCGAGCTCGAACGGGAAGACGCCGTCCAGGGCGAGTACGCCGACATGGTGCATGGCCGGATCCTTTCACCACCTGGCCGTCGTGCCACCACCAGGGGCCCGCGTGCACCGGCACTCTGACGGTGTGCCCGATCGGCCGACCGGGCCGACGACCGGAGGAGGACGACATGCCCGACACCATGCGCGCGATCTCGCAGGACACCGCCGGAGGCCCCGAGGTCCTCCGGCTCGTGGACACCGCCCGGCCCGAGCCGGGCCGGGGCGAGGTCCTGGTCCGGGTGCACGCCGCCGGGGTCAACCCGGCGGACTGGAAGACCCGTTCGCGCGGCGTCTTCGCCAACGGCGCCACGCCCCCGTTCACCCTCGGCTGGGACGTCTCCGGGGTGGTCGAGGCGGTCGGCCCCGGCGTGGCGATCCACCGCCCGGGCGACGAGGTGTACGGGATGCCCCGGTTCCCGCACCCGGCGGGCGGCTACGCCGAGTACGTCACGGCTCCCGCCCGGCACTTCGCGCCCCGCCCGGCGGGCCTGAGCCACGTCGAGGCGGCCGGCCTGCCGCTCGCCGCGCTCACCGCCTGGCAGGCGCTGGTGGACACCGCCGACGTGCGGCCCGGGCAGCGCGTCCTGGTCCACGCCGCCGCGGGCGGGGTCGGCCACCTGGCCGTGCAGATCGCCAAGGCCCGCGGCGCGTACGTGATCGGCACGGCGAGCGCCGCCAAGCACGGGCTGCTGCGCGAGCTCGGCGCGGACGAGACCGTCGACTACCGCACGGTCGACGTCGCCGAGGCCGTCCGGGACGTGGACGTCGTGCTGGACCCGATCGGCGGCCCCAGCTGGGCCCGTTCGCTGCGCTCCCTGCGCCCCGGCGGCACGCTCGTCTCCATCGAGCCGCCGACCGAGGCCTTCCCGCTCGCGGAGGCGGAGGCCGCGGGGGTCCGCGCCGTCTTCATGCTGGTCGAACCGGACCAGCAGGGCCTGCGCGAGGTCTCCCGCCTCGTCGGGTCGGGCCGGCTGCGGGTCCTGATCGACACCGTCCTGCCGCTGGAGCGGGCCGCCGACGCCCACCGCCTGGGCGAGCTCGGCCGCACCACCGGGAAGGTCGTCCTGTCCGTGACGGACTGACCGACTGCCTCCAACTCGACTGCCGGTTCCGAAAGTTGGCCCCCAGTGCGGGGCGGGTAGGGTGGCCGCATGAATCTCAGCGGCTTTCCCTTCACCGCCACCGACTGGAGCCGGGTCGACGAGGAGCGCAAGCCCGGCGAGGCCGGCGAGGTCACCAGCCGGGTGCGGCAGTTCGGCGAGGTCCGCGTCCGCCGGGTGGACTACAGCCCCGGGTACGTCGCGGACCACTGGTGCCGCAAGGGCCACGTGCTGTACGTCCTGGCGGGCGAGCTCGTCACCACGCTCGACGACGGCCGCGTCGTGGTCACCGGCGCCGGCAGCAGCTACCAGGTCGCCGACGGCGCCGAGGCGCACCGCTCCAGCGCACCGACCGGCGCCAGCCTGCTGATCGTCGACTGACGCCCGGCCCGAGCGGGTCGCTCGACCGCCCGGGGTCAGGCCGGACGGACGGCGCCGACGTAGGGCATGGCGTCGATGGGGAGGACCTCGACGTTCTTGCCGGTGCGGGGGGCGTGGATCATCTTGCCGTCGCCGATGTAGATGCCGACGTGGTGGATGTCGCCGTAGAAGAAGACCAGGTCGCCGGGCTGGAGGTCGGAGCGGGCGACGCGGGGGCCGTCGTTCCACTGGTCCTGGGACATCCGGGAGAGCTTGACGTCGGCGGAGCGGTAGGCGGCGCCGGTGAGGCCGGAGCAGTCGAAGCTGTTGGGGCCGGTGGCGCTCCACTCGTAGGGCTTGCCGAGCTGCGCGTAGGCGAACTTGACGATGGTGGCGGCGCGGCCGCTCGCGGCGGGCGGCGGCGGGGCGTTGAGGTCGGTGCGCTGGGTGGAGCGGGAGGCGCGGTCGGCGTCGGCGGCCTGCTTGGCGGCGGCCCGGGCCTTGTCGGCGGACTCCTGGGCGTTGATCTTGGCGCGTTCCTCGGCGCTGAGCTTGTTGAGCATCCCCTGGGCCTGCGCGAGCTTGCTCTGGACCTGCTTCTTCTCGTCCGCCAACTGGTTGCCGACGGTTCCGAGTTCGGCGAGCTTGCGGGTGGCCTCGGTGCGGTCCTGGTCGAGCTTGCGCTGTTCGTCCTGCGCCTGCTTGAGCAGGGCCGCCTGGCTGCCCGCGGCCTGGTTCTGCGCCGAGGCGCGCTCCAGGTAGGACGCCGGGTCCGAGTCGAGCATCAACTGGACGGACGGGTCGATGCCGTTGGTGCGGTACTGGTCGGCGGCCACCGCGCCGAGCCGGGTGCGCAGTTCGTTCATCGCGGCCTGGCCGCGGACGACCTTCTCCTGGATCTGGCCGGCCTCGCCCTGGAGCTTCCGCTGCTTCTCCTGGAAGCCGTTGAAGCGCTCGATCGCCTGCTCGGCCTCCTCGTTGAGCTTGTCCACCTGCTCCTTGACGGTGCCGAGGCTGGGCGTGGGCTCGGCGTGGGCGGTGCCGGCGGCGAGCACGGCACCGCCGGCCACGGCCGTGGTGAGGACCGCCAGGCGGGCCCGGCTCGGAGGGCTGGGCTTGCGGCGCTTTCCGATGGCCATGGCGGCGGCTCCTTCGGCGAATTCCAGGGGAACTTCTGGCGCGACGTCCGGGGGAACGTCGGGGCCGCGGCGCGCTCCGGGAGGTTCCGGGCATGACGGGGCACGACGAGGGCGGGCCGGGGCCGCACGGGGGGAGGACGTCCCCGGCCCACCTTCTTCGAAGTAACTTAATAGATGAGTGGTGGGGTTCCGCAATCCCCCTGGTCCGAACCCGATCCGGACGTGGTCCAGACCTCCCCCGGGCAGCCGATCCCGCTCGCCGACACCCGCGTTGACCTCGGGTGTCATCCGTTCGCCCACCTCCCGCCCCTCCCCCGCAACGGCGGCCACCGCCCTGGATACACCCCGGCCCGGGAAAGTGGCGAGGGCAAGGTCACACAGGGTTCCCCTCCAAACCCGACGCGTGCGTTCGCTAACCTGCGCACATGAAGGTCCCGCCCGAAGGGCTCCCCCTCGCCGCCGAATTCCCGGCCGCGCATCGTGAGCAGTGGCAGCAGCTCGTCCAGGGTGTGCTGCGCAAGTCCGGCGCCCAACCCGAGGACGGCGCCGCCGCCGAGCAGGCACTCAGCACCTCCCTGCCGGACGGCCTGCGCGCCCGCCCGCTGTACACCGCCGACGACACCGCGGCCGAGCCCGGCCTGCCCGGCTTCCCGCCGTTCGTCCGCGGCAGCCGGCCGCAGGGCTCCTCCGTCGCCGGGTGGGACGTCCGCCAGCGACACGCCGACCCGGACCGCGCCCGCACCAACGAGGCCGTCCTGGCCGACCTGGAGCACGGCGTCTCCTCGCTCTGGCTGGAGCTCGGCGGGGACGGCCTGCCGGTCGCCGCGCTGCCCGAGGCGCTCACCGGGGTGTACCTGGACCTGGCCGCCGTCGCCCTCGACGCCGGACCCGAATTCGCCGACGCCGCCGAACGGTTGTTCAAGCTGTACGAGGAGCGCGCGGTCTCCCCCGCCTCCGCCGCGGGCAACCTCGGCGCCGACCCGCTGGGCCTGCAGGCCCGCACCGGCGACACCGACCGCACCGACGCGCTGCTCGCCGCGGCCGTCGAACTCGCCACCCGCTGCACCGCCGAGTACCCGCAGCTGCGCGTCCTCACCGTCGACGCGCTGCCGTACCACGAGGCCGGCGCCTCCCCCGCCCAGGAGCTGGGCTGCTCGCTGGCCACCGGCGTCGCCTACCTGCGCGCGCTGACCGCCGCCGGACTGTCCGTGGACGCCGCGCTCGGCCAGCTGGAGTTCCGCTACGCGGCGGACGCCGACCAGTTCCTGACGATCGCCAAGTTCCGCGCCGCGCGCCGCCTCTGGGCCCGCGTCGCCGAGGTGTCCGGCGCCTCCGCCGAGGCCTCGGCGCAGCGTCAGCACGCCGTCACCTCCCGGGTGATGATGACCTCCCGCGACCCGTGGGTGAACATGCTGCGCACCACGGTGGCCTGCCTCGCCGCCGGCGTCGGCGGCGCCGACGCCGTCACCGTGCTGCCCTTCGACTCCGCGCTCGGCCTCCCCGACGCCTTCGCCCGCCGGATCGCCCGCAACACCCAGTCGGTGCTGCTGGAGGAGTCGCACCTGGCCCGGGTCATCGACCCGGCCGGCGGCTCCTGGTACGTCGAGCAGTTGAGCGAGGAGCTGGCGCAGGCCGCCTGGGCCTGGTTCCAGGAGATCGAGCGGGCCGGCGGCCAACAGGCCGCACTGGCCGCCGGTTTGGTCGGCGAGCGGATCGCCGCGACCTGGGCCGAGCGGTCCGTGAAGCTCGCCAGGCGCCGCGAACCCGTCACCGGCGTCAGCGAGTTCCCGCACCTGGACGAGCAGCCGCTGGTCCGCGAGCCGGCCCCGGCCGGGCTCCGCGGCGGGCTGCCGCAGGTCCGCCGGGCCGAGGCCTACGAGGCGCTGCGCGACCGCTCGGACGCGGTGCTCGCCGCCACCGGCGCCCGCCCCACGCTGTTCCTCGCCTCGATCGGCACCGCCGCCGCGCACACCGCGCGCACCACCTTCGCCGCCAACCTGTTCCAGGCCGGCGGCATCGCGACCGTCGCCGCCGAGGGCACCGACCCGGCCGCGTTCGCCGCCGCGTTCCGGGAGTCCGGCGCGACCGTCGCCTGCCTGTGCTCCAGTGACGCCCTGTACGGCGAGCACGCCCCGGCCGTCGCCGAGGCGCTGAAGGCGGCCGGCGCGCAGCGCGTCCTGCTGGCCGGACGGCTCGGCGAAGTCCCCGCCGGAGTGGACGAGTTCATCTTCGCGGGCGGCGACGCCGTCGCCGTCCTCGGCTCCCTGCTCGACCAGATCACCGGCGCGGACGGCGCCGACCTCGGCGGTGCGCACGGCGCCGACGAGAACGCCGACGACACCGAGGTGGCGCGATGATCCCCGACTTCACCGGAATCGGGCTGACCGGCGACGCCCCCTCGGACGTCACCGAGGCCCAGTGGCGGGCCGCCTGGCAGGAGTCCACCGGCAAGGCCGCCGACGAGCAGGTCTGGGACACCCCCGAGGGCATCGGCGTCAAGCCGCTGTACACGCCCGCCGACCTGGCCGGCCTGGACTTCCTGGAGACCTACCCCGGCGTCGCCCCGTACCTGCGCGGGCCGTACCCGACCATGTACGTCAACCAGCCGTGGACCGTCCGCCAGTACGCGGGCTTCTCCACCGCCGAGGAGTCCAACGCCTTCTACCGCCGCAACCTCGCGGCCGGCCAGAAGGGCCTGTCCGTCGCCTTCGACCTGCCGACCCACCGCGGCTACGACAGCGACCACCCGCGCGTCACCGGCGACGTCGGCATGGCGGGCGTCGCCATCGACTCGATCTACGACATGCGCCAGCTGTTCGACGGCATCCCGCTGGACAGGATGTCGGTGTCGATGACCATGAACGGTGCCGTGCTGCCCGTTCTGGCGCTGTACATCGTCGCGGCCGAGGAGCAGGGGGTGCCGCCGGAGAAGCTGGCGGGGACCATCCAGAACGACATCCTCAAGGAGTTCATGGTCCGCAACACCTACATCTACCCGCCGCAGCCGTCGATGCGGATCATCTCGGACATCTTCGCGTACACCTCGCAGAAGATGCCGCGGTACAACTCGATCTCCATCTCCGGCTACCACATCCAGGAGGCCGGCGCGACGGCCGACCTGGAGCTCGCCTACACCCTGGCGGACGGCGTCGAGTACCTGCGCGCGGGCCTGGACGTGGGCCTCGACGTGGACGCCTTCGCGCCGCGGCTGTCGTTCTTCTGGGCGATCGGCATGAACTTCTTCATGGAGGTCGCCAAGCTGCGCGCGGCCCGCCTGCTGTGGGCCAAGCTGGTCAAGCAGTTCGACCCGAAGAACCCCAAGTCCCTCTCGCTGCGCACCCACTCGCAGACCTCGGGCTGGTCGCTGACCGCGCAGGACGTGTTCAACAACGTCACCCGTACCTGCGTGGAGGCGATGGCCGCCACCCAGGGCCACACCCAGTCGCTGCACACCAACGCGCTCGACGAGGCGCTGGCGCTGCCCACCGACTTCTCCGCCCGCATCGCCCGCAACACCCAGCTGCTGCTGCAGCAGGAGTCGGGCACCTGCCGGGTCATCGACCCGTGGGGCGGCTCGGCGTACGTCGAGAAGCTGACCAACGACCTCGCGGCCCGCGCCTGGCAGCACATCCAGGAGGTCGAGGCGGCCGGCGGCATGGCCAAGGCCATCGACGCGGGCATCCCGAAGATGCGCGTCGAGGAGGCCGCCGCCCGCACCCAGGCGCGGATCGACTCCGGCCGCCAGCCGGTCATCGGCGTCAACAAGTACCGGGTGGAGAGCGACGAGCAGATCGAGGTGCTCAAGGTCGACAACTCCTCGGTGCGCGCCCGGCAGATCGAGAAGCTGCGCCGGCTGCGCGAGGAGCGCGACGAGGCCGCCTGCCAGGACGCCCTGCACGCGCTGACCCGCGCCGCCGAGGCCGGCCCGCAGCGCGGCGGCTCGCTGGACGGCAACCTGCTGCACCTGGCCGTCAACGCGGCCCGGGCGAAGGCCACCGTCGGCGAGATCTCGGACGCCCTCGAAAAGGTGTACGGCCGCCACTCCGGCCAGATCCGTACCATTTCCGGTGTGTACCGAGACGAAGCGGGGCCCTCCGTGCCCCTCCAGCGCACCCGCGACCTGGTCGAGCGGTTCGAGCAGGCCGAGGGCCGGCGCCCGCGCATCCTGGTCGCCAAGATGGGCCAGGACGGCCACGACCGCGGCCAGAAGGTGATCGCCACCGCCTTCGCCGACCTCGGCTTCACCGTCGACGTCGGCCCGCTGTTCCAGACCCCGGCCGAGGTGGCCCGCCAGGCCGTCGAGGCGGACGTGCACATCGTCGGCGTCTCCTCGCTGGCCGCCGGACACCTCACCCTGGTGCCCGCGCTGCGCGCCGAGCTCGCCGAGGCGGGCCGCGAGGACATCACCATCGTGGTCGGCGGCGTCATCCCGCCGCAGGACTTCGACGCCCTGTACGAGGCGGGCGCCGCGGCGGTCTTCCCGCCCGGCACGGTCATCCCGGAGGCGGCCTACGACCTGCTGAAGTCGCTGGCGGCCGGCCTCGGCCACGAGCTGTGAGCCGCTGATCCCCGATGCCTCCGCGGACGATAGACCTCGACAGCTACGTGACGGGTGTCCTCGACGGCTCGCGCGCCTGGATCGCGCGGGCCGTCACCCTCGTCGAGTCCACCCGGCCCGACCACCGCGCGCTCGCGCAGCAGCTGCTGGTGCGGCTGCTGCCGCACGCGGGCGGGGCGGTCCGGGTGGGCATCACCGGCGTGCCCGGGGTCGGCAAGTCGACCTTCATCGACTCCTTCGGCACCATGCTGACCGGCCTGGGGCACCGGGTCGCGGTGCTCGCCGTCGACCCGACGTCCAGCCGGACGGGCGGGTCGATACTCGGTGACAAGACCCGGATGGAGCGGCTGGCCGTCGACCCGGCCGCCTTCGTCCGGCCGTCCCCGACGTCGGGCACGCTCGGCGGCGTCGCCAAGGCGACCCGGGAGTCGATGGTGGTGATGGAGGCCGCCGGGTACGACGTGGTGCTCATCGAGACGGTCGGCGTCGGGCAGTCCGAGACGACCGTCGCCGGGATGGTCGACACCTTCCTGCTGCTCAGCCTGGCCCGCACCGGCGACCAGCTGCAGGGCATCAAGAAGGGCGTGCTGGAGCTCGCCGACGTCATCGCCGTCAACAAGGCGGACGGCCCGCACGAGCGGGATGCTCGCGCCGCTGCTCGTGAACTCGCGGGCGCGCTGCGGCTGTTGCAGGCACCGGACGCGGCCTGGACGCCGCCGGTGCTGACCTGCAGCGGGCGCGACGGCGCCGGGCTGGACGTGCTGTGGGAGCGGCTGCAGCAGCACCGCAAGGTGCTGGACGCCACCGGCGCGCTGGCGGCGAAGCGGCGCGACCAGCAGGTCGAGTGGACCTGGTCGATGGTCCACGACCAGCTGTACGCGCGGCTGCACGAGCACCCCGAAGTGCGGCGGCTGGCGCCCGAGTTGGAGTCGCAGGTCCGGGCCGGCACCCTGCCGGCGGGGCTGGCGGCGCAGCAACTGCTGGACGGGTTCTTCGGAGCCGGCTGACCGTTTCACCACGGCGGGCGGTTCGGGTGCGGCCACGCGCCCGAACCGCCCTTTCCGTTGCCACCCCCGGAGGAGGACACCATCGCCACCATCGTGCAGGACGTCGTGATCGAGGCCGACGCGGACGACGTGTGGGCGGCCGTGCGGGACGTCGGGGCGGTGCACGAGCGGCTGATCCCCGGGTATGTGCTGGACACCCGGATGGACGGCGACGTGCGCTACCTGACCGTCCCCGGCGGGGCCGTCATCCGGGAGCTGATCGTCGGTGTCGACGACGGGCTGCGGCGGCTCGCCTACTCGGCCGTCGAGGGGTTCCGGCTCCCGCTCACCCACCACCACGCCGCGTTCCAGGTCGTACCCGAGGGCGCGGGCCGCTGCCGGCTGGTGTGGACCACCGACGTGCTGCCGCACGGGGCGGCGGAGCAGGTGCGGCCGCGCGTCGAGCGTGGCGCGCGGGTGATGAAGGAGACGCTGGAGCGGGCGGCCCGCCGGGTGGCCGGTTAGGGCGTGTCTTGTGGATCTTGTCGGATCAGGCCGCGGCGTTGGGGTGCGTGCATCGCAAGGCGGAGGAGGGAGCCACTGCGGTGGGGGCACCTCCCGGCCGAAGGCTGGGGGCCATTGGCGACCGACGACAACGCGGCGAGGTGCGTGCCCTGGGGGTACCTCCCGGCCGGAGGCCGGGGGAGCGTCGCGGACCCGGCAAAGATCCGCAAGACACGCCCTCGGGCCGCAGGCGATCGAGCAGCGCCGGGGCGTCGCCGGGTGGCCGGTCAGGGCCGCAGGCCGTCGAGGAGCGCCAAGGCGTCCTCGACCGAGCCCGCCGGGTCGGTGACCGGGTAGAGGACGCCCCGGACGGTGCGCCCGGCGTCGAGGACGAGGGTGAGCCGCTTGAGGCGCTCGGCGCCCGCCGCCCGGAAGGTGGGCAGCCGTAGCGCCGCGGCCAGCTCCAGCTCGGCGTCCGACAGCAGCGGGAACGGGATCCGCGCGTGTTCGCCGAACGCCGCGAGCTGGTCCGGGCGTTGGGTGCTGACGCCGTAGACGGCCGCGTCCCGGGCGGTGAACTCCCCCATCCGGTCGCGGTAGGTGCAGGACTCCAGCGTGCAGCCGGGCGCGCCCGGGATCTCGCCCCAGCCGGGCGGGTGGCCCATGCTGCCCGGGGCGTAGGCGCCGGGGTAGCAGTAGAGCACCGTCCAGGCGTGGTCCGCGGCGACCGGGTCGGCCCGGCCGCCGGAGGCGGCGGCGAGGTCGAGTTCGGGCAGCCGGTGGCCGACCAGCGCCGTCACCCGGCGGGTCTCGGCGGAGTCGGCGGTGCTGGTGCCGGAGAGCGTGCCGTCGCCCAGCACGTACCGGCCGCCCCAGTCCTGCAGGGCGACCAGGACGGGCAGCAGCGCGCGCCCGCGCCCGGTCAGGTGGTACTCGTAGCGCGGCGGGTGCGGGTGGTAGAGGCGCTTCTCCAGCACCTCGTCGGCGACCAGGGCCTTCAGGCGTTCGGTGAGCACCTTGCGGCTGATGCCGAGCGCGTTCTGCAACTCGTCGAAGCGGTGCATGCCGCCGGCGACGTCCCTGATCAGGAGCAGGGTCCAGGTGTCCCCGACGACGGCCAGGGCCTGGGAGATCGCGCAGTCCGGGTCCGCCGCTTGATTGTGCCGCATGAGTATCGATTATAGTGAGTTCCCTAAAGGAACTCACTTGTTCGGGCGACACGGGGGTGGACGTGGCAGGCGTGGCGACGAGAGCGGCGGGGAGCACGGCGCAGGACACGGCGGGGAGCACGGCGCAGGACACGGCGGGGAGCACGGCGCAGGGCACGGCGGAGGCGGCACGGCCGGACGGCGCCGGGCTGTTCTGGCGCTACTGGACGGCCTCGACGATCAGCCGGCTCGGCAGCCAGGTGACGACCGTCGCCCTGCCGCTGATCGCCGTGGTCGCCCTGCACGCCTCGGCGTTCGAGGTCGGCCTGCTCACGGGCGCCTCCTTCGTCGCCTGGCTGCTGATCGGCCTGCCGGCCGGCGTCCTGGTCCAGCGGATGCCACTGCGCGGCCTCCAGGTCGCGATGGACCTGCTCCGCGCCGCCGCCGTCGCCTCGGTGCCGCTCGCGGCCGCCTTCGGCGTGCTGGGCATGCCGCAGCTCGTGGCGGTGGCCCTGGTGGTCGGCCTCGCCAACGTCGTCTTCGACGTCGGCAACTCCGCCTTCCTGCCCGCCGTCGTCCCCAAGGAACAGCTCACCTCCCGCAACAGCCTCGACTCCGCCAGCCACGCGGCGACGGACCTCGCCGGGCCGTCCCTGGGCGGCGTGCTCGTCCAACTCCTCGGCGGCGCCGCCTCGATGCTGCTGGACGCGGTCAGCTACCTGGTCTCGGCCGCCCTGCTGCGCAGCCTGCCGCGCGGCGAACGCACCCCCGGCCCGCGCGCCGGCGGCGCCGGCATGCGCGAACAGATCCGCGAGGGCTGGCGGTTCGTCGCCCGGCACCCGCTGATCCGGCCGTGCGTCGCCTCCGCCACCGCCGTCAACTTCGTCTGCGGCGCGCAGATGGCCCTCACCCCGGTGTTCCTGGTCCGCACCCTCGACGCGCCCGCCGCCGCGGTCGGCGCCCTGATGGCCACCAGCGGCCTCGGCAGCCTGCTCGGCGCCGCCCTCACCCCGCGCGTCGTCTCCCGGCTCGGCGGCGCCGGCGCCGTCCGATGGGGCGCCGCGACCGCCGCCGCCTTCGCCGTCCTGCTCCCGCTGGCCGGTTCCGGCTGGGCGACGCTCGTCTTCGCCCTCGGCAACGCCGGGTTCTCGGGCGGCGTCGTGATCTTCAGCATCGTCACCCGCACCCACCGCCAGACGCAGACCCCGCCCGAGCTGCTGCCCCGGGTGATGGCCACCGTCCGCTTCGTTTCCTGGGGTGCCATCCCGGTCGGCGCCCTCGCCGCCGGCGCCGCCGCCTCGGTCTGGGGGACGCGCACGGCGCTGCTGGTGTTCATGCTCGGCAGCGTGGCGAGCCCCGCGATCCTGCTCGCGAGCCCGATGCGGCGGACGCGCGAGCTGGCCTGACGGGCGGGCCGGCCCCACGGGGGTGGGTCGGCCCGCCCGGAGGGGCCGCGCGGGGCGGTGGGCCGTCACCCACCGCCCCGCGCACGGTCGTTCGGCCCGGCGCGGTGTGAAGCGCCCCTGTTAACCTGCTTGACATGATCAGGAACGAACGCAGTCAACGGGTGCGCCGCGGGCCGGAGTTCGAGGCGGGGTCCGATTCGGAGTCCGGGCCGGGGTCCGGGCCGCAGCGGGCGCTGATCGCCGCCAGTTTCGTCAGCCGCGTCGGCAACGGCCTCTTCAACACCGCCGCGATCCTCTACTTCACGCTCGTGGTGCACCTGCCCGCCACCCAGGTGGGCGCGGGTCTGACGATCGCCGGCCTGTGCGGACTGGCGGCCGGCATCCCGGCGGGGAACCTGGCGGACCGCTACGGGCCGCGCGGGATCTGGCTGACCGCCCTCATCCTGCAGGCCGTCACCATGGCGGCGTTCGTCCTCATCGACAGCTGGCTCGCGTTCACCGTCGTCGCCACCCTCGACCGGCTCGCCGCCACGGCCGCCGGCGCCTCGGGCGGTGCGATCGTCGCGCGGATCGGCGGCGAGCGTCCGGCCGCCGCGTTCCGGGCCAGGCTCCGGACCTTCGTCAACCTCGGCGTCGTGCTGGGCACCCTGGGCGCGGCCGTCGCCGTCCAGGTCGACACCCGCCCCGCCTACACCGCGCTGATCCTCGCCAACGCCGCCAGCTTCGCCGGCGCCGCGCTGATCGCGTTCCTCGGCGTGCCCGCCTACCGGCCGCTGCCCCGGCCCGCGGAGCACCGGCAGTGGGCCGTCCTCGCCGACCGGCCGTACGTCACCTTCGTCGCGCTCCACAGCGCCATGGGCCTGCAGTACCAGACGGTTTCGCTGCTGCTGCCGATCTGGCTCAGCGCCCACACCGACGCACCGCGCTGGACGGTGGCGGCGGTCTACGCGGTCAACAGCGCCGTGTGCGCGCTGCTGCAGAGCCGGCTCGGCTCCCGGGTGGAGAGCCCGCGCCAGGGCGGCCGCGCGTTCCGGCTCGCCGGGATGCTGTTCCTCGTCAGCTGCCCGCTGATGGCGCTGACCGCCGACGTTCCGGCCTGGGTCGCGCCGACACTCGCCGCCGCCGCCGTGTGCGTCCACAGCGTCGGGGAGGTGTGGGAGTCCTCCGGCGGCTACGCGCTCGGCTACGGCCTCGCGCCCGACCACGCCCAGGGGCAGTACCAGGGCCTCCTCGGCATCGGCTTCAACGCTGGCCAGGCGCTCGCCCCGGTGGTGCTGACCGGGGTGGTCCTCGGGCTCGGACACGCGGGATGGCTGCTCCTCGGCGCCTTCTTCGCCCTCCTGGGCGCGGCGGGGCCGCCGGTCGCCGCCTGGGCCGAGCGGGCCCGGCCGGGGAAGCCGCTGCCGTGTTCCGACCCCATCGCAGCCCTGGACCCCGTTTCTGACCCGTCATAGGGTTCCGGTACCGGCGACCAAGGAGCGGCGTACGTGAGCAAGCACCAGGAGAAGGTCGAGAGCCGACTCGCGGGAGAGCTCCTCCCCGGTGAGATCGTGCGCGAGGCCGTGCCCGCCTTCCGCATCGGCGGGGTGCGCAACGTGATGGTCGCCGGCGCGGCCGGGATCGGCGGGCTCGCGGGCGCGGCCGGCTTGGCGTTCGCCACCCGGCGGGGCCGCCCCGAGGCCGCCCCGACCGTTCCGATCCGCACCCCGAGCCGCTTCTTCCTCGCGTCGACCTCCCGGCGGATCGCGCTGTTCACCCTCGGCGGGATCGTGAAGGCCGCACCGGGCAAGTTCCTGCAGTCGTGGCCCCTGGACCGGATCGCCTGGATCAGCGAGCCCGAGCTCGTCCCCGGCGTGGCCCAGGCGCTCCGGGTCCGGATCGGCATAGCCGACGAGGGCGTCCTCGGCGTCGAGTTCCCCCGGCTCCTCGTGCAGGACGGCCGGTACCTGATCAAGCGGCTGCTGCGCGACATCGAGGAACTGGACCAGGACGGCATCTAACACCTCGGTGTCACACCGGCCGGGCCGCCGCGACCGCATCGGTGTAGAGCTCTGTCGTCAAGTCACCTTCACCGATGCTCAGTTCGTTCAGGACGGCACGGACCGAGGCAAGCGCCGGAACGAGATCGGCCGCCATGGCGGCCACCGTCTCCACCTCGATGAACGTCGCGTCGCCCAGCTCCGGGACACGGACGAGCGTGGCCAGCATGCGCCGCCCGTCGTGCTCGAAGGAGTAGTTGCGGCACCGCTTCTCGAACGCGATGCGCGGAGTGAAGCCCAGGCCTCGGACGATCTCGCGCAACGCATCGGCGTCCTCGACCCGGGTCTCGGCCTCCGGCTTCGACCCGGAGGCCTCGTCCACCCGAGCGCCCTTGTAGGTCAGCACGGTGCGGGTGCTGTCGGGGCCGTGCACGGTCCGGATCCGCAGCTCCCGGTCCGACTGCATCAGACTGCCGTCCGGCGCGTCGTAGTACGTGTCCCGGTACACCTCAGCCCGCCCGGCGCCGTACCGCTCCTCCAGCTGCGCCTGCACACCCTCCGGGTCGCGGACAACTGCCTTGAGCTCCGCTTCGATCGCCATGTCAGCTGCTCGGCCGCTCGCCGAGCGCAGTCCGGAGCCAGTCGAGGGAGTCGGTCGCCAGAACGGCGTCCGCGAGAGCGATGGCGGTCTTGGTGGTGAGCCGCCCACGACTGTTGTCGATCCACCGCTGCGCATTGGCGTAGCCCTGCGCCTTGTACTCCACACCCTGGATCAGGCACTCCAGCTTGTCGGCGTCCCGGGCGCAGACCGCCTCCGGCGATTCCTTCGCCTCGTACTCCGCGACCAACTCTCGGACGGCCGAGGCCAGCACCTCGGGCATGCCCGCTACCTGGTCGGCCGTCACCGCTACCGGATCGGCACTGGGCGCGTACTTCTTCCCGAGGTGGTTGACGTCCCCGGTGCGGGTCTCCTGCGAGTCGTGCCACACCGCGAGGAATGCGGCCTGGGCCGGGTCGGCGCCTTCGAGCTTGGCGATGACGGAGGCGATCAACGCGGTCCGCCAGGAGTGCTCGGCGACCGACTCGGGATCACGCACGCCCGCCATCCACCACCCGGTGCGCTTGGTCTGCTTGAGCGTGCCGGCCTCGAACAGGAACCTCGCCACCGACGTCAGGTCGTCTGCCACCGTCTTGCTCCTCTCACGCCTCGGCGAGGCGGATCGCGTAGCGGATGCTGTCGAGTTCACGCCGCCCTCGTGGGGAGAGCTCCTTACTATCCAACATCACTGGCAGCCGATCTCGCAGGGCCCGAGCTGCGGATCCGGACCGCAGCAGGCCCGGCCGGACCTGAAGCAGCGACCACGCGGTGTGGATGTTGAGCTCGACGAACCCGTACTCGGGTTCGAGTCCACCAGCGAGATGCGCGAGGAGCCTATCGCCCGACCAGGGGCTCGGGGTTCCTGCGGCGATGAAGTCATCGGAGACTTCGAGGTTCGGGAGCTCGCCGATCCAGTAGGCCCAGTAGTTGAGGTTTGCGACGGCCCCGTCCTCGTCCGACAAGCCCCTGTCAATGAAGTGACACATATGGTCCCGGTCACCGTGCCGGGCGGAGACCATGGCGACCGAGCGGGAATTGAGCCACGCGTTCAACCGGCTACTCGGCTTCTCCTTCCGCTGCTGATGGGCCAGCCAGTCCTGGGTTTCAGCGCGGTCATCGTAGCCGGCGAGATAGAGCGCTTGGCGACGCATCAGGAACTCCTCCGCACCGCGCGCCTCTTCAGCCGCCTGCCTCATACAGGCGAAGAATCGGGCGCGGTCGACTGGAGCGAGCTCCGGCCCGGCCGGCGCAGGACCCCGGCGAGAGCGCCGAGGAACCGGCAGGTCCCGGACAGCCTTTGGCGCCACGCCGCAGAGTGGCCACACCAGGACCTCCACGAGATCGCGCTGCATCACCATCGACCCGAGCGGGCTGCAGCGAGACGCGGCACTCTCGTCAAGGGCGCCGGCGAGGACGATGTCCGCCTCGAAGGCGCATTCCAGTATCCGGAGGAGTGCGGGGGCCGTGCCCATGCGCATCAGCCGGTGCCGATGTGCAAACATCTGACCGATCGGCAGAGCTGTAAGTGGGCGCCGTCCACTTTCCCAGCCTGCGATGGTGTCCGACGAGACAGCCAGCCGATCGGCAAACTCCTCCTGAGTGTATCCATGCTGTTCTCGTATCACCCGGAAGACGTACCCCGAGATGACGCCCAAGCGGGGGCGAGAAGAAGAAGCCTGACTAATCGTCAGGGTTTTCTGCGAGTTCGACCGCACTGTGAACCCCACCTCGGCAATTCGCGCCAACGTACGTGTACCCGTGGTCACTTCAAGGTCTGATCTCGTGCTCCTACCGTCGTAGACACGCCGCTACCGAGGCTACTCGGACCGGCCCTCCCGGCGAGCCGCAACGCTCACCGGTCTCGATCGGAGGAGAACATTCATGGCCACTCCGCAACCCGAACCCCCGCCCGCTCCGCCTCCCCCGCCGCCGCGCCCGGCCCCGCCGCCGAGGCCCTGGCCCGGGCCGGTGATCCCGATGAGCACGTCCAGCACCGCCAGTACGACGACCAACACGATCAGGTAGGAGAATCCCATGGCTTGGGGAACCGGCAAGCACGGCAGCTCCGGCGGCGGCAGCGGGCCGAACGACGGCGGGAAGGGCAAGCACGACAGCGGCAACAAGGACTTCGGCAAAGACGCGCCGAACCACGACCACCAGTCCGGCAAGTCGACCGGCAAGCACGGCAAGGGTGACGACCGCAAGTGACCGACAGCCAGCACGGCCCGGAGCAGGCCGGCACGTCCGGCCTGCTCCGGGCGGTCTCCCAGTTCCTCGGCCATGAGGTGGCCCCCGAGTGGCGCCGGGCCGCCGAGGCGACCCCGCGCCACCGCTTCCTTCCGGATCGGATCTGGCTGAGTGGCGACGACGACGTTCTTGCGCCCGCTGATCGCCCGCAGGACCCGGAGCGGTGGTTCGCCGCCGCTTACGGGGACGTCGCCGTGGTGACGCAGCTCAACGATGGTCGGGAGTCGGACGATCCGAGCAACGCCCTGCCGTCCTCCTCCGCGTCCGCCCCGTCGATCGTCTTCCGGATGCTCGAACTCCTGCGCGTCGAACCGGGGATGAGGGTCCTGGAGATCGGTGCCGGTACCGGGTTCAACGCCGCGCTGCTCTCCCACCGGTTGGGTGACGCCAACGTCACCACAATCGAGATCGACCCCGCCGTTGCCGACCTCGCACGGGCCAACCTCAAGGGCTGCGGTTACTCCCCCGCTATCGTCTGCGGCGACGGCAGCCGCGGGTGGGACGCCGATGCGCCGTACGACCGGGTGGTGGCGACGTGCTCGGTGAAGGAGGTCCCGTACGCCTGGGTCCGCCAGGCCAGGCCCGGCGGCGTCATCCTCACGCCCTGGTACGACGACTGGAGCTGCGGCGGGCTGCTGCGGCTGACGGTCGGGGACGACGGGACGGCTACTGGGCGCTACTCGCCGCACAGTTCGTTCATGCTCATGCGGACGCAGCGCGACGATCTCCTCCTCTTCCGGGACGTGGTCATGGACGACCACGTCCCGGCCGAGTCCACGACCGCGCTCAGCCCCTGGGCGGTCGCCGATTCCCCGTTCGAGACCCAGTTCGCACTCGGCCACCGCCTGGGCGACCTCTGGCACGCCTGGCACCACGACCCTGACGTCCATGGTGTGAAGACCCGCCTCTGGGTGGCCACGGTCGACGGCGGCTCCTGGGCCGCCGTCGACTGGGACGGCATCGAGAACGCCGAGCGGTACGCGGTCTGGCAGCACGGCCCACGCCGATTGTGGGACGAGGTCGAGGGCGCGTACCAGTGGTGGCTCGACAACGGCCGCCCCGGGCCGGAGCGCTTCGGGCTGACCGTAACGCCAGACGGGCAGACGGCCTGGCTGGACGACCCGACGAACGGGTGGCCCCTGCGGTAGCCGGCGGCATTCGGCCCCGGGCCGGGCTTCCGGCCCGGGACCTAATGCCCTTGATCACTTCGAGGGGTACGGCGTCGATCCCGGACATCAGCGCCACGTCCTCCACGTACGACTCGCCGGCGATGAGCCGCTTGATGCGGTGCAGTTCCACGTCGTAACCGACGACCCGATGGCCCGGTTCGGCGGCGCGTACGGCGAGCGTCAGACCCACGTACCCTTGACCGGCGACAACAACGTCCATGACGACTCCCATCCGGGTGAGGAGCAGCGCGGTGCCCCTGGTTTCTGTGGTGATGCCGGTACACAACTCGGCGGCCACGCTCGGCGCGTCGGTACGCTCCGTGCTCGCGCAGACCCACACCGACGTGGAGCTCCTGATCACCGACGACGCGTCCACTGACGGCTCCATGGACCTGCTGCGGGACCTGGCCCGCCAGGACGAGCGTGTTCGCCCGCAGGCGGCGCCCGAGCAGGGCGGTGCGGCCAGGGCCCGCAACCTCGCCCTGGCGCGGGCGCGGGGGGAGTACGTGGCGCTGCTGGACAGCGACGACATGTGGCTGCCGGAGAAGCTGGAGCGGCAGCTCGCTTTCGCCGCCGAGGGCGATGCTCCACTGACGTTCACCTCCTACTACAAGGTCGACGGCGACCATGTCGGCGAGGCCTCCGACTTCGTCCCGAACGGGCGGGTGATCGAGGCGCGGGAGCGCGTGACGTACCGCGACATGCTGGTGCAGGACCACATCGGGGCCCTGACCGCCATGTACAACCGGAAGGTGCTGGGCACGCGGCTGATGCCGGACATGCCGAAGCGGCAGGACTACGCGCTGTGGCTGTCGATCATGAGGAACGGGCACCCCGCCCGGGGGCTGCGGGAACCGCTGGCGGTCTACCGGTCCGGCCGGGCAGGGTCGTTGTCGTCGAACAAGCTGTCCCTGGTGGAGCACAACTGGGCGCTGTACCGCCAGCACGAGCGGCTGTCGCTCGTCCGGTCGACATTGGCGCTGGCCGGGGCGACGCTGCACTCGGTGCGCAAGGCGCGCATCTAGCACCCGGTCACGAGCCGGAGATCCTGGTGCGCGGCCGTTTCCCGGCGATGGCCGATCGCCGAGGCCCTACGCGGCCGGGGCGGCCGGCGCGCGCAGGAACAGCTGCAGGAGCAGCCGCCGGTCAGCGGTCGGGATACTCTCCTGCCCGCTGTGGAGCGCCTCCCGGCCGTGCAGGAAGCGGCGCTGGTTCACGATGAGGTAGTCCCCGGCCTGGAGCGTGAAGGAGACCTGCCCCCGGACGAGTTCCTCGGCGAGCTCCCGGGCGGCATCGGCATACGCCCGGCCGAGCCGGGAGCGCTCCAGCATCTTGGCGGTGAACCGGACGAACCCCGCGCCGGGATCGGAGCCGTCCAGGACCGGGAACGGCTTGCACTCCTCGCCGACGCCGTGCAGGTCGAAGAAGGTCCCGTAGTGGTAGGCCCTCTCGGTCAGCAGGGCGCGGATGTCCTTCGGCAGGCGTGCCACCGCTGCGTGGGCGTCGGAGAGGATGCTTGGGCCGCCGCCGAGCGGGTCGGGGCGCACGCACAGGAGCGTGGTGTAGTCCGGGGGCAGGGTCCCGTTCACCAGGTCCATGTGGAACGCGTTGTACCCGATGCCGCTGGACTTGCCGGGGTCCTTGTCGATCTTGACCCCGATGTCCTTCCACAGGGGCCACCTCGGGAAGGGCGAGAACGGGAGGGCCACCTCGGCGGCGAAGGCCGTCGCCAGCCGCAGGAACCGGTCGCCGGTCCCCAGGGCCTTGGCGAGGTTCCCCAGGCGCAGCACGGCGTACCCGCCGCTCTCTCCGGTCAGCGCGTGGCGCAGCGTCGCGGCGGTCTCCTCGAACCGCGGAACGGCCGTCAGCTCGGTTCGGTACCGCTCCCCGGTCGGTGTCGCCAGGAACGGGCCGTCCAGCTCCCACGCCGGGAGCGGAAGGTCGATCAGAGCGGCTTCGAGTTCGCACGGGATGTCGATGAACATGCGCAGTTTCCTGTCTCTCGGGGATTGTGGGTGTCGTTCAGGAGCGCCGTCGTCCGGGCCGTCGACGGCACTCCGGCAACGGATCGGCTCCGGTCCGGCCCGGGTGGCGCCCGTTGGGCCCCGGGCTGGGCTTCCTGCCCGGGGCCGATGCCTATCCCGCCGTGAACCCGGCCATCACCGCAGCAGTGAACAGCAGCCACCACGCCAGGCGGGCGCAGGTGACCCAGGCGCCGGGGCCGGGAATCATGCCACTCCGGCGAGGGAGTCGAGGCCGGGCGCCGTGCCCCACCCGTGGGTGGGGCACGGCGATTTGGCGGTCTCCTCGTAGTCGAACCAGACCACCTTGCCCTCGCCGGTCTGGTGCCATCCCCAGGCGTGGGCCAGCGCCTCGACGAGCAGGAGGCCACGGCCGCCGGTTGCTTCGTCGTCGCGCGCTTGCCGTGGGAGCTCCGGGCAGCGGTCGGAGACCTCCACCCGCACCCGGTCGGCGCTGCGCCGGACGGTCACGGTGCAGCGCTTCCTCGTGTGCAGCAGGGCGTTGGCGATCACCTCGCTCGCGCAGAGTTCGAGTTCCTGGAGCGCGTCGGCGGACAGCGGCACACCCCACTCCCGCACGATCGCCACCACGAGCCGTCGAGCCGCCGGCACGGCATCGGCCCCCGGCGGCACGCCCCACTCCAGCGGGACCGGGAAGCGCGCGGTACTGAACGGGCTGTCCACCAAGGGCGCTTCCGAGCCGGTCAGGCCACACGGCAGATGCTGACCGTGGTTGTGCACGGCGGTCACCTCGATCTCCGTTCCTGGGAGTGGCGCTCTTCGAAAGAGCGCAAATCGGCTGGATGAACCGCCCGGTGCACGAACCTGCCAGGCCCAAGCGGCTGACTCTCAGTCAACCGCCGGGCACGCAGCGAGATAAGGTTCCAGAGTGTGGACCAGATGTGGGCCAGTTGTCGGCCACTGTGGGCCAGTTCTCTGCTCGAGGGAGGGCGCCGTGCCAGCGCGACCCGCAACTGTCGCACAGCTGATCAGGGCTGCACGAGAAAGGAAGGGATGGTCGCAGGCGCGGCTCGGCAACGAGCTGGGCGAGATCGAGGGCAAGAGCGGCTCGGGACCGGACCGGGGCCAGGTCTCCCGTTGGGAGCGCGGCGGGCGGGTCCCGAAGTACTGGATGCCGTACCTGATCTCGGTTCTGGGCATTGATCCAGCAGAAACGGTTTGCAGCTCGCCGGCTAATCAGGACGAGACCGGAACTGGCGATACCGTGGATTCCGTCATCGAGCTGAGCCGGAGGGACGTGGTGAATCGCCGGGGATTCGTTGCCGCCTCAAGCGCCTACGCGCTCGCGGCGCTGGGGTTGCCGGACCCGGATGCCGTGCTGCGGCGGGTGCGGCTCAAGGCCAGTGGGAAGGTCCAGGTCGGACGGGGTGAGGTCGCGGCCGTCCGGCAGATGACGAAATCGCTCGGCGACGCGGCGGCGGAACTGGGCGGTGGGCATGCCCGGCACCTCGCAGTCCGCTACCTCCACCACGACGTCGCCCCCTGGCTGGACGGGACCTGGAGCCAGGCGATCGGCCGGGAGCTGTTCGCCGCCACCGCTCAACTCGTGCACCTCGCCGGGTGGATGGCACAGGACGAAGGCAACCAGGACGCCGCCCAGCAGTACTACGCGCACTCCTTCCGACTCGCCTCCGAGGCCGGCGACGCCGAGTTGGCCGCCACCGCCCTCCGGGGCCTCGCCGTGCAGGCGATCGACCTCGGCTTCCGGCCCACCGCCGTTCGGATAGCGGAAGAGTGCGTCGACCAGGCCAGATCCCTCGATGCCCCTCGCGCCCTGGCCTACTACCAGGCCACCCTCGCCAACGCCGCCGCTCTGGACGGCGACCGTCGCACCGCCACCGTCGCACTCTCGGCCTCCCAGACCGCGATCGAGCGCGCCACCGACGCGCCGGGCGGGTCCTGGGCCTCGCACTACAGCATCGGCCGATGGGCCCATGAGTCCGGCATGATCCTGGCCCGGCTCGGCGACTACGCCGGCTCGCAGGAGCATCTTCACCACGCGCTCGATGTCCACGGTCTCGACCGCCGCCGGACCCGTGCGATCGTCCTCGCCGACCTGGGCACCGTCCGGCTTCGCCAGGACGATGTCGACGGCGCACTCGCCTCGTGGAGCGATTTCCTCGACTGTGCGGACGGCATCCGCTCGATCAAGGTCCAGGAGGCCGTTGACGATCTGCGGGCGCGGCTCTACCGCCTTCGTGACGTGCCCGGAGTCGAGGAGCTGGACGAGCGGGCAGCGGGCCTGGTGCCGCCACCGGGCCAGGGTGACGCCGTGCAGTGACGGCAAATCGGGTTGCGGGCGCGGTGTCAGGGCTGAGAGCGTGCGGGTCTCGTGACTGTCGCCGTGGGGGGCTCGGATGACGATCTACTTCTATGGGGCCGACGACGTGCCCTACGGCTGTTTCTCGAACTTCTCGGCGCACGAGGTGGAGCTCGACGGTCTGCTCTGGCCGACCTCCGAGCACTATTTCCAGGCGCAGAAGTTCCTCGGCACCCGGCAGGCCGAGCTGATCCGCCGAGCATCTACACCGCTGCGTGCAGCGGAGTTGGGGAGGGATTCCTCGAAGCCGCTGCGGCGGGACTGGGAGCGGGTCAAGGACGACGTGATGCGGCGGGCGGTCATGGCCAAGTTCCAAACACACGAGGACATCCGTGCGATCCTCCTGTCCACCGGGGACGAGGAGATCGTCGAGGACACCACCACCGACCACTACTGGGGCCGTGGCCGCACCGGGACCGGCAGGAACATGCTGGGCCGGATCCTGATGCGCACGCGCAGCCGACTGCGCGGCTGAACGGCCCCGGGCCCGCCCGACCGGGCCCGGGGCCGTTCTCGTCTCAGCTCACGCTCAGACGGTCCTGGCGGCCGCGAAGCGGGCCGAGACGTCCTGCCAGTTCACCACGTCCCACAGACGCGTGACGTAGTCCGGGCGGACGTTGCGGTACTGCAGGTAGTAGGCGTGCTCCCAGGCGTCGAAGGCCAGCAGCGGCGTGGTGTTCTGGCCGACGTTGCCGTGGTGGTCGTAGACCTGCTCGACGATCAGCCGGCCGCCCAGCGGCTCCCAGGAGAGGATGCCCCAGCCGGAGCCCTGGACGCCGGTGGTGGCGTTCGTCAGCTGCTTCTTGAAGGCGTCGAAGCTGCCGAAGTGCTCGGTGATGGCGTCGGCCAGTTCGCCCTCGGGGCGGTCGCCGCCCTCGGGCGAGAGGTTCTGCCAGAACAGCGAGTGCAGCACGTGGCCGGACAGGTGGAAGGCGAAGGTCTTCTGCAGGCCGACGAGGCCGCCGAACTGCTCCTTGTCGCGGGCCTCGGCGAGCTGGTCGAGGGTGTCGTTGGCGCCCTTGACGTACGCGGCGTGGTGCTTGGAGTGGTGCAGCTCCAGGATCTCGGCCGACATGGCGCGCTCAAGGGCGGAGTAGTCGTACGGCAGGTCGGGAAGCGTGTAGGTGCCCATCAGGACACGGCCCCTTTCGGCGGGTTGAACGATGGTGATCGTGCCGACGCAACACTATTGCGTATGACTTGCAGTAGCTAACAGCAGGCTCCTGCTTATTCCCGGCGTACGACCAACGCCTGACGGCGAATCCGCTTCTAGGGCTTCCCTTGACCAAGTGAAGTGTGCCATTTTACATGTCACACATTTCACACGTCCGTCAGCCGTGTCCCCAACCACACGGCCACGACCGGCCCCGGAGGCCCCCACCCATGCGTCCCTTCCGGATAGCGAAGGCGCACGCGCGCAGACTCCCTGCGCTCGGCGCCGCCTTCTTCCTCGCGCTCAGCCTGTACGCACCCCAGGCCGCCCACGCGACGACCCCCACCGCCCCCGCGCCCCAGAAGAGCGAAGCCCCGCGCGCGATCCCCGTCCCCAAGTCCCCCGACACCCCGCGCGACGCCCGTCCGCTCGCGTCCGAGGAGAAGGCCAAGGCCCCGGCGGCGGGCAGCGCCGCCGGCCGGACGGCGAAGACGCGCCAACTCACCGCCACCGCCTGTGACATCAGCGCCTTCACCACCAACTCCGGTGTCGCGCTGGTCCAGCAGGTCAAGGCCGCGAGCCTGGACTGCGTCAACAGCCTCTTCACGCTCACCGGCGACAACGCCAAGGGCGCCTTCAACGAAGCCCAGATGGCCACCGTCGCCAACGCCCTGCGCGACACCGCCGCCGCCTACCCGGGCGACGACTCCACCGCCGCCGGGCAGTTGGTGCTGTTCCTGCGCGCCGGCTACTACGTGCAGTGGTACCACTCGGACGTGGTCGGCCCGTACGGCGCGACCCTGCAGAGCGCGATCCGCGGCGCGCTGGACGGCTTCTTCGCCGCCCCGCACAGCAAGGACGTCACCGAGGCCAACGGCGCCACCCTCGCCGAGGCCATCACGCTGATCGACAGCGCGCAGGAGAACGCCCGCTACACCGGCGTCGTGAAGCGCCTGTTGGGCGACTACACCTCCGCCTGGACGGGCTCGATGGCCACCGCCGTCGCCAACACCAAGACCGTGATCGAGCGCGGCTTCGACCAGCCGGCCTTCGTCTCCGCCGTGCAGGCCGACCCGGCCTTCGCCACCACGCTGGCCTCCTTCGTCACCCGCAACGCCGGGCAGATGAACGGCGGCGACCCGGTGACGAGCATCGGCATCGAGCTCGGCAACTGGGTGGCCGTCGACAGCCTGCGGGCCCAGGGCCGGCCGCTGGTGAAGGACCTGATCAACCGCTACCCGCTGGTCGGCGCCACCGGGCCGCTCACCATGAACCTGCTCTGGTTCACGGAGAAGAAGGACGCGGGCAACTGCTCCTACTACGGCACCTGTGACGTGCCGGCCAAGCTCGTCCCGCTGGTGCTCACCAGCAACCACACCTGCAACACCAACCTGCGGATCCGCTCGCAGAGCATGACCGAGCAGCAGTTCGCCGACACCTGCACCAGCCTGACCAACCAGGACGCGTTCTTCCACAAGCTGGTCAAGGACAACGGCCCGGTGGCGAACGACAACAACACCAGCCTCGAAGTGGTCGTCTTCGACGACTACTACAACTACAGCCTGTACGCCTGGGAGATGTACAACATCGCCGTCGACAACGGCGGCATGTACGAGGAGGGCAAGCCGAACGTCCCCGGCAACCAGGCCCGCTTCATCGCCCACCAGGCCGACTGGCTGCGCCCGAGCTTCCAGATCTGGAACCTCAACCACGAGTACACCCACTACCTCGACGGCCGCTACGACATGTACGGCGACTTCGACGCCGGCATGACCACCCCGACCGTCTGGTGGGTCGAGGGCCTCGCCGAGTACGTCTCGTACAGCTACCGGGGCGTGCACTACGACGCCGCCGTCAAGCAGGCCGGCCAGGGCACCTACGCGCTGAGCACGCTCTTCGACAGCACCTACGACAACGCCGACTCGACCCGGGTCTACAACTGGGGCTACCTGGCCGTCCGTTACATGCTGCAGTCGCACCCGCAGGACGTCGACGCGCTGCTCGCCAAGTACCGCGCCGGTGACTGGACGGGCGCCCGCACCCTGCTCAAGTCCACCATCGGCACCGGCTACGACGCCGACTTCGCCACCTGGCTCAAGGCCTGCGCCGCCGACAACTGCGGCTCCCTGCCCACCAGCCAGGCCCCGCTGTGCACCGCCGCCGACGTCCGCCAGTTCGACAAGAACTGCCGCCGCGACGGCCTCGCCGCCACCACCGGCAACTACCGCTACAACTACGTCCTGCTGCCGGCCGGAGTGAAGCAGCTGACCATCACCAGCAGCGGCGGCACCGGCAACGCCGACCTGTACTACAACGGCGGCTCCTGGGCGACGACCGGCTCGTACCAGGCCAAGTCGACCAACAGCGGCAACGGCGAGACCCTGACGATCGCCAACCCGCCCGCCGGGTACGTCTACTTCAGCCTCTACGCCCAGCAGGGCTTCGACGGGGCGAGCGTCACCGTCAGCTACAGCTAGCAGGTCCGAAGGGCCCCGCGCGGCGGCGCGGGGCCCTTCGGCGTCTCCCGGCCCGACCGGGGGACACACCGGGGGCACAACGGCGGCGCAGCGGGGACACACCGGGGGCGCAGCGGGGGCGGATTCCGTTCGACTCCCGGTGACGGGCGGGGCAGGATGCGAGCATGCGACCCGACTCCCGACCGGCGCCTCCCGACCCCGAACCGCCCGTGCCCGAGCGGCCGGACTTCCGCGCCGCCCTCGCGCAGGGGCCGGAGGCGGCCGCGACGGCCGAGGAGGCGGTGGCGCTGATCGTGGCGAGCCTGCCCGCGGACCTCGGCGAGGTGTTCAACCACCCGGCGGAAGACGGAGATTAGCCGAGCGCCGACACGGCGGGCCCGGGGCGGACGGCGTCCCGGGCGAGCCGGCCGCCGGCGGTGCCGGCGTTCCCGGCCACGACGTCGTGCCGCCCGTCCTCGGCCCAAGGGCGCGCCCACTCCTGTGGCCGGGGCGACCGCCGGGGGCCAGGATGGAAGCCACCCGCCGGGCCCCGACCCCGGACCCGGACCCCGATCGGAGCGCGATGAGCGAGCAGCACAACGTCGTCCTGCTGACCTTCCCGGACGCCGCCGCCTGGCGCCCCGCCTTCGACGAGGCGCAGCACCTGCCGGGCCTGCGGTATGCGGCGGCCATGGAGCGCAGCGCCGAGGGCCTGCTGGAGGTCAGGGACACCTTCACCAAGGGCGCGGGCGTGGCCACCGTCGGCTCCGGCGTGCTGGGTGGCCTGGTCGGGCTGCTCGGCGGGCCGATCGGCGTGCTGCTGGGATTCGCGGCGGGCGCGGCGCTGGGCAACGCCGCCGAGGAGCGGGCGGCGGAGGAGGGCGGCGCCGCGCTGATCGTGCTGTCGCCCCGGGTGCCGGACGGCGGCGCGCTGCTCGCCCTGGAGGCGCGGGAGTCCTCGCCCGGCCCGGCGGACGAGCTGGCCGCCCGGCACGGGGCGTCGGTGGAGCGGATCGCGACGGAGGCCTTCACCGAGCAGGTCCGGGCGGCCGAGCGGAAGGCCGAGGAGAAGACCGGGAAGAAGGCCGGGGACGAAACCGCGGAGGACTCGTGAGCCGGGTCAGGTCCGCCGGTACAGCACGGGCATCGCGCCGACCCGGTTGGCCAGCAGGTTCGCCTGCACGTAGCTGCGGAAGCTCGGCTTGCTCACCTGCCGCAGCAGCAGCCGCATCGGCGTGGTGTCCCAGCGGGCGTGGTTGACGAAGACGTAGTCCGAGTCCGCGCCGTCGAGCGGTTCGAGCAGGGTGGACTCGCGCAGGCCGGTCTCCCGCACGTACCAGCCGGCCAGGTGCTCCCACAGTTCCAGGGCGATGTCCCGGTCCTCGGCGACGAAGTGGTTGAACAGGAACAGCCCGGGCCGGGACTTGTCCACGTCCATCAGCGCGCGGCTGCAGCGGGCGCGCAGCACATGGGTGTCACTGGCGGCGGCGGTGAGGGCGGAGGCCAGGGCCTGGTACGGCTCGCCCCCGGTGACCGGGCCGAGGTCCTCGGGGGTGTCGGTCTCGACCAGGACGGCGACGTCGAAGCGGGCCCGGTGGAAGCGCTCCTGCCGGGCGTAGCCGCCGGGCGGCGGGGCGAGCAGCGCGCGGTAGACGGTGGCCCGCCGCACGGCCGGCTCCGACTGGAGGGCGACGGCCAGCGGCTTGAGCCGGTCGAGCAGGGCGCTGCGCACGGCGTCGGTGCGGACGAACGGCGGCCCGCTGGGCGGCGCCACGGCGGCGGCGAGGTGCAGGTAGCCGTACGGGGGCGGCTCGGCCAGCCGCGCCCGGGGGTACTTGGGGTTGGGGTGGAGGAGTTCGAACTTCATGATCGCTCCACGGCGGAGAGGCGGGTGGGCGGCCCCCTCCAGTCCGCCTACCCGCCTGCGTCGCCGCCATGCACAGCGGCCCCGGTCACTCCGCCCGCAGCGCGTCCACCGTCCGCGCCCGGGCCGCCCGGACGGCCGGGAGCAGCGCGCCGAGCAGGGCGATCAGCACGCCGCCGAGGGCGAGCAGGGCCAGCAGCGGGGTGCCGAGGACGTCGAGGGCGGAGGCCGGGAAGTTCAGCCCGGCGCTGTGGCCCATCGCGGGCACCGTCCGGCCGTGCAGCAGCAGCCCGAGCGGCAGGCCGATCGCGCCGCCGACCGCCCCGACCAGGAGCACCGAGGCGAGCACCACGCCCACGGTCTGTGCGGGGGTCATGCCGAGGGCCTTGGTGACGCCCATGTCCCGGGTGCGCTCGCGGATCTCCAGGACGACGGTGTTGAACACGCCGAGCCCGGCGACCACGACGAGCAGCAGGGTGAGGGTGGCGGTGAGCGAGTTCAGGGCGGCGATGGAGTCGCTGGAGCTGTGCGCGGCGTCGGCCTCGGCGACCATGTGCACCGGGGCGAGCGCGCCGCTGACAGCGGTGGCGTACCCGGCGTGGTCGGTGCCGGGCTTGAGCTTGACGAACCAGAGGTCCGGCGTGGGAGCCGTCCCGGCGGGGAAGGTGGCGGCGTCGGTGAAGAGCTCGTTGGTCTGCGTGTGCGGGTCGAAGACCTCGCCGACGATCCGGACGGTGACCGGGCGGCCGTGGTCGGTGAAGGTCACCTGGTCGCCGAGCCCGACCCGGGCCTCGGTGAGGAAGGTGGCCGGCGCGACGGCCTCGCCCGGGCCCTGGTACCAACGGCCGGAGACCATCCGGTAGCCGGCCCAGCCGCTGTCGCCGGTGAAGGCGGTGACGCTGGTGGCCCCGGCGACTCCGGGGACGGCGACGTCGACGGCGCCGAGGCCGTAGTAGGCGGCGGTGCCGGGCTGGGCGGTCAGGGCGCGGGTGACGACGGCCGGGTCGGCGCCGGGCGGTGGGCCCGCGGGGGCGGCCGGGGGCGCGGGCGGGGCTCCCTGCGCCCCACCCGCCCCGGGTGCCCCAGCCCCTCCCGGTGCCCCGGGCGCCCCCGGCCACTGCGGGTGCACGAGCACGTCCGAGCTGTCGTGGTTCTTCGCTCCCTGCACCCAGCCCATCGTCCCGCCCATGCCGACCGCGAAGGTCGCCGCGGCCGTGCCGAACACCACCGCCGCGAGCATCCCGGCGGCGCGGGCCGGGCGGGCGAACGGCTGGGCGAGGCCGAGGGTGAGCGGCCGGGGCAGCGGCAGCCGGGCGGCCAGCGCGGCGATCCGGGCGGCGGCGACGTCCCGCCGGGTGCCGGCTGCCGTCCGTCCCACGGCCAGCGCCTCGACGGTGCGCAGCCGTCCGGCGCGAATCGCCGCTGCCCAGGCGACCAGCGCGACGGTGGCCAGGGTGCCGCCCGCGACCGCGAGGTCGACCCAGGGGGAGATGCCGGAGGTGTTGGTGCCGTAGGCATCACCGGTGGTGGCGAGGACGGGGATGGTGAGCAGGTCGCCGGCGACCACGCCGAGCAGAGTGCCGATGGTGGCCGGGATCAGCGCCTGGGCGAGGTAGGCGCGCACCACCTGGGCGGGGGTGCAGCCGAGTGCCTTGAGCACGCCAATCCGCCGCGTCGCGGTGCCGACCGCGCCGGCCACCACGTTGCCCGCGACCAGTACCGACATCGCCAGGCCGAGCACGCCGAAGGCGACCATGAACGGCAGGAACAGCGCGGTGTTGCGGTCCGAGCCCTCCTTGGCGGCGAGCCAGGACTGGGCGCCGGTGAGCGCCCCGGCGGGAGCGGCGGCCGCGACGGCGGCCCGGTCGGCGTCCATCGCGGCGGTGCTGCCCGCGTCGGCGAAGCGGTACAGCATCTCGTAGCCGGGGGTGCTGCCCGGCGCGGTGAGCGCGGCGAGGCCGTCCGGCGTCACCCAGGCGTCGGCGGTGCGGCTGACGGACCGGGCGAGGCCGACGATCTTGAGCGTGGGTGTGCCGGGCAGGCCCGGCAGGCGCAGGGTGTCGCCCGGCCGGACCATCGCCCCGTACCCGGCGGCGATCACCACCTCGCCCGGGTGCTTCGGCCAGCTGCCCTCCGTCACCTCGACGTTGTCGAGCCCGGCGGCGGTGTCGGCGCGGCCGACGACGGCCATCGGCGGCAGCGTCGCCCCGGCCGGGGTGGACTCGCCTGGGGTCGGCTCCGGGTCGACGGTGAGGGTGCGGAACGGGCCGGCGGTGGCCGTCACCCCGGCGGCGTGCGCGGTGGCGGCGAGCTGGTCGGCGCTCGTCCGGGCGCCGTCGAAGCGCGCGGTGAGGTGGGCGCCGTGCTGGCCGTCGAAGGCCTGGTCGAACGGCGCGTGGGAGGCGACGAGCAGCGAACCGCCCAGCACCGAGCAGGTGGTGGCGACCAGGGCGGCCAGGCCGACCGCGACCGACTGCGTCCGGCGGCGGCGCACGCCCGCCCGGACGACTCGTCCGAGAGCGCTCATGCGCCCACCTCGCTTCGCTCGGCGAGGGCATTCGCCCACGCGCACCTCGTGATGATTCGCTCTCCCCCAGCCTCCGGCCGGGGGTACCCCCATCGCTCACTCATACGGCCACCCCCGCCGCCGTGTCGGACTCGACCCGGCCGTCCCGCATCCGCACGGTGCGGGTGGCGCACTCCTCGGCGAGGGTCAGGTCGTGGGTGACGATCAGGACGGTCTGGCCGTCCTGGTGCAGTTCGCGGAACAGCTCCTTGACGTCCGCGCCGGAGGCCGAGTCCAGCGCCCCGGTCGGCTCGTCGGCCAGCAGCAGGGTCGGCCGGTTCATCAACGCCCGGGCCACCGCGACGCGTTGGCGCTCGCCGCCGGAGAGCCGGCCCGGGTGGGCGCGGGCGTGCCGGTCGATGCCGAGCGACTCCAGCAGTTCGGCGGCCCGCCGCCGGGCCTCGCCGCGCGGGACGCCGGCCAGTTCGCCGGCCAGCACCACGTTGTCGGCGACGGTCAGGTCGTCCAGCAGGTTGAAGAACTGGAACACCATGCCGATCGTGCCGCGCCGATAGCGGGCCGAACCGGCCTCGGTCAGCCCGTCGACCCGCACGCCGGCGACCGTCACCGTGCCCGAGCTCGGCCGGTCCAGCCCGGCGACCAGGTTGAGCAGGGTGGACTTCCCGCTGCCGGACGGGCCGAGCACGGCCACCGACTCCCCCGCCCGCACGGTCAGGTCCACCCCGTCCAGGGCCGCCCGCGCGCCCCCGTAGCGGCGGCTGACGCCGCACAGTTCGATCACCGGTTCGCCGCTCATGTCCTCGGCTCCTTCCCCTCGTTCGAGTTCGACGGGGACGAAGCTACGGACGGGCGGCGCGGGCCCGCGTCCGCCGCCCGCGGCAAGTTCCGTACCGCGTCCGGCGTACGGCGCGCGGCGTCATCCTTCCGAGGTAGTCGCCCGGCGTACAGGCGGCCGCCGCCCGCCGGGCTGTCCCGGACGCGCGGCGCCCGCCAGAATGTCCCGGTGATCAACCATCCGACGGTGCAACGGCTGCGCGCCGGGGGGGGCGGGGGGGGGGCGCCCCCCCCCCCCCCCCCCCCCCCCCGGCGGCCCGGCCCCCCCGGGCCCCCCCCCCGCGCCCGCCGCCCCCCCCCCCCGCCCCCCCCCGCGAAAACCCCCCGCCCCCCCCCC
>NZ_JBMVFA010000004.1:0-30173 GCF_049543595.1 Kitasatospora sp. NPDC094028 | reverse complement strand
CCCCACCAGTCGCCCGGTCCCAAACCCCCGCCGGGGGCCCCGGGGGGGGGGGGGGGGGGGGGGGGGGGGGCCCCCCCCCCCCCCCCCCCCCCCCCCCCCCGCGGCCAGGCCTTCGACCTCGCCCTGGCCGTCTTCCTCGCCCTCGTCAGCGGCCGCTACGCGTACATCGCGCACGACCCGGACGCGCCCGCCTGGCGCGGGCTGCTGCCCCTGGTGCCGTTGGTGCCGCTGCCGCTGGCGCTGCGCCGCCGCTACCCGCTGACGGTGCTGTGGACGGTGCTGCCGGCCGCGCTGCTGGTCGGGCACCTGTCGGAGGACATCGCGTACACGCTGGGCGAGGTGGTGCTCGTCGCCACCTACAGCGCGGCCGCGTACGGGCGCCGCCCGCTGCCGGTCCGGTGCGGGCTGGTGGCCGCGACCGCCGCGCTGGTGGTGCTGTTCGAGCAGGCGAAACTGCCGCACTTCCCGCACTGGGCGATCGCGGTGCTGGTCATGGTGCCGGTCCTCGCGGTCGCCTACGAGCTGCGGATGTGGCGCCGCCGGGTGGAGGAGGAGCGTGGGCGGCGGTCCGCCCTGGAGCGCGAGCAGCTGGCCGCGCTGGAGCGTGCGGTGGAGCACGAACGGGCGCGCATCGCCCGGGAGTTGCACGACGTGGTGACGCACAACGTGAGCATGATGACGATCCAGGCGGGCGCCGCCCGCAAGATCCTCGACCGCTCGCCGGAGAAGGCCCGCGAGGCGATGGCCGCGGTGGAGGCCGGCGGGCGCGCGGCGATGACCGAACTGCGGCACGTGATGGGCCTGTTGACGCTCGAAGCGGGCGAGGGCGACGACCCGGCGGCGGGCGCCGGCCTCAGCCCGCAGCCCGGCCTGGACCGGCTGGACGCACTGGTCGACGGCGTCCGGCAGGCCGGGCTGCCGGTGGAGCTGACCGTCATCGGTGCCCGCCGGCCCGTCCCGCCCGGGGTCGAACTCGCCGCCTACCGGGTCGTCCAGGAGGCGCTGACCAACACGGTCAAGCACGCGGGCGGCGCCGAGGCGGCGGTGACCGTCGAGTACGCCGCCGACCTGCTGCGGGTGGAGGTCACCGACTCCGGCGGCCGCCGGACCGGCGCCGCCGCCACCGGCAACGGGCGCGGCCTGCTCGGCCTGCGCGAACGCCTCGCCGTCTACGGCGGCACCCTGCACACCGGCCCCCGGACGCGCGGCGGCTACCGCGTCAAGGCCCTGATTCCGTTGGAGAGTTGATGAGCGAGCTGCGCGTGGTGGTGGCGGACGACCAGGCCCTGGTCCGCACCGGGTTCCGGTTGATCCTGGAGTCCGAGGGCATCGAGGTGGTCGCCGAGGCCGAGGACGGCGAGCAGGCCGTCGCCGCCGTCCGCCGCACCCGGCCGGACGTGGTGCTGATGGACATCCGGATGCCCGGCCTGGACGGGCTGGAGGCGACCCGGCGGATCCTCGACGGCGGCGATCAGGAGCCTCCCCGCATCATCATGCTGACCACCTTCGACCTCGACCACTACGTCTACGCCGCGCTGGCCGCCGGCGCGAGCGGCTTCCTGCTCAAGGACGTCACCCCCGAGCACCTGGCCGCCGCCGTCCGGCTGGTCCGCACCGGGGACGCGCTGCTCGCGCCCGCGATCACCCGCCGGCTGGTCGGGCGCTTCGCCCGCCAGGCCGCCCCCGGCGCCCCCGGCACCGGTGCCCCGCACCGGGAGCTGGCGACGCTCACCCCGCGCGAGCTGGAGGTGACGACCCTGCTCGCGCGCGGCCTCAGCAACGCGGAGCTGGCCGCCCGGCTGGGGCTGTCCGAAGCCACGGTGAAGACCCATGTGGCCCGCATCCTCGGCAAGTTGGGGCTGCGGGACCGGGCCCAGGTGGTGGTCGCGGCGTACGAGACCGGGCTGGTCAGCGTCGGCTCCGCCGACAGCTGAACGGGAGCCCGGGGCACGCGGCCCCGGGCTCCCGCCGGTTGGTTCAGCGGATCACGCCAGGTCGAAGCGGTCCGCGTTCATGACCTTGACCCAGGCGGCGACGAAGTCCGTCACGAACTTCTCCTTGGCGTCGTCCGCCGCGTACACCTCGGCGACCGCCCGCAGTTCGGCGTTGGAGCCGAACACCAGGTCGGCCCGGCTGCCGGTCCAGCGGACGGCGCCGGACGCGTCCCGGCCCTCGAAGGTGTCGGCGGCCTCCGAGGTGGCGCGCCAACTGGTGTCCAGGTCCAGCAGGTTGACGAAGAAGTCGTTCGTCAGCACGCCGGGGGTGTCGGTGAACACGCCGAGCGCGGACTGCTGGTGGTTGGCGCCCAGCACCCGCAGACCGCCGACCAGCACGGTCATCTCGGGGGCGCTGAGGCCCAGCAGGTTCGCCTTGTCCAGCAGCAGGAACTCGGCCGCGATCCGGTTGCCCTTGCCGACCCAGTTGCGGAAGCCGTCCGCCTTGGGCTCCAGGGCGGCGAAGGACTCGACGTCGGTCAGCTCCTGCGGCGCGTCCACCCGGCCGGGCGCGAACGGCACCTCGACGGCGAGGCCGGCCGCCCGGGCCGCCTGCTCGATGCCGACGCCGCCGGCCAGCACCACCAGGTCGGCGAGCGAGACCTGCTTGGCGCCGCCCTGCGCGTTGAAGTCCCGCTGGACGCCTTCGAGGGCGCGCAGCACACCGGCCAGCCGGTCCGGCTCGTTGACCTCCCAGCCGGCCTGCGGCTGCAGGCGGATGCGACCGCCGTTGGCACCGCCGCGCTTGTCGCTGCTGCGGAAGGAGGAGGCGGCGGCCCAGGCGGCGGAGACCAGCTCGGAGACGGACAGGCCGGTCCCGGCGATCCGCCGCTTGAGGTCGGCGACGTCCGCCGGCTCGACGGTGTCGTACGAGACGGCCGGCAGCGGGTCCTGCCAGAGCAGGTGCTCGGCCGGGACCTCCGGGCCGAGGTAGCGCACGACCGGGCCCATGTCGCGGTGGGTGAGCTTGAACCAGGCGCGGGCGAAGGCGTCCGCGAACTGGTCCGGGTTCTCCAGGAAGCGCCGGGAGATCGGCTCGTAGACCGGGTCGTAGCGCAGCGACAGGTCGGTGGTGAGCATGATCGGCACGTGCCGCTTGCTCGGGTCGTGCGCGTCCGGCACGGTGCCCTCGCCGGCACCGTCCTTGGGCTTGTACTGGTAGGCGCCGGCCGGGCTCTTGGTGAGCTCCCACTCGTAGCCGAACAGCGTCTCGAAGAAGCTGTTGTCCCAGGTGATCGGGGTGGCCGTCCAGGTGCCCTCCAGGCCGGAGGTGATCGCGTCGCCGCCCACACCGGTGCGGAAGCGGCTCTTCCAGCCGAGGCCCTGCTGCTCCATCGGCGCGTCCTCCGGGTCCGGGCCGACGTTGTCCGCCGGGCCGGCGCCGTGGGTCTTGCCGAAGGTGTGGCCGCCGGCGATCAGCGCGACGGTCTCCTCGTCGTTCATCGCCATCCGGTAGAAGGTCTCGCGGATGTCGCGGGCGGCGGCGATCGGGTCCGGGTTGCCGTTGGGGCCCTCGGGGTTGACGTAGATCAGGCCCATCTGGACGGCGGCGAGCGGGTTCTCCAGCTCGCGGTCGCCGGTGTAGCGCTGGTCGCCCAGCCAGGTGGTCTCGGGGCCCCAGTAGACGTCCTCGTCGGGCTCCCACTCGTCGACCCGGCCGCCGCCGAAGCCGAAGGTCTCGAAGCCCATGCCTTCGAGGGCGACGTTGCCGGTGAGGACGATCAGGTCGGCCCAGGAGAGGCTGCGGCCGTACTTCTTCTTGACCGGCCAGAGCAGCCGGCGGGCCTTGTCGAGGCTGGCGTTGTCGGGCCAGCTGTTCAGTGGCGCGAAGCGCTGCTGGCCGCCGCCGGCGCCGCCGCGGCCGTCGCTGATCCGGTAGGTGCCGGCGCTGTGCCAGGCCATCCGGATCATGAACGGGCCGTAGTGGCCGAAGTCGGCCGGCCACCAGTCCTTGGAGGTGGTGAGGACGTCCTGGATGTCCCGCTTGACCGCCGGGAGGTCGAGGGCGGCGAAGGCCGCCGCGTAGTCGAAGTCCTCGCCGAGCGGGTTCGCCACCGCGGGGTTCTTGGCGAGGATCTTCAGGTTCAGCCGCTCCGGCCACCACTGGCGGTTCCCACCGCCCTGCGCGGGGTACGGCGCCCGCCCGTGGTTCACCGGGCAGCCCGCCGCCGCCTCACCGGTTGCATCGTGGTTGTCAGACATGGGAATCCTTCCTCACAAGGCGGATCACGGTGTCTTCTCTACTGCCTAGGCTATCGCCGGAGCCGATCCTACGATGGACACCGTCCACGTCAAGAAAGCCACCAAACCCAGATCCGATCGGGATTCGGAAGACCTCGGACATCGATTGGTACGATCCGTTCTTCCCCTTGACCTGAATAGGTGAACCGAAATGAGCGACCTCCTGGAGCGGCTGCGCGGGCGCGGCTGGCGCCTCACCTCCCAGCGGCGTGTCGTGGCGGAGGTCCTCGACGGGGAGCACGTGCACCTCACGGCCGACGAGGTGCACGCCAGAGCCGCCGAACGCCTGCCGGAGATCTCCCGGGCGACGGTCTACAACACCCTCGGCGAACTGGTCACCCTCGGCGAGGTTATCGAGGTCTCCACCGACGGGCGCGCCAAGCGCTACGACCCCAACGCGCACCACGCGCACCAGCACCTGGTGTGCACCGGCTGCGGCACCATCCGCGACGTCCACCCCACCGGCGACCCGCTCGCCGACCTGCCGGCCGAGCAGCGCTTCGGCTTCGCGCTGGCGGGCGCCGAGGTCACCTACCGCGGGCTCTGCCCGGCCTGCGCGGGCGCGGCGGGCTGACGGCCCGGGCACCGGCCGCACCTCGCGCGTGCGGGCGCGGCGGTCTCTAGCGACGGCGGCGCCGGAGCCGGAAGCCGGCGGCGGCCAGCAGCACGGCCACGACGGCGGCGGTGCCGACCGCGGCCCAGGCGGTGCCGTCACCGGCGCTCCCGCCGGCGGGAGCGGCCGCGGTCTCCCGGCCGGGGGCGGCCACGGAGGTCGAGGCGGATGCCGTGCCGGGGGTGGCCACGGGGGTCGAGGCGGATGCCGTGCCGGGGGTGGTCGTGGCGGTCGGGCCCGGGAAGGCGCTCGGCGGGTCGGCGACGGCGGCCTGGGAGACGTCGAGTTCGCGTTCGGCGTGGCCGAGGGAGGGGAAGGCGCATTCGACGGTGACCTTCCAGTGGCCCGCCGGAAGGATCTCCCGGGTGGTGTACGTCCCCGGGCTGCCCGGGACGGCGACCAGCCGCCAGGGCCCGGCGGTGCGGCCGTCCGCGGCGGTCGCGGACAGCGTGCCGGCGAACTCCTCGGTGACCGGGTCGTGGTCGTTCTCCCAGGTGGCGACGGTGCTGACGTGACCGTCGCGCTGCCCGGAGACGTCCAGGTGGACGCTGTCGCCGTGGGCGGCGGCGGGTGCGGTGGCGGACAGTACGGCCGCGGCCGCGAGGGCGAGGGCGGCAAGGAGCGGTCGGGTGCGCATGGCGGGAGGTCCTCGGGGTGGCGGGGCGGGGCTGCGGTGCGGGAACGGCGGCGGGGGGGGGGGGGGGGGGGGGGGGGGGGGGGGGGCCGCGGCCCCCCGCCCCCCCCCCCGGGGGGGGGGGGGGGGGGGGGGGGGGGCGCCCCGGGGGGGGGGGGCGCCCCCCCCCCTTGGGCGCCGCCCCCCCCCCGGCGCGAGCGCGGAGCTACGAGGTCTTCACCAGTGACCAGTTCTGGTACGACTGGCCGCTCGGCTGCTGCAGCTCCAGCAGCCAGCCGCCGTAGTACCAGCGGTCGCTGAGCCCGAGCACCAGCGAGCCGCCGTCCGCCGTGACGGTGAACCCGCCACCGGTGGCGGCGAGTTGCCACTTCTGCGCGCCGGTGTCGGCGCACGGCTGCTGGGCGACGTACTGGCCGGCGACGGCGGCGCCGCCGAGCTGCAGGCACTTGCCGGAGCGCGCGGACTTGATCCGCACGGCGCCGTTCCCGGCGTCCTCGAAGACCCACTTCTGGTTGGCGTAGCCGGTGCGCTGGTAGGCGATGGCCACCGTGCCGTCGTTCAGCGAGCTGCCCCACAGGTCGGCGGCCTGGCCGGTGAGGCCGTTGACCATGGTGTACCGGGTACCGGGCTGCGGTCGCCCGGCGTCCGCGAGGGTGTGGAAGGTGACGGCGCGCCCGGGCTTGCCGACCGCACCGGCGGCGTCGCGGACGGCGACGGCCACGGTGTAGGAGGTGCCGGGGGCGAGCCGGACCAGGCCGACCACGGTCGAGCGCACGGTGCCGATGGTCTGGCCGTTCAGCTGGACGTCGTAGCCGTCCGCCGCCGCAGCGGCCTTCCAGCTCAGCAGCACCGAGTTCTGGGTGACCTGACTGACCGTCAGATCCGGGCCGGTGTCACCGCCCCGGGTCGGCGTGGCGGTCGGCGTCGGGGAGCCGGTCGGCGTGGCGGTCGGGCTGGCAGTGGGCGTCGGGGTCGGCGAGGGCGTGCGGGTGGGCGACCCAGTCGGGGTCGGGGTCGGGGTCGGGGTCGGCGTGGGGTTCGGGCCGGTGCCGCCGCCCGCGATGAGGAAGCGGTTGTTCGCGACGTTCCAGTGGGTGGCGAGGTAACTGCCGGGCTTGGGATCGGTGTTGTAGTAGTCGTCGTGGTGGCAGTCGAGCCGGTCGTCATGGGCGCGGTCCGGGCAGACGACCCGCATCTGCGGGTAGTAGGGGGCGTCCGAGTAGCACATGATGTCCCACTCGTCGGTGCAGTGGCCGGCCTTGCTGGAGTTGGGGGCGCTGTTGTTCACCGCGCCCAGGTTGTGGCCGAGTTCGTGCGCGGCGGTGGTGCCGCCCCAGCAGCCCGAGTCGGTACGGCCGTAGGAGGGGCCGAAGTTGCTGAGGTTGTCCTGCCCGGGGCGCTCGTCGCCGGCGAAGGTGCCGATCCCGCAGTACACCTTGGCGTCGGTGAACATCATGTACTTGCGGTCCTTGCGGTCGAACCCCTGCGCGGCGAGGGCGCGGTTGCTCGCGTTGAAGTCCGCCGCCTCGGCGTCGGAGATCTGCACGTTCAGCACCGAGGCGCTGCAGTCGGGTTCGGTGACGAAGCGGACGTGCCGCTCGCCGCCGGTCTCCGCCGCGCTGGCGTTGTAGATCACGTCGACGTCGGCGGCCCACTTCTTGAACGAGGAGAGGTACTGGGCGTAGCGGTCGTTGCCCGGGGTGTGCACGTACACCACCTGGACGCGGTTGCCGCTGCGGCCGTCGCCCTCGCAGACCAGGCCGGAGCCGGCGGCCGGGGCCTGCGGGGCGGCCCCGCCACCGGAGCCGGCGGCGCCGCCGGAGCCGTCGAGGAGCGCCTTCTGCTGGACGTCGAGGACGGGCTCGCCGCCCTTGAGGAGGTCGGCGGCGGCGGGTGCGCGGACGTCGGCCGGCGGGGTGAGCGCGGGCGGCTGGGCGGCCGCGGCGGCGACCGGCGGGACGTCCTTGTGGATGTCCACGCCGCTGGGCGGCACGTCCGGGCCGTGGCTGCACTGGGTGCTGCCGCTGACCTCCAGCATGCTGCCGCAGCGGTCGCTGGCGGGCAGGCTCAACCCCGCGTAGACCAGGCCGCGCTCGGGCTGGTCCTTGGGTATCGCCTTCGGCGGGGTGGCCTTCTCGTCGCGCTTCGGGGCGGGCGGCCGGGTGCCTCCCTCGGCGGTGCCGGTCTCCCCCGACCCGTCGCCGTCCGGCACGACGCCGGCCTGGTCGCCGGTGCCGTCCGCGGCCGCGACCGTGCTGTGCGCGGCCGTCGGCTCCAGCGCGGTGCGGATGCCGAGCGTCCCCACGACCAGCCCGGCCGCCACCACGGTGGCGACCAGCGCGCTCCGGCGGGTGAGCCTGCGGCGCTTGCGGCGCCGCAGCTCGCTGCTTCGGTGTCCCATCGCGTTCCTTTCCTCGTGCCATGGCCCGCGCACCCCGCTGAACCGGGGGCCCGGACCTGCTGACACTTCGGAGAGCGGCGGGGACGGCCGGGAATAACAGAAACCTCTTGCGAAATTCCTCGACGCGTTCGACGGGCCGCGCTCGACGGGCCCGCGACCGACCGAACCCGCGGCCGACCGAACCCGCGGCCGACCGGGCCGGCGGCGGTCAGCCGGCCGTCCGCCAGCGGACCGGCAGGGACTTGAGGCCGTTCTGGAAGTTGGACACCAGCCGCTGCGGCGGCCCCGCCGCCGCGTCCGGCTCCAGCCCGGGCAGGCCGTCCAGCAGTTCCCGCACCATCAGGCGCAGCTGCACCCGGGCGAGCTGGGCGCCGACGCAGAAGTGCGGGCCGTAGCCGAAGCTGACGTGGTCGTTCGGGGTGCGGGTGAGGTCGAGGCGGTCCGGCTCCGGGAAGACGGTCTCGTCCCGGTTGGCGGAGGCGTGGTAGACCACCACCTTGTCGCCGCGCCGGATCGGCCGGCCGCCCAGCTCGGTGTCCACGGCGGCGGTGCGGCGGATGTTCATCACCGGCGGCCAGAAGCGCAGCAGTTCCTCGACGGCCGGGCCGGTCAGCTCGGGCCGCTCGCGCAGCAGCCGGTACTGCCCGGGGTGGTCGAACAGGGTGAGCAGGGCGCCGGGCAGGCCGTTGCGGACGGTCTCGTTCCCGGCGACGGCGAAGAGGAAGAACATGGTCTCGAACTCGTCGGCGGTCAGGCCCGCGTGGAGGGCCCGGGCCAGGATGCCGCGGGATTCGCCGGGGGCCTGGGCCAGGCCGTGGGCGTAGGCGTACATGTCGGCGAGCGCGGGGCGGGAGCGCGGGTTGACCGGGCGGCCGTCCGGGGTGGTCCGGGCGGCGGGGCGGTGGGCGAGCGCCGCCCGGCCGAGGTCGGTCAGGGTGTCCGGGTCGGCGGTGCTGGACTGGGCGTAGTCGGCGTCCTGGTAGCCGATCACCCGGTTCGCCCAGTCGACCAGCAGCTGCCGGTCCTGCTCGGGCACCCCCATCACCCGCGCCAGCGTCCACACCGGCAGGTCCGCCACCAGCCGCACCAGGTCCGTGGCGCCGTCCGGCCGGACCTCGGCCACCAGCTCGCGCACCCGGCCGGCCACCGCGTCCGTCAGCTCGGCCAGGGCACGCGGGGTGAACGCGCCCGCGACGATCCGGCGCAGCCGGGAGTGGTCGGGCGGGTCCTGGTTGAGCATCATCGCCCGGACGAAGTCCAGGTCGGCCGGGGTGTCCGGGTCGCGGACCTGGGTCGCGCCCAGGTGCGAGGAGAAGACGTCCGCGTGGCGCAGCACGTGCTTCACGTCCGCGTGGCGCAGCACCGCCCAGTAGCCGGTGCCGCCGGGCCACCCGGCCACGGCCGGCTCCTCCACCCACCACACCGGGGCGGCCCGCCGCAGCTCGCGGAGCAGGCCGTACGGCATGCCGTCCGCGTAGGTGGCCGGGAGGAAGATCCGGTTGACGTCCGCCTGCGAGAGGGTCACGGGGCACGACGGTACGGGAGGGCGGCGGCGGACGCCAGGACGTCGCGGGCGGTGCCGAGTTGGCGCGCGGGCGCCGGCCCGGCCGTAGAGTGCCCGCATGGAGCTGACGATGCTGGACGTCGTCCCGGGGCAGGCCGCGATGGCGGCCGATGTCGGGCCGCTGATCAGACAGTTGAGGCCGGCGCTGACGGCCGGGGAGTTCGCGGACTTCGCCGCCGAGGCGCACGGGCAGGGGCTGGTCTTCACCGCCGCCTACGACGGGGACGGGCGGTGCGTCGGGGTGGCGGCGCACCGGGTGCTGGCCACCAGTCGTGGGCGGCTGCTGTTCGTGGAGGACCTGGTGGCCGATCGCGCGGTGCGCTCGGCGGGGGTCGGGCGGCGGCTGATGGCGGAGCTGGAGGAGCGGGCCCGGCGGGCGGGGTGCGTGCGGATCGAGCTCGACTCCGGGGTGGCCAACCACGGGGCCCACCGCTTCTACCACGCGGACCGGATGGCGATCGTGGCGCTGCACTTCGCCCGCGAGGTGGCCGCCGGCACGTAGCCCGCGGGGGCGGTGAGTCCGCAGGTCAGGGCCCGGTCCGCGGGTGCCGGCGGCCGCGGTTCCGCCCTTGCAGGGCGCCGGAGTTGACACGGAATCATGGAGTTGACGGACCCGCCGGCCGGGCCTTGACCCCCGCCGGGGCCGGGCTGGGACGATTCCCGGCATGGGCGAATCCAGCAACGAGAAGCAGCCGATTTTCTCCGCCGACGCCGACATCCGCGTCGCCGCGGCCCCGCTCGACGTGTACGCGGTGCTCAGCGATCTGCCGCGCAGCGGTGAGTGGAGCCCGGAGTGCCAGGGCGGTGCGTGGGTGGTCGGCGCCCCGGCCGAGGTCGGGTCGGTGTTCCGCGGCGAGAACCTCCGCAGCGAGGAGGTGGTCGCCTGGGCGCCGGTGGTGCGCGGCCGGTGGACGACGCACGCCCAGGTGGTGGCCGCCGAGCCCGGCCGCACCTTCCGGTGGGCGATGCACGATTCGGCGGGCGAGCCGCAGCAGAGCGTCTGGGGCTTCGACATCGAGCCGGCCGAGGGCGGCGGCAGCCTGCTGACCCACCACTTCCGGATGGTCGCGGCCACCGAGGGCATCAAGGGCATCACCGCGGAGATGGACGCGACCGAGAAGGAACGTTTCTTCGCCGAGTGGGGCGACAAGATCTCCGCCGACCTGGCCGTCACCCTGCGGCGCATCAAGGCCGTCATCGAGAAGGCATGACCGTCGAGCGGACGTGACACCGGGCCGGAGGCCCTCCCGCTCGGGGCCCGTCCGGCCCCTTCGCCCCGCACGGCCCCCATCACATTCACGTCGAGCGCCGTCGGCGGATTGCCGCGGTCCTGGAGGCGGACAGGTGCTTCTGCAACGTATCGGAAACCGGGGGATCCACCTCGGCATGCTGTTCGAACGCGCCGCGGCCAGACACGGCGCGAACGTCCTCATCCTCGACCACGACCTCGACGTCGCACCGGAGTTGGGCCGCCGGGCGACCGTCGCCGAGGTGGCGGACCTGGTGGACGACCTGGCCTCCCGGCTCTGGGCGGCGGGCGTCCGGCCGGCCCGGCGGGTGGTGGTGTACAAGGCCGACGGCTTCGACATCACCCTGCTCGCCTGCGCGGCGGCGCGGATCGGCGCCGTGCCCGTCCTGCTCTCCCCGCAGCTGGACGGCGCCACCGTCGCCGAGCTCGTCCGCCGGACCGACCGGCCGTACCTGGTCACCGACCAGGAGAAGCTGGAGAACGTCCTGCCCGGGACGGTCTTCGAGCTCGCCCACCAGGTGGTGCTGACCTCCGGCTCCTACCGCGGCGCGGTCGAACTGCGCTCGCCGGCCGGGGTCGATCGGGTGGCACCGGTCGTCATGCCGGCCGACCACCCGACGCTGATCACCCACACCTCGGGCACCACCGGCACCCCCAAGCTGGCCGTGCACACCGGGTTCAGCCTGCAGGCCCGCTACCGCCCGCAGGCCTCCGTGGTCGCCCCGCTGATCCGGGGCCGGGAGACCATCGCGATCCACGTCTCCTTCGTCCACTCCCGGCTGATCACCGCCCTGGCGATCTCGCTGTACCGCGGCTTCCCGCTGGTGCTGCTGCGCGGATCGGACCCGAAGGAGATCGGCGACCTGTTCGCCCGGCTGAAGCCCGGCATCCTGGAGGCCCACCCCAACTCCTTCATGGAATGGGAGGAGCTGGCCGAGGACCCGCGCGGGCCGCTGTCCAACGTCAAGCTGTTCAGCAGCACCTTCGACGCGATCCACCCGCGCACCGTGCACCGGCTGCTGCGCGCCACCAAGCGCCGGGCGCCGGTCTTCGGCCAGCTGTACGGGCAGAGCGAGGTCGGCCCGGCGATCGTCCGGGGCTTCAGCCGCCGCCGCACGCTGGACGACGACGGCCGCTGCGTCGGCATGCCCTTCCCCGGGATGACCGACGTGCGGGTGGTCAGCCGCAACGGCCGGCCGCCGTCCCCGCAGAACCCCGGCGACATCGAGGTGCGCAGCGACGGGCGCATCGTCACCTACCTCGGCGAGCAGGAGCGCTACGACGCCCAGGTGTCGGCGGACGGCTGGTGGCGGATGGGCGACGTCGGCTACCGCACCAGATGGGGCTGCGTGCACCTGCTGGACCGCGAGGTCGACCTGATCGAGGGCTTCGGCAGCACCCTGGCCGTCGAGGACACCCTGTTCGGCCGGCTGCCCGGCCTCGCCGAGGTCATCATCATCCCCGGCGCGGACGGCCAGGTGGTACCGGTCGTGTGCACCAAGGACGACGCCCCGCTGGACCTGGCCGCCTGGCGGCGGGCCACCGCCACGCTGCCGCCGATGGCCGAGCCGGTCCACCGGCGACTGGTCGACCTGCCGAAGACCTCCACCACCAAGATCAAGCGCCTGGAGCTGGCCCGGCTGCTGCTCGCCGGGGCTCCGGTGGACCACGCGCACCACAACCACGCAGCGCACGACGGATCGGACACGGAGGGCGGACAGCCATGACCGGGAGGAAGCAGGCGGGCCTGGAGGTCTGCATCGTCGGAGCGGGCCCGCGCGGCCTGTCCGTACTGGAGCGGCTCTGCGCCAACGAACGCGCGCAGCCCTCGCACGAGGCCGTCACCGTGCACGTGGTCGACCCGGCCGCGCCCGGCGCCGGCGCCGTCTGGCGCCAGGACCAGTCGCAGCACCTGCTGATGAACACCGTCGCCTCGCAGATCACCGTGTACACCGACGACAGCTCGCGGATCGACGGGCCGATCGAGCCCGGCCCGAGCCTGTACGGCTGGGCCACCGAGATCGCCGCCGCGGGCGCCGCCTCCGGGCAGGACGAGGCCTGCCTCGCCGAGGCCCGCACGCTCGGTCCGAACACCTACCCCAGCCGGGCCTTCTACGGGCGCTACCTGAACGCCAGCTTCCGCCGGGTGATCGACGGCGCGCCCGGGCACGTCACCGTCCTGGTGCACCGCTCGCGGGCGGTCGCCATGGCGGACACCCACGGCGTCCCCGGCGGCCCGCAGGGCATCCGCCTGGAGAACGGCAGCCGGCTCAACGAGCTGGACGCCATCGTGCTCGCCCAGGGCCACGTCGCCGCCCGGCCGACCCCGCACGAGGAGCGGACGGCCAGCCTCGCCCGGATCCACCACCTCACCTACTTCACCCCGGCCAACCCCGCCGACCTCGACCTGACCGGCATCCAGCCGGGGCAGAACGTGCTGCTGCGCGGCCTCGGGCTCAACTTCTTCGACCACATGGCGCTCTTCACGATCGGCCGCGGCGGCTCCTTCGAGCGCGTCGGCGAGCGGCTGGTGTACCGGCCCTCCGGCCGGGAACCGAAGCTGTTCGCCTGGTCGCGGCGCGGCATCCCGTACCACGCCCGCGGCGAGAACGAGAAGGGCGCGTACGGCCGTTACTACCCGCGGCTGCTCACCGCCGAGTACATCGCCGGGCTGCGCCGGCGGTCCGCGGCCGGCGAGCCGGTGCACTTCCGCACCGACCTGTGGCCGCTGATCTCCCGCGAGGTGGAGAGCGTCTACTACGGCACGCTGCTGGACGCCCGCGGCCGCGGCGCCGAGCGGGAGGACTTCGTCCAGCGGTACCTGACGGTCGCGCGCGGCGACGGCTTCGCGTTCCTGTGCGAGGAGTACGGCATCACCGAGGCCGACCGCTGGGACTGGGAGCGGCTCTTCCGCCCGTCCGGGGACCGGGAGTTCACCGGCCCGGAGGACTTCCGCGACTGGCTGCTCGACTACCTCGCCCAGGACGTCGAGGCGGCCCGGGCCGGGAACCTCAGCGGCCCGCTCAAGGCCGCCCTGGACGTGCTGCGCGACCTGCGCAACGAGATCCGGCAGGCCGTCGACCACGGCGGGCTGGAGGGCACCTCGCACCGCGACGAGCTGGAGGGCTGGTACACCCCGCTCAACGCCTTCCTGTCGATCGGCCCGCCGGTCTCCCGGATCGAGGAGCTGATCGCCCTGATCGAGGCCGGCGTCGTCGACCTCACCGGCCCGGGCACCGAGATCCGGATCGACACCGGCACGCCCTGCTACGTGCTCAGCTCGACCAAGGTGCCGCGGCCGCCCGTGCGGGCCACCGTCCTGATCGAGGCGCGGCTGCCCGAACCCGACCTCCGCCGCACCACCGACCCGCTGCTCCAGCACCTGCTGAGCACCGAGCAGGTCGCCGCGTACCGGATCCCGGCCCAGGACGGCAGCAGCTACGAGACCGGCGGACTCGCCGTCACCGAGCGGCCGTACCGGCTGCTGGACACCCGCGGCCGCGCGCACCCGCGGCGCTACGCCTACGGGGTGCCCACCGAGTCCGTGCACTGGGTGACGGCCGCCGGGATCCGGCCCGGCGTGGACTCGGTGACCCTCGGCGACTCGGACGCGATCGCCCGCTCGGTTCTCGCCCTGCCGCCCGCCGCCGAGGTGCCCGCCGCCGTCCGGCCGGGCGCGGACGTGACCGACCTGACCGGAGTGCTCGTATGACAGACCCGCGCGACACCGCCGACGAGCTCACCGACGGCGGCCTGCTCTCCCCCGTCCGGGCCGGGACCCCGGTCGAGGCCGCCGTGTGCGACCGGGCCTGGCTGCAGGCCATGCTGGACGCCGAGGCGGCCCTCGCCCGGGCCCAGGCCGCCCTGGGCACCCTGCCCCGGGCCGCCGCCGACACCATCACCCGGCTGGCCCGGGCCGACCGGCTGGACCTGCGGGCGCTCGCCCTCGAAGCCCGGGAGACCGCCAACCCGGTGGTCGGGCTGGTCCGGGCCCTCACCCGGGTGGTGGCGGCCGAGGACCGGGCCGCCGCCGAGTACGTCCACCGTGGCTCCACCAGCCAGGACGTCCTGGACACCGGCGCGATGCTGGTGTCCGCCCGGGCGCTGCGGATCGTGCGCACCGACCTCGCCCGGACCGCCCGGGCCCTGGCCGTCCTGGCCGAACGCCACCGGGACACCGCCATCGCGGGCCGCACCCTCGCCCTGCAGGCCGTCCCGACCACCTTCGGCCTCAAGGCGGCCGGCTGGCGGCAGCTGGTGCTGGACGCCGAGCGGCGGCTCGGCGCCGTCGCCGGGCAGCTCCCGGTCTCGCTCGGCGGCGCCGCCGGCACCCTGGCCGGCTACCTGGAGTACGCCCGGATCGACGGCGGCGGGGCCGGGACCGCGGCGGACCCGGACGGGTACCCGGACCGGCTGGTCGCCGCCTTCGCCGCCGAGACCGGGCTGGCCCGCCCGGTGCTGCCCTGGCACGCGCTGCGCACCCCGATCGCCGACCTGGCCGGCGCGCTGGCCTTCACGGCCGGCGCCCTCGGCAAGATCGCCGTCGACGTGCAGTCGCTGACCCGGACGGAGGTCGGCGAGGTCGCCGAGCCCACCGCGGCCGGGCGCGGCAGCTCCTCCGCGATGCCGCACAAGCGCAACCCGGTGCTGGCCACCCTGATCCGCAGCGCCGCGCTGCAGGTGCCGGTGATCGCCACCGGCCTCACCCAGTGCCTGCTCGCCGAGGACGAGCGCTCGGCCGGCACGTGGCACGCCGAGTGGCAGCTGCTGCGCGAGGCACTGCGGCTCACCGGCGGCGCCGCGCACACCGCGGTGGAGCTCGCCGAGGGCCTGGAGGTCCGGCCCGAACGGATGCGCAGCAACCTCGATCTGACGGGCAGTCAGATCGTCTCGGAGCGGATCGCGGCCGTCCTGGCGCCCCGGCTCGGCAAGGCGGCGGCGAAGCACCTGCTCACCGAGGCCTCCGGCGAGGCCGACCGCAGCGGCCGGCCGCTGGCCCTGGTGCTCGCCGAACTCCCCGCCCTCAAGGGCGTGTTCAGCGAGGCCGAGCTGACCGGGCTGTGCGACCCGACCGCCTACACCGGGGCGGCCGGCCCCCTCGTCGACCGGGCCCTGCGCATCAGCCCGCACCCCAGCGAAACCTGACCGATCGAAGAGGAAGAGAAAGCATGTTCCTGCAACGCGTCGGCAACCGTGGCATCCGGCTGGGCACGGTCTTCGACCGCGCGGCCGCCCGCCACCCGGCGAACCCGGTCTACCTCGACCACGACCTCGACATCGCCCCCGCACTGGGCCGGCGGATCACCCTGACCGAGATCGCCGACCTGGTCGACGACTTCGCCGCCCGGCTGTGGGCGGCCGACGTCCGACCGGGCGAGCGGGTGGTGATCCACAAGGCGGACGGCTTCGACATCTCGCTGCTCGCGTACAGCGTCGCCCGGGTCGGCGGGGTGCCGGTGCTGCTCTCCCCGAAGCTGGACGGCACCACCGTCGCCCGGCTGCTGGGGCGGCTGTCGCGGCCGACGCTGCTCACCGACGCGGCGAAGCTGGAGAAGGACCTCCCGGGCGAGGTCTTCGAGCTGGCCGAGCGGGTCCTGACGGCCACCGGCGAGTTCCCGGGCGCCACCTCGCTCGCCGCGCTGGCCGGGGCCGAGCGGGTCAGGCCGGTGACCATGCCGCAGGACCAGCCCGCGCTGATCACCCACACCTCGGGCACCACCGGGCTGCCCAAGCTCACCGTCCAGACCGGCATCACCATCCAGGCCCGCTGCCGCCCGCAGTCGGTGTTGCTCGCCCCGGTCGGGCGGCACGAGCCGATCGCCGTGCACGTCTCCTTCGTCCACTCCCGGATGATCAGCGGCGCCGCGCTGTTCGCGCTGCGCGGCCACCCGATGATCATCATGCGCGACGACGAACCGGAGCACGCCGCCGAGCTGTTCGCCCGGATCCCGCCCGGCGTGATCGAGTCCCACCCCAACACGCTGCTCGGCTGGGAGGTCCTGGCCGACCACCCGGCGCAGCCGCTGGCCAAGGTGCGCTGCTTCAGCAACACCTTCGACGCCATCCACCCCCGCACCGTCGACACCCTGCTGGGCGCCTCCCGGCGCAGCCTGCCGTTCTTCGCCCAGACGTACGGGCAGAGCGAGACCGGCGCCATCGCCGCCCGCACCTACACCCGGTACCGGAACACCAACGCCGAGGGCCGCTGCGTCGGCCGCAACTTCCCCGGGATGACCGAGGTCCGGGTGGTCAGCCGGGACGGCCGGCCGGTGACCAAGGACTCCCCCGGGCGGATCGAGGTGCGCACCGGCGGGCAGATCATCGGCTACCACGGCGAACAGGAGCGCTTCGACGCCCAGTTCTCGCCGGACGGCTGGTGGCGGATGGGCGACCTCGGCTACCGGACCAGGTGGGGCTGCCTGCACCTGCTGGACCGCGAGGTCGACGAGATCCCGGGCATCAACAGCACCCTCGACCTGGAGGACAAGCTGTTCACCCGGCTGCCCGAGCTGCTGGAGGTGATCATCGTCCCGGGCGGGGAGCGGGCGCCGATCCCGGTGGTCTGCACCCGGGACGACCGGCCGCTCGACGTCGACCGCTGGAACCGCGCGGTGGTCGGCCTGCCCGCGCTCGCGCCGCCGGTGCAGCGCCGGCTGGACGAGCTGCCGCACACCGCCACCACCAAGGTGAAGCGGCTGGAACTGGCGCGGGAGCTGGCGGCCGAGGGGGCGTGAGCCCGTCCGGCGAACGAAGGCGTGGGCCCCGGGCGGGGTCCACGCCTTCCTGCCGTCGGACGGGGAGCTACCGCGCCAGCGGGACGGCCGCCGCCCGCAGGACGTCGGCGATCAGGCCGCCGGTGATCCGCGGCCCGTCCTGGGTGAGCACCGACTCGGCGTGGAACTGCATCGACGCGAAGTGCGGGCCGCGCAGGGCGTGCACCTCGCCGGTCCGCCGGTCGCGGCTGGCCTCGACGGTGCCGACCCCGGCCACCTCGACGGTGTCCCGCGGGCTGGTCGCGGCGAAGGTGTTGTAGAAGCCGACCCGCTCCCGGGCGCCGAACAGGTCGATCTCGCGCTGCACGCCCTGGTTGGGGACGTCCCGGCGGCGCAGCGGCAGGCCGAGCAGGGTGGACAGCACCTGGTGGCTCAGGCAGACCGCGACGAACGGCAGGCGCCGGGCCAGCAACTCGGCCACCGCGCTGCGCAGATGGGCGATCTTGGGGTGGTCGGCCCGTTGCGGGTCGCCGGGCCCGGGGCCCATCACGACCAGGTCGAAGCCCTCGAAGGCGTACGGCTCGTCGAACCGGCAGATCGTCACCTCCAGGCCGAGCGAGCGCAGTTGGTGGCCGATCATGGCGGTGAAGGTGTCCTCGGCGTCGACCACCAGCACCCGGCGCCCGGCGAGTTCGGCCGGCTCCCGGCCGTCCGGGCTGTCCGGGCCGTCCGCCAGCCAGAAGTCCGCGATGCCGGCGTTGCGGCCCGCCAGGGCGGCCCGGACCTGCGGGTGGTCGGCGAATCCGGGCCGGCCGCCACCCTCCAGCGCGGCGAGCAGGCCGGCCGCCTTGGCCCTGGTCTCGGCGACCTCGGAGGCCGGGTCGGAGTGGCGCACCAGGGTGGCGCCGACGCCGATCCGGATCCGGCCGGCGGCGTCGATGTCGGCGGTGCGGATCAGGATCGCCGAGTCCATCGTGCGGCCGCCGCGCCCGTCCCGTCCGATCAGCGCCGCCACGCCGCTGTAGTAGCCGCGCCCGGCGGGCTCGTAGCGGCGGATGACCCGGGCGGCGCTCTCCAGCGGGCTGCCGGTGACCGTGGGGGCGAACAGCGTCTCGCGCAGGATCTCGCGCGGGTCGCGGTCGGTGCGGCCCTCGATCAGGTACTCGGTGTGCGCGAGCCGGGCCATCTCCTTGAGGTAGGGGCCGACCACCCGGCCGCCGCCCGGGCAGATCCGGGCCATCATCTTGAGCTCCTCGTCGACGACCATGTAGAGCTCGTCGGTCTCCTTGCGGTCGGCGAGGAAGTCCATCACGCCGGTCAGGGTGGGGCCGGAGGCCGGGTAGCGGTAGGTGCCGCTGATCGGGTTCATCACGGCGACGCCGTCGACGAGGCTCAGGTGCCGCTCCGGGCTCGCGCCGACGAAGGTCCGCTCCCCGGTGTGCACCACGAAGGTCCAGTAGGCGCCCGCCTCCCGCTCGGCGAGCCGGCGGAAGAAGGCCAGCGCGGCGGGCACGGTGTAGTCGGTGATCTCGGCCAGGAAGGAGCGGCGGAGGACGAAGTTGGCGCCCTCGCCGCGGCCGATCTCCTCGGCGACGACCCGCCGGACGATCCCGGCGTACTCCTCGTCGTCCAGGTCGAAGCGGGCGCCGGTCAGCTCGGTGGGCCGGTCCGGGATCAGCGCCAGCGCCTCGTCCAGGGCGACGACGGCGTGCTCCGCGACCGTCATGGCGAGCAGCGGGGCGCCGTCGTCCGGGGCCTCGAAGCCGCGCTCGGCGATCTGCCGGTACGGGACCAGCAGCAGCACCTCCGGGCCCGGGCCGCCGGCGGCCTCCGTCAGCGGGACCTCGGCCAGCGTGCGCGCGGCGGCGACCTCGCCGAACAGGACGTCGAGCCTGCCGGGGCCGGTGGTCTCCGGCCGGTGCAGCAGGGCGAAGGCGGGCGGGTGCTCGACCAGCACCCGGCCCAGCAGCGCCCCGGTCGTCCGGTCGGTGGTGCGGTCGGTCATGCGAAGGTCTCCTCGGCGGTGGTCAGCTTCGCGCAGCGCGCGGCGGCGTACTCCAGGGCGAGCCGGTGGTCGGCGGCGGAGAAGTCCGCGACGGCGTCGGCGACCAGGAACGGCTGGATGTCATTGGTGAACGCGTCGACGGCCGTCATCAGCACGCCGACGTGCGCGTACACCCCGCACAGGACCAGCTGGTCGCGGCCCTGTTCGCGCATCCGCTGGAGCAGGTCGGAGCGGAAGAAGGCGCTGTAGCGCCACTTGGTGAGCAGCCAGTCCCCCGGTTGCGGGGCGAGCGGCTCGACCACCTCGCGGTCGGCCGGGTCCACCCGCATGCCGGGGCCCCAGAAGTCCCGCAGCAGGCCGCGCTGTTCGGGGGTCATGCCGCCGGGCTGGGCGGTGTACGCGACGGGCACGCCGAGTTCGGCGGCCCGGCGGCGCAGCAGCGCGGCGTTGCGCAGCAGTTCCCCGCCGGGCGAGGCGTCCGCCGGGAAGGGGCGCAGGAAGTAGCGCTGCATATCGTGCACGAGCAGCACCGCACGGTCCGGGCGGACGGTCCACGACACGGTGTTGTCGGGCAGTTCGCCGGCGGTCGGCATCGGGTACGGCGCGATGGGCGGAATGCCTGCCATGGGGATGGACTCTCCTGGGGAAGGGGGGAGTTGGGGCCGCTGCGGCCGGTGGGGGTCGGCCACAGCGGCCGGACTGACGGGCGGACGGGCGGACGGGCTGACGGGCTGACGGGCTGACGGCAGGGCTCAGGGCGTGTCTTGTGGGTTTTGGCGGACCCGGCAAGGACCCGCAAGACACGCCCTAAGCGCCGAGGCTGGCGCCGCCGTCGACGGTGAGGTCGTGCAGGGTGATGTGGCCGGCCGCGTCGGAGAGCAGGAAGAGCACGGCGGCGGCGATGTCGGCGGGGCGGGCCAGCTTGTTGAGCGGGATGCCGACCCGGAAGGCGTCCGGGCGGCCCTGCAGGGTGTTGCGGGGGCCGGTCTCGTCGTGCCACATCGAGCTGAGCATCGGGGTGTCGGTGGAGCCGGGGGCGACCAGGTTGCAGCGGATGCCGTACCTGGCGACCTCCAGGCCGAGGCTCTTGGTGAACATCGTCGCGGCGGCCTTGGAGGCGGCGTAGGCGGCCATCTCGGTGCGCGGGGTGCTGGCGGCGTTGGAGGCGACGGTGACGACGGCGCCGCGCCGGCGCGGGATCATCCGGTCGACCACCGCCCGGGAGACGTGGAAGACGCCGTTGACGTTGACCGCGAAGGTGGCCGTCCAGTCCTCGACGCTGAAGTCGCGGACCTCGCCCAGCCGCAGGATCCCGGCGGCGTTGACCAGTTGGTCGACCGGGCCGAGTTCGCGCTCCACCCGGTCGACGGCCTGCTCGACGGCCCGGTGGTCGCTGACGTCCACCGGGTACGCCTCGGCCCGCAGGCCGTCCGCGGCGAGGGCGTCGGCCATCGCGCGCAGGCCCTCCTCGTCGCGGTCCAGCGCCGCCACGGTGGTGCCCTGTTCGGCCAGGGCGCGGACCACGGCCGCGCCGATGCCGCCTGCTGCCCCGGTGACCAGGGCGATCGTGTTCGTCACTGCCGGACCTCCCTCGGGGCCGGCGCGCGGCCGGCCCGTCGTTGTCGGTGTGGTGGTGTTCCAGCCGCTGTTCAGTCCTCCCAGGCGGAGACCACGGTGATGGCCTGGCCGGGGTTGAGCCGGGGGTCGCAGAAGCTGGTGTACTTGTCGCCCACCTGCGCCGCCCCGGAGGCGTCGTGGGCGCACTCGGTGACGTCGTCGGGCGTGGTCTCCAGGTGCAGGCCGCCGGCCACGCCGCCCGCGGAGCGGACGGCGTGGCGGAAGGCCCGGACCTCCCGCACGACGGTCTCCACGAACCGGGTCTTCAGCCCGCCGGGCGCGGTCACGGTGTTGCCGTGCATCGGGTCGGTGAGCCAGATGACGGGGTGTCCGGCCAGCCGGGCGGCCCGGACCAGCGGGGGCAGCCGGTCGGCGACCACCTCGGCGCCCATCCGGGCGATCAGGGTCAGCCGGCCCGGTTCGCGGCGCGGGTCGAGCCGCTCGCACAGCGCCAGCAGCTCCTCGGGCGTCATGCCGGGGCCGACCTTGCACGCGACCGGGTTGGCCACCGAGGCGAGCATCGCGACGTGCGCGCCGGCCACGTCGCGGGTGCGCTCGCCGATCCACGGCCAGTGCGTGGAGGTCAGCATGCTCTCGGTGTAGCCGACCTGCCGGATCAGCGGCAGCTCGTAGTCGAGCAGCAGCGCCTCGTGGCTGGTCCAGACCGGCGCGCTGAGCGGCGAGCGGCGGTCCGGGTCCGGCCAGCCGAGGTGGGCCATCGCCTCGGCCGCCGCCCAGTAGCAGTGCAGCAGCCGCTGCGGGTCGGGCCGGCGCAGCTCCGGGTCGGGTTCGGGGCTGTTGACCAGGTGGCCGCGGAACACCGGGATGTCGACGCCGCCGACCCGCTCGGTGTCCTTGGACCGGGGCTTGGCGAACTGGCCCGCCATCCGGCCGACCCGGACCACCGGGCGGTGGGTGGCCATCGTGACGATGCCCGCCAGCACGTCCAGCAGTCCGGCCTTGCGGGCGACGTCCTCCGCGGTGCACTCCGCCGGGTCCTCGGCGCAGTCGCCGATCTGCACCACCTGGGCCCGCCCCGCCGCGACCTCGGCCAGCACGGAGCGCAGCCGCCGCACGTCGGCCGGGCCGACCAGCGGCGGCAGGCCGGCCAACCGGTCCTTGACGTCGGGCAGTTGCTCGTGGTCGCCCCACTCCGGCTGATGGAGTGCGGGCCGGGACAGCAGCGTGGACAGGGCGGTCACCATGGGTGTCTCCCGGGGCGAAGGTGCGGCGGCTCGGCGGCGCGCACGGCGGGCGTCGTGGAGGCTGCGGATGGCGCTGGTCGTGGCGGGCGGCCGGCGGGCCCGCGCGGCCGGGCCCTGTCCGGCGGCGGCCGCCGGCTGCCGGACGGCTGAAGAGCCCTGGAGGCCCGTCCCGATCCTGTGCCGGGGGCTCCCGCCCCGCCAACGCCGGCCGCCGCACTCCGTCAGGTGGGCGGATACTCCATCAGGTGAGGGGAGACTCCGTCAGATGGCCCCGGGGCGCCACCCGGCCCGGCGGGCACGGGGTGGGCGCCTGGGCGGCGCGGTCGGCCTCCCGGTGGCCCGGCCACACCCCGGCGGTGGTCCCGGCACCGTCCGGGTCCCGTCCCGGCCCATCGGCGCGGGCGGCGGGAAGGTGGCCGGGCACCACACCGGAGGGTGCCCAGGTGGGTGGCCTCCACCGTCCGAAGTGTGAAAGCACCCTGACATCCACGCAAAGTGACGTGATAAACACATTATTCGACGGCTACATGCCAACAGGACGCCCCGGTGCACAGGCAGGAATGGGACATGACCGAACAGGAGGCCCGGAAGCGGCCCGACGCACTGACCGTACTGACCCTGCTCGTGGCGGAGGCCCCGGCCGCCCGGATCGAGTCGCTGCCCGCCGAAGCCGCCCGCGAGGGCGCCGAACCGGCCGAGACGGCGGTACTGGAGCAGGCCGTCCGGCTCGGACTCGGCATCTGCGCCCAGCGCCGGGGCCGCCAGCAGCGCGAGGCCGGACTGTCCGCGCTGCTCGACACCGCCCGCGACCTCCTCGTCCCGAACACCCTCGACGAGGTGCTCAAGGTCGTCACCCGCCGCACCCGGCTGCTCCTCGGCGCCGACATGGCCTGCGTCAGCTTCCCCGGGGAGCAGGACGGCCAGTCCTACGTCCGGGCCTCGGACGGCCACACCTCCGCCCTCAACGTCGGCCTCCGGCTGACCGACGGCGCCGGGCTCGGCCACGCCGCCGTCGCCGGCCTGACCCCGATGTGGACCCCGGACTACCTCGTCGACCAGCGGATCCGCCGCACCCACGCGATCGACGAGGTGGTCCGGGCCGAGGCCCTGCGCGCCCTGATGGCCGTCCCGCTGAGCCACGGCCCGGACTCCTTCGGCGCGCTCTACGTCGCCGACCGCAACGTCCGGCACTTCACGCCGGAGGAGATCTCCACGATGAACCTGCTCGGCGAACTCGCCGGGCTGGCCGTCCTGCGCACCCAGCAGCTGGAACAGGCGGCGGCCGCCGCCCGGCACCTGCGCGAGGAGCACGACCGCACCGTCGCCGCCCTCCGCGACCTGCGCGAACAGCGCCGCCTGCAGCACGAGTTGACCGAACGCGCGCTGACCGACAGCGACCTGTACGGGGTCGCCGAGACCGCGAGTCGGCAGCTCGGCGACGGGCTGCGGATCCACGCGGCCGACGGCACCGTCCTGACCAGCGTCGGCCGGCTGCCCGAGACGGCCTCCGCCGCCGCGGACGCGCAGGCCGCCGGCCGCCCGGTGGACACCGCCGACGGCCTGCGGGCCGTCCCGGTCACCGCCGGCGGCGAGGTGCTCGGCACGCTGGTCTGCCGGCCCGGACCGGACGCCCCGGCCGACCCCGACGACCTGCTGCGACTCACCGCCCAGGCCGTGGCGGTGCAGCTGCTGCGCACCGGCGACGCCACCGTCACCCAGGGCCGCGCCCACGACGAGCTGCTGGAGGACCTGCTCTCCGGCACCAAGCGCCCGCCGCAGCAACTGGAGGAACGCGCCCGCCGGTTGGGCGTCGACCTGACGGCGCCGCACGTCGTGGTGGTCGCCCGCCCCGACACCCGCGCGGTCGGCCGGGCCTGCGCCCTGCTGATGGCCCTGGCCCCGCGGCTGAAGGGCCTGCGGGTCGCCCACGACGGCAACGTCGTCCTGCTGCTGCCCGGCACCGACGCCGGCGCCGCCGCCCGGACCGTCCTGAACGAACTCGCCCCGCTGCTCAGCGAACCCGTCACGGTCGCCGGGGCCGGGCCGGTCACGGACGCCGCCGCGGTGTTCCACTGCCACCGGGAGGCCCTGCGCTGCCTCGACGCGATGATCGCGCTCGGCAGCACCGGCTGCTCGGCCTCCCCCGGGGAGCTGGGCTTCCTCGGCGTCCTGCTCGCGGGGAACCGGGACGTCCGCCCCTTCGTGGACTCGGTGATCGGCCCGGTGCTCGACTACGACCGGCAGCGGTTCACCGACCTCGGCCGCACCCTGGACGCCTACTTCGAGACCGGCGGCAGCCCGACCCGGGCCGCCCAGAAGCTGCACGTCCACCCGAACACCGTCGCCCGCCGATTGGAGCGGATCGGCGAACTGCTCGGCCCGAACTGGCAGGACCCGGGCCAGGCGCTCGAAGTCCAGCTCGCCCTGCGGCTCTCCCGCGTCCGCGACCTGCTCACCCAGGACGGCCCGCAGCCGGGGTAGCCGGGGCCGTCCCGCGGCGGGGAGCCGAGGACGGCCCCGGGCTCAGCCGACCCGGCGCGGGGAGCGGCCGCCACCGTGGGCGAGGGCCGCGACCACGTGGGCGGCCGAGGCCAGCGTGACGTGGCGGTGCCAGCCGTTGAAGGAGCGGCCGGTGTAGTCGCGGATGCCGGTGCGGTCGGCGATCTCGTGGAAGTCCCGCTCGACCCGGCCGGTCAGCAGACTCAGCCGGAACAGCTGGGCGGGCGGGACGTCCGGCACGTCGGCCAGCCACAGTTCCTGCGGCCAGCGCCGGCCGGGCGTGCCCGCACCGAGCAGCAGCAGGTCGCCGTCCGCACCGCCCGGGCGCCCCGGCGAGCGCAGGGTGCGGGCCGCCCCGGGCGCCGTCCGGACCCGTACGGCGCCGACCAGGGCGGTGTGCGGCGCGCCCTCCGGCCCGTGGTCCGTCCAGGTCACCACCCGGCGGCGGTCCCGGCACGCCCCGATGATCCGGTGAGCCGGCAGCGCCTCCGCGCCGTGCCCGGTCGGCCCGCCCTCGGCCGGGCAGAGCGGCAGCGTGCTGTTGATCCGCACGACGAACGGCACCCCCGCCGCCCGCAGCCGCCGCACCGCCTTCATGCCGTCCAGCTCGCGCGCGTCCATCACCACCGGCAGGGTGGGCAGGCTCCAGGACCGGGTCAGTTCGAGCACCGCCTCGACCGCGCAGTCGCCCAGGGTCCGGGTGGTCACGCTCGCCGGAATGGACGCCTGGCTGCGCCGGGGGACGTCGTCCAGCCACGCCCGGGACAGGTGCAGCCGCCAGTTGACCGGCATGCTCGCCTCCTCGGAGGCCGACCAGACACCCACCGCCTGCTGGGCGTTGAGCACCTGGCCGAGCGAGGAGATGAACCGGCGGTCCACGCCCACCGAGTGCTCCCCCGCCTTCGGGATGACGGTCTGCTGCACCACCCACGCCTGCGGCGGAGCGACGGCCGTCACGTAGTGCGCCAGCGCCGCGCGGACCGGGTCCCAGTCCCAGGTGGAGCTGCTGATGAAGTGGTGCAGGTTCTGTTCGGTGGCCTGACCGCCGATCAGCCGCGCGATGTTGCGCACCGACTTGCGGCCCTGCGCGCCCAGCAGTCCGCGCAGGTACTCCACGCCCTTGCGGCGCTGGTCCGACCGGGGCAGCGAGGCGAACAGCTCGGCACACAGCTCGGCGAGGACGATGTCGTGGGAGCTGCCGAGCACCGGCGCGCGCCCTGGCGCTCTCGAATCGATCATGTGCAGGTCAAAGTCGCGCACCAGGACCAACCTCCGCATGGCAGCCGTCTCCTCCGATGGTTCGACGGTAAGCGGACGTTCCGCACCCGGCCCAGGTGCACCGGCCACACGACTGCGGTCCAGACCTATGGCGGGACCACCGGACAGGCCGCCTGAACAGGAGGAACCACCGCCGGCCCGACCCGCACACGCCCGGGCCGGGCGAGTTGACGGACAATCACCTTCCCCCGCGCACCCCCGCGCGGCCCGGTGGAAGACTCTCCGATCATGCGAGCAGCCTTCATCGAGACCCTCGGCCCGCCCGAGAACATCCGGTACGGCGACCTGCCCACCCCCCGGCCGGGCCCGACCGACGTCCTGGTCGACGTCACCGCCACCACCGTCAACCCGGTCGACACCTTCGTCCGCTCCGGCCTCTTCCGCACCCCCCTCCCGTTCCCGTTCGTGGTCGGCCGCGACCTCGTCGGCACCGTCGCCGAGACCGGGCCGGGCACCGCGGGCTTCGCCGTCGGCGACCGGGTCTGGACCAACAGCATGGGCCACGGCGGCCGCCAGGGCGCCGCCGCCGAACAGGCCGTCGTCGCCGCCGACCGCCTCTACCACCTCCCGCCGGGCGTCCGCCCCGAGGAGGCCGTCGCCGTCGTCCACCCGGCCGCGACCGCCTACCTCGGACTGTTCACGCACGGCCGCCTGCGGGCCGGCGAGACCGTCCTGGTGGCCGGCGCCGCCGGAAACGTCGGCTCCGCGCTGGTCACCCTCGCCGTCGACGCCGGGGCCCGGGTGGTCGCCACCGCCTCCGCCCGCGACCTCGACCACTGCCGCGCACTGGGCGCGGCCGAGGCGCTGGACTACCGCGACCCGGAGCTCGCCGAGCACCTCGCCCGGGCCTGCCCGGGCGGCGTCGACCTCCACCTCGACACCTCCGGCGAGAACGACCTGACCGCCGCCGTCGACCTGCTCGCCCCGCGCGGACGCCTCGTCCTGCTGGCCGGCGCCCGTTCGCGGCCGGTCCTCCCGGTCGGGCCGCTGTACATGAAGGACTGCTCGATCGCCGGCTTCGTGATCTCCCACGCCACGGGCGCCGAACTGGCCGAGGCCGCCGCCACCCTCAACCGCCTGCTCGCGGCCGGACGGCTGCGACCCCGGGCCGTCGAGACCCTTCCGCTGAGCGCCGCCGCCGAGGTCCACGGGCGCATGGAACGCGGCGAGCTGCACGGCACCCGGGTCGTCCTCAGGCCCGGCACGGAAGCCCAGGGCGTGTCTTAGGGCCCGCCGCCGTCCCGTTGTACCTGACGGTCCGGCAGAACCACAACGCCCTTGTCTAGCCGCGACTTGACATACTTTCGGCCGATCCCCGGTCCGACCTGCGCGACCGAACCAGGATGTGTATCGTCCTGGTTATGCGGATGGGCGAAGGAGTCGAGTGGGGCCTCCACTGCTGCCTCACGCTGGCCTGGCTCGACCCCGAGCAACCGGTGCCGACGGCCCGGCTGGCCGCCTGGTTCGACCTGCCGCCGGCCTACCTGACCAAACGCCTCCAAGCGCTGGTCCGGGCCGGCATCCTGTGCTCCACCCCCGGCATCAAGGGCGGCTTCCGGCTGGCCCGGCCGCCGGAGCGGATCACGCTGATGGACGTGGTCACCGCCATCGAGGGCCCCGAGGACGCCTTCCGCTGCACCGAGATCCGCCAGCGCGCCGAAGGCGGCGGAGCCCCCGAACAGGAGTTCCGCAGCCCCTGCGGGATCGCCGCCGCGATGCGCCGGGCCGAACTGGCCTGGCGCCGCGAACTCGCCGGGCAGACGGTGGCCGACCTGATGGCCTCCGCCCCCGGCGGCGCCGCCGCCCGGACCAGGCGCCACTACGCCCGCATGACCGGCTGCCCCCGCTCGTAACCCCCGACCGAACCGCAACTCGTAACCCCCAACCGAACTGCAAGGAGATTCCGGATGTCCAGTGTCTCGGTTCCGACCGACCGGAAGGCCGCGGCCGAACCCGGCACACCACCCCAGGGCGGCCTCTCGTCGACCCTCGTCCTCGCCCTGGGCACCTTCGCGGTCGGTACCGACGCCTTCGTGGTGGCCGGATTCCTGCCGTCCATGGCCAAGGACCTCCACGTCTCCTCGGCCACCGCCGGCCAGTCGATCACCGTCTTCGCCGCCGCCTACGCGATCCTCTCCCCCGTCCTCGCCACCCTGCTCGCCCGGCTGCCCCGCCGCACCCTGCTGATCGGCGCGCTCTTCACCCTCGGCATCGCCAACCTCGGCTCCGCACTGGCCCCCAACATGGCCGTGCTGATCATCAGCCGGATCCTCGCCGCCGCCGGCGCCGCCTCCTACACCCCCAACGCCGGAGCCGTCAGCGCCTCCCTCGTCCGGCCCGAACTGCGGGCCCGCGCCCTCGCGGTGGTCATCGGCGGCCTCACCATCGCCACCGCGCTCGGCGTGCCGCTCGGCAACGCCGCCAGCCACTGGTTCGGCTGGCGGACCGCGCTCGGCATCGTCGCCGGGCTCTGCCTGTTCGTCGCGGTCATACTCCGCATGATCATGCCGCCGCTCCCCGGCGCCGCCCGGGTGCCGCTGCGCACCCGCATGGCCGTGCTGCGCCGCCCGGCCGTCCTCACCGTCCTGCCGCTCACCGTGCTCGGCATGTGCGCCACCTACGTCCCGTACGCCTACGCCGTGCCGATGCTGGACGCCGTCCAGATCCCCGAGAGCGGCGTGCTGTGGATGCTCTTCCTGTACGGCATCGGCGCGGTGATCGGCAACCTCGCCGCCGGACACGCCACCGACCGCTGGGGCTCCACCAACGTGCTGATCGCCAGCTGCACCGTGATGGCGATCGCGCTCGGCTCGCTCGCCTGGCTGGCCTCCACCGACGCCGACGTCAAGCCGCTGGTCGGCCTGCTGTGCATGCTCTGGGGCGGCAGCAGCTGGGCCCAGACGCCGCCGCAGCAGCACCGGCTGATCGAGGTCGCCCCGCAGGAGGCGCCGCTGGTGATCTCGCTCAACTCCTCCGGCATCTACCTCGGCATCGGCCTCGGCAGCGTCATCGGCGGTGCCGCCCTCGGCGCCGGCGCCACGACCGTGTACGGCCTGGCCTCCGGCATCGGCGCCCTGGCCCTGGTCTTCCTGCTGGTCACCCGGCGCGCGTCCGCGCGGCAGGGCTGACCCGGCGGATTCCTCCGCGGTGGTCGGACAACGCCCCTCCGGCCACCGCTTCCTGACGGTGCGGCGTCGCGCCCAGCGCTGAGTCACCCCTCGGCCTGCGACGACCGACGACCGGCGCGGAGAGAGACCCTGCTGCCCCGGTTTCCCGACACGACGTCCACGGCCGACCGAGCCGCCGCCCACCGCGGCGGCCCCGGCCGTGGACACCTCCCGGTCCCCACGGGACCAACTCGTCGACGAAACCGAGAGGTTGTCAGCATGTCCCAGCTCAGCACGTTCACCGCGCCCGCCCCGGCGGCCGGGGCCGTTCCGCCGGAGAGCGGCGCCCCCGCCGCCGAGGCCGCTGCCCCGGCGGCCGGGGCCGTTCCCGCGCCGACCGGGGTGACCGGGGCCGAGGCGTTGATCCGCGCCCTCGAAGAGGTCGGCGTGGACACCGTCTTCGGCATCCCGGGCGGGGCCATCCTTCCCGCGTACGACCCGCTGATGGACTCCGTCAAGGTCCGCCACATCCTGGTCCGGCACGAGCAGGGCGCGGGCCACGCCGCCACCGGCTACGCCCAGGCCACCGGCCGGGTCGGGGTCTGCATGGCCACCTCCGGCCCCGGCGCGACCAACCTGGTCACCCCGATCGCCGACGCGTACATGGACTCCGTGCCGATCGTCGCCATCACCGGCCAGGTGCCGTCGTCCATGATCGGGTCGGACGCCTTCCAGGAGGCGGACATCTGCGGCATCACGATGCCGATCACCAAGCACAACTACCTGGTCACCGACCCCGACGAGATCCCGCAGGTGATCGCCGAGGCCTTCCACATCGCCGCCACCGGCCGCCCCGGCCCGGTCCTGGTCGACATCGCCAAGGACGCCCTGCAGGGCCGGACGACGTACCGGCACCCCGCCCCCGCAACCGTCCCCGGGTACCGTCCGGTGACCAAGGCGCACGCCAAGCAGATCCGCGAGGCCGCGAAGATGCTGGTCGCCGCGAAGCGCCCGGTGCTCTACGTCGGCGGCGGCGTGATCAAGGCCCGGGCC